>NZ_QYUO01000002.1:676869-1015304 GCF_003591035.1 Noviherbaspirillum saxi
CGCGAGCTTGCTGCTGCAGGCGTGCGGGAATTCACCAATATCCGGACCTATTGGTCGGTAGTGGCGAAGTAAGCAAGAATCGGGGCCTGGCGTCCCAATTTTTATGGTTCTGTGGATCGGGCGTGAAGAAGCTGTTCCGATCCGCATAAACCAAGAAGTTGTGAAATGAAGTCAGATCGCCAGCCCCCTGTCCACGCCGAGCAATGGACTGAGCTGCCGCAACAATACGCACAGTAAATTATCGACGGACCGCGCGGCATTCTGATTTCCCTTTTTGTGCCGCTAATAAGAAGCCCTGAACTGATGGCTCATGCGCAACGTATGGGCGAATACAGCGGGCAGTCTCCGTCGCGAAGTCAGTCACCTGGCCGATAGCGCCCTCGCGTTAAATACGCGATACGGGAAGAGCCCATGAAGCGTTCCTCATCCCGAAAAACTCCTTGCAATGGAAAACGGAATACATACTTATATTGACGGTATGTCAATTAACTGCACCCCGCACGAAAATGTCGCCTTGTTGTCATTGGGAAAGCAAACCTGGAAGCGAGAAAAAGATTAATTAATTTGGTCTCAATTTAAATTGACTTCGATTTGGTTCGTGTGTATCTTAATTGAGATGGTATCAATTCGGAGGCAGCGATGAAGGAAGATGTTAAGCCGCAAATAACCGCAGGCATGCGTGGCGCTAATTGGGATCCCCGTTTGATGGATCGACCTTACCAAATGGTGCCTTATGCCTTGATGACGGCGGATGGCCAAAAAACACTTGGTTTTTTGTTTACTGCAACTGGTAAAGAAACGACGGTCGTCTCCATCATGCACCCGCGGGAAATGGCCGTTACCCACTATCTCGTGCCATTTATTCTCGATGCCGGATGCGCGTGCTGGGTACAGGGACCACGGTCGATCGGCAACGACCTGCGGCTGGAGCATGAGATTGCATTGTTCGACGTCGCCGCTGGCGTCTCGCATCTTAAATCGCTTAATTTTCGAAAAGTCATTTTGCTCGGAAATTCGGGCGGAGCAAGTCTATATGCGTTTTACAACCAGCAATCATTGACTGCGTCCGAAGCGCGTATTGCCAAAACCCCGGGCGGACGTCCGACAAAGCTGTCCGAACTTACGATGCCGCAGGTTGACGGTATCGTCTTCGTCTCCCCACATCCTGGCCAAGGCAAGCTCTTGATGTCCGGCATCGATCCTTCTGTCGTGGATGAAGACGATCCGATGCAAGTCAATGAGGCCCTCGATCCCTTTTCACCGAAAAATGGCTTTAATCTGGAGACAGGAAAAGGGAAATACACAGAAGAGTTCGTCACACGCTATCAGCTGGCACAAGTCGAGCGCGTGAAAAAGATTGACCAAAAGGCCCGCCAACTTCTCGCGGTGAAGCGTGATGCCCGAATCAAGCTGAAAGAAGAAAACGCGTTGGAAGTAAAACGGATCGCTTCCTTTGCGCCGATCTTCAATGTCTGGCGTACGGACGCGGACTTGCGATCATGGGACATCTCCATCGATCCGTCCGACCGCGTTACCGGATCCCTATGGGGTCGTGATCCGTTCGTATCCAACTGGGGTAGTGTGAGCTTCGCGCGTGTAGTGACGCCGGAATCGTGGCTGTCGACCTGGTCTGGTATTTCGTCCAATGCATCGCTGGAGAAGTGTGCACCGTCGATTGAACAACCGACGCTTTTGCTCGAGTACACCGGCGATCAATGTACGTTCCCCGGCGATTTCGACCAAATCTATCAGCAGGTGCGTTCAAGCGACAAGGTCCGCATCCCGGTTCGTGGCAATCACCACGGGATGGCCCTCGTAGCGGGAGAGCCTGCCGGACGTGTCGTCGCAGGAAAACTGATTACTGATTGGCTCCGGAAATTCAGCTAAATCATGCTTGCAACACCAAAAAGGACATTACAGAGAACGAGAGACGAACATGCTTCATGTTGAACCAAAATTGCGCCTTGAAGGCGTTGTTTACCCCGATCCGGCCCGACTCGCAAACTATATCGAACTAGGCCCGTTGCCCCGCGAGTCGCTTTCCGAGGCACTGATCAAGTCGTTGGAAAAAAACGCTGATCGATTGGCGCTGGTGGGTGCCGAAGGCGACCGTACTTACCGTGAAGTTAACGAGGTCACTGACCGGCTTGCTGCAGCGCTGCTCGACATGGGATTGAAACCGCTTGACCGTGCAATGATTCAATGCGGCAACTCACATGAGTTGATGTACTTTTTCATCGCCTGTTTGAAGGCAACCATCATCCCTATTTGCGCATTGCAGGCATTCCGGCGCCATGAGGTCGGCTATCTCGGAAATCTGGCCGGCGCTCGCGTTCATCTGGTTCAGGGCGACGATGCCAAGTTCGACGATGTCGCATTTGCCGAAGAGATGCAGGCCGACGTCCCGACGATGGAGTTCATTGTCCAGGCGCGAGGCGCAGCACGGGGATGCGCGGCGTCTCTCAATGAATTGGTGGCCGGCATGCCTTTACCGCGTGCTAAACAGATCCTGGCCGATGTCGAATACGACCCGTTTCAGGTCGCGGTGTTCCAGCTATCGGGAGGCACGACAGGTGTCCCGAAGATCATTCCGCGCTTTCAGAATGAATACCTGTACAACATGCAGGCGGTAGCCAAGTGGAATAACTATACCTGCGACGATGTTCTGTTCATGCCGACGCCTTTCATGCACAACATGAACATGGTCTGTTTCTTCGGACCACTGCTTCTGGTCGGTGGCACCGTTACAGTCTGCACGGACATCTCGGCCGAAACACTGCAAGCGGTCGTTCGCAACTACAAGCCGACCTGGTTCGGCTTGGCAGGTCCGATCTTCCAGCGCGTGCTGCCGGCATTGCTGGATTCGGATGAAGCGACGCGTGCACGCCGCCACTTCATTGGCCCGAAGAATGCGCCGAGGATCCGCGAGGCGGTGAAGTCGTTTGTTCACCATATCTTTGGCATGACTGAAGGGACGATCATGTTCACGCGTACCGACGATCCTCAAGAAGTTCTTGACTTGTCAGTCGGGCGTCCAGTGTCAGCGTACGACGAAGTCAAGATTGTTGAGCCGGGCACGGAGCGCGAGGTAGGAGAAGGAGAGGAAGGCGAGGCACTGTTTCGCGGGCCTTACACGATACTGGGTTATTACAAGTCCGGTGACGCGCAGGCCGACAAGTTTACCAACGACGGCTTCTACCGGTCGGGCGACCTGATGACTTACAAGGTCATAAGAGGGAAAAAATACTATTACTTCCGAGGTCGAACAAAGGATGTCGTAGATCGGGGCGGCGAAAAGATCAATGCCGAAGAACTCGAAAACGTCATTAACCTCAATCCGCTGGTCCTTGCATCCGCTGTTGTCGGCATGCCGGATCGTACCTATGGCGAACGCGTCTGCGTGTACATCGTTCCGAAGGCGCCGGGAACATTTATCTCCGTAGAAGAACTTGCTAAGTTTCTGGAGGAAAAAGGCCTGGCTAAGTACAAATGGCCTGAACGTGTGGAAGTGATTTCAGACTTCCCCCTCACGGCGTCTGGAAAACTGAGCAAAGTCATCCTCCGGCAACAAATTGCAGAGAAGCTGCAGTCCGAAGCAGCGTAGTCGATTAAAAAAGGAAACGACATCATGAATGCAGCAACTGACAACGTGCTTCCCAATCCAGTCCTGTCCGGCGTCCATCATACAGCGCGCCCCACGTGGAAGCTTGGTGAAACAGTCAATTTCTATCGGGATCTCCTTGGCCTTCCCCTGATCCATGCGATCTCGGCGAAGGGGTGGGGGCCCGACGACCACGCCGATTTCCTGCACTTTTTCTTTGACAGCGGCCTCGGTAGCACAATCGCGTTCTTTTATTACATTGGGACCGAACGTCCGGACTGGCTTGCCATGCGCGAGCATTACCAGCAGCGCGCGACGCACACCGCCTGGCGTGTCGAGACCCGTGAAGAGTTGCTGACATGGCGCGAGCGTGTTGAAAAGGTCGGGATCCCGTTCCGGTATCAGATTCAGCATGAAGTGATCGAGTCGATCTACTTCAATGATCCGAATGGTTATCCCATCGAAATCACGTGGCAAATGCGCCCGTTCAACGCGGCCGACAATAATGACGCCGCGTTGACTCTTCAAGCCGCGATGGAGTTGGAGAAAGCGAAGGGCGCAAGCGGGGAGTTCAAGTCGATCGATCCCGTATGGCAGCGCAAAGCATCGCTGATCGATCCTCAACACGCTTCCAATCATGCCAGCATCTACGTGCTGAACGTGCCGGAGTTCAGCACGTTGATCGATTATGCGAAGGAAGGGAATCGATACCGTATCACGGCGCTCGAGAACAACTACGTGCGCATCGATGGTGTTCCCGAACTTTCCTTCAATCGAAAGCAGCTTCGCTTCAACCCTGCAGTCTGGTATGGCGCGCTGACGGGCGGTTTCCAAGGCCGTATCACCAAATTCGACCGTGATGACCTCGTCATCGAAGGGGCGGCATAATGAAAGTGGCTATCGTTGGCGGAGGCCCATCGGGGCTTTTCCTCGCCATACTGCTGAAGAAGCGGATGACGGATGTCGTCATTGAAGTGTATGAGCAAAATCCGAGGGACGCGACGTTCGGCTTTGGTGTAGTGATGGCCGATACCGGCTTGAACCGGATCAGCCAAGCCGACCCGGAACTCTCTGCCGAACTGATGAGTGCGATGCACTTTAACGATCGGCAGACAATTATCAGCAATGAGACGCCGATTGTGGTCACAAAGCCCGGCCAGGGCGGCGGCGCAATTCCACGCATCAAGCTGCTGTCCATCTTGGCCGATCACACTGCCAAGTTAGGTATTGACGTGCGCTACAACTGCCATATCGATGACGTTGCAGACATTCAGGCCGACATCATCGTCGGGGCGGATGGTGTCAATTCGCTCGTTCGCAGCAAGGATGAAGAGGCATTCGGCACATCACGCCGCTCCCTGTCGAACCATTTTGCGTGGTTCGGCACGCATAAGGTCTTTGCCAATCCTGCATTGGTGTTCCGTCGTTTCAGGGGCGGTTACTTCATTGCGCATTATTATCCGTACAGCGATGCGATGAGTACGTTTGTCGCCGAATGTGATCATCAGACCTGGGTCGATCTTCACATGGAGGAAATGACATTGGAACAGCGACAGGAACTGTTCGAGACGATCTTCAGTGGTGAACTCGATGGATTCCCTCTCATCTCGAATAATTCAACGTGGCGTCAATTTCCGGTTATCCGCAATAAGAACTGGCACTCTGGAAACAAAGTTCTGATCGGCGATGCATTAAGCAGTGCACATTTCTCCATCGGCTCCGGGACACGGATTGCGATGGAAGACGCCATTGCGCTGGCAGACGCGATCTGTGCCAACCCGACTGACATTAATGCGGCCTTCGCTGCTTACGTGAACCAGCGCGGTCCCGAAAAAGATAAGCTGATCAACGCGTCTGAAAAGTCATTCACTTGGTACGAACACATTCGCGAATGGATGGACGCCTATAGTCCCTACGAGTTTGTATATCGCTTCATGACGCGTACCGGTCGGGTCGACCGTGAACGACTGCAGCGTCATTATCCGGAGCTTCTTAAGAAGATCGAAGAAGCCGGCATTATTACTGACATGGAGCCAACATGACAATGGACGCCACCGAGTATGTGCTGAGCCGCGAGCCCTTCATTGTCCGCCGCACGGTTCGCTGGGGCGATTGTGATCCCGCAGGTGTTGTCTACACCGGGCGCTTCCCTGAGTACCTGTTGGGCGCTATTGGTTTCTTCAAGAACCATATGGCCGGTGGCTCAATGCATGACCTGTCCCAAAAGTTCGATGTCGATATGCCGTGCAAGGGTATGTCATTCGACTTTATCGGTTCTTTGTGGCCTGGTGACGTTATCGATATTCAGTGCGTCGTCGGTGACGTACGCACTCGCAGCTTTGATATTGAGTGCTCTGCAGCCAAGCCCGACGGTACCCCTGTCTTCAAAGCCCGGTTTTCGCCAATCTGTATTGAACGCACTGTCCGCAAAGGAAAGCCAATTCCTCCGGAGTTGCGGGAAATATTAGTCCAGTTCCAAACAAGTCCAGTGGAGAATGCATGAGCGCTAAAGTCTATAAGATTGGGCAAGTCGTCCCGAGTTCCAACGTGACGATGGAACGCGAGATTCCTGCAATCCTGAACCGACGCATGGCAGTGCTGCCTGAGCGATTCAGTTTCCATTCCAGTCGGGTCCGCATGCATAAGGTCGTACCCGAAGAACTTGAGCGGATGAATTGCGAAATGGGCAGATGTGCGGTCGAGTTGGCTGACGCTCAGGTTGATATCCTGAGCACTGCCTGTCTCGTTGCGACGATGTGCATGGGACTCGGTTATCACCGTACGACTGTAGCCGACATGCGTGCTGCGACCGAGAGCGCCAAGTTGCCACCGCAGATCATGACGTCGGCGGGCGCATTGGTCGAAGAATTGAAGAGTTTTGGTGCCAAGAGAATTTCGTTGATGGCCCCCTATAGCGATGCGCTCACAGCCAAAGTTCTTGAATATATCAGGGAAGAAGGAATCGAAGTCCAGGATCACCTGAACTTTAGTATCGAGGACAATATCGCTGTCGGTGAGCGCGATCCGATGCGGTTGCTTGACGATGTGAAACGGCTCAACGTCAAGGGTGTGGATGCGGTCGTGCTGTCAGCGTGCGTCCAGATGCCATCTCTACCGGCAATTCAGGTTGCGCAGCAATCCCTTGGCATTCCTGTTACCTCCACCGCGGTATGCACAGCCCGGCAAATGTTGAAGTTGCTGAAACTGGATCCCGTCGCGCCTGATGCCGGCGCATTTCTTGGCGATATGCGGGGACTGTAGCATTAGCTTCCATGATCGCTCGGAGAGCGCTCTATTCTGAGCTCGGTTATCTCGCTCAACCAAATTGCAGCGTGTCATTAGATGAAAAAGGTCGGCAGGATCGAGCAAGAGATCGGCCAAATCCAGATGCCAGTTGAACCCGTACGCGAGTATCGGGCAGGCGTCGCTATTACAACCAATTTAAGGAGAACAGAATGTCTTTGAAGAACACCGCTAGTCCACGGAATTCAGGTCGTCGTACACGTCTAAAGCACGCACTGGCAATTTTTGCAGGCACAGTCGCCGCTACGCTTGCGAACGGTGTTATGGCGCAAACGCCGACGCAGGCATGGCCAAAAAACAATATCAAGCTGGTAGTCGCCGCGACGGCTGGCTCGGCGCCAGACATTATTGCGCGCGTGATTGCTGACAGGCTCGGACCCGTTTGGCAACAGCCGATCATTGTCGAGAACCGTACCGGCGCTGGCGGTCTGGTCGCGATGCGCTACACGAGCTCGTCTGCACCTGATGGTTATACGCTCGTACTTGCCCATGCGGCTGCCGCAGTGATCACGCCATTGACCTATCGCGCCGCGAAATACGATATCGAAAAAGATTTTACGACGATCGCCACCGTTGGGTATACCCCGATGGGTTTGATCGGCAGTGTCGACTCATCAGCCAAAACGCTGGCGGATGTGCTGGAGCACTCGCGCAAGAATCCGGGAAAAATCGTACTGGGCAATCCCACTCAGGCGTCAATTCCCCATTTGACGAGCGAACTTCTTAATCAGCAAGGAAAAGGCGATTTTTTTAATGTCACTTTTGGTGGGGCGGCGAACGGGATCAAATCGGTTATTAATGGCGACGCGCAGTACTATATAGACGGCATTGGACCTCTTATGCCGATGATTCGGGCAAAACGTGTCCGTCCGATTGCCGTGTTTTCCGATAAGGTATTGGAAGGACTGGAAGGAATTCCATTGGCAAAAGACGTGATACCGGGCCTTAGCGTCACTGGATGGTTCGTCCTTGCAGCGCCCGCAAATATGCCAAAAGACATCGTCGCCAGGATCAATGCCGACGTGAATCGTGTACTGGCAATGCCTGATGTCGTGGCTCGTTTCCGGGAATTCGGCACTTATCCACAAATTGGCAGCGTTGCCGACGCGCATGCTTTCATCAAGAAAGAAAAGGTACTCTGGTCTGATGTGCTCAAGAAGGCAAACATCAAGCCGGAATAACGGGCACACGGGCGCGGCGCATGCCGCGCATTCTGATTGCAATAAACAACGTATGCAGTCCACCTTCTGAGCCCATTTATCGAGGGTGACGTTGTTTGTGCTGCCACCTTCCCGATATGTTTCACATGCGATCAGACCGCTGATCTGACAGTACGGCGGGATATCGACAAATACGTGCTAAACCATAGAGAAAACGAGAGACAATGAGCACCACACCAACCACTAGTAACTCGGTCTATGCGGCGATTGTATTCGGCGCCGCGCTAGGCATGTTTGCCGGATATCCGCCGATTTTCAATGCTACATCTGGCATCTTCATGCAACCCTTGGCGGCCGAGTTTCACTGGGGGCGATCCGAGGTCGCGCTTTCCTATTCGAGTTCAATGCTAGGCATCGCGTTGATAAGCCCATTGGTCGGATTGTTAATGGATCGCTTCGGTGCGCGCAGGGTAATTCTCGTGTCAGCGATTATTTTTGGGATGTGTACGGCAGCGATGTCGCTTCAGACCGGCGATAAAGCCATGTGGGTTGGACTGTCGTTGCTCGTTGGTATCTTTGGTGCGGGCACGTCGGTGTTGGGCTATCTTGCGATACTCCCGCAGTGGTTTGATAAGCGCCTTGGCTTGGCGTTGGCTATCGCGATGTGCGGCCTCGGGGCTGGTACTGTCGTCATGCCTTCTCTTGCGCAGGTGTTGATTTCATCTTATGGCTGGCGCACTGCGTATGTTGCACTGGGAATCTGTTCCATTGTTGTCGCGCTCGTCGCCTTTTTCTTCCTCCGTGAGCGAGCACCGAATACCGGTTCAAAGAAGGCGACCCGTCCATTGGCGCCGGTTGAGGGTATGTCGCTGGCAGACGGTCTGCGCTCATGGAAGTTATGGACGATGTTTGTAGCGTTTGCGATTGCCTCTGCTGCAACGCTGTCGTTGAATCCCCACTTTCCTGCCATGTTCGGAGACAAAGGCTTTACTCCTGAGGACGGGGCAAAAGCCGCATCGCTCGTCGGCATCGGTCTCATTACCGGTCGTCTCCTCACCGGCATTCTGCTCGACCGCATCCGCGGATCGTACGTCGCGGCGGCTTTTTTCCTTATCGGGGCATGCGGACTCATTATGATTAAGACATCGACCAGCTACCCGATCCTGCTCATGGCTGCCGCAATGGTGGGCTTGACGATTGGCGCCGAAGGCGACCTGATTTCCTACTTGGTAAAGTCGTATTTCGGTATGCGTTCGTTTGGCACATTTTATGGAATCGCATTCGCGGGGTACGCATTGGGGGGAGTTATCGGTCCGGTGGTCGTTGGCAAGCTTTTCGACCTGCAGAAATCTTACGATACCGTGTTGCTGGCGTTTCCGTGGATGCTTGCGATCGCAGGATTGGCGCTTCTCTCGCTAGGGAAATACCGCAACGCATCCATCGATGGTGCGTCGGATTCTCTGGAGTCTGCAACGGCATGAATAGGCTTGTCTGAATAGACGGATAATTCTGAACGATCTCAGTTTGTCTCCTTCAATCCGTATCTCCAAGGGATTGAAGTTCGCCCGTGATGCATTCGTAGCGGGCGTTTTTTCGTTATCGTCTTAAGCTTTTAAAGACATTCTTTAGCGAGTCTGTAAGGCAGTTACTTTAACCACTGTGCAAATCCGTCGAGCAAAAGCTTAAGTCCAGCTTCGAAAGCTTGCTTGGAATCGAGGGACGAAAACGGTACGCCAACCTTTTTTGCCGCGGGATACTTGGCGGAATCGAGCTCTTCAAACTTCGCTTTGATGAATTCTTTATGGTCGGCTGGAAGCTGGCGAGACGCTTGCGCTGTGCTCGATGCAACGAGGAACTGCATCAGGAGGTGGAATGCAAGCGCTACCTGTTTTGGTTTGAAGCCCCCCTGAAGGAACGCCTGTGCCACATAGTCGAAATACACGACACCATAATCTGTTTCATTTCCCCCGACCTGCTGGAACAAGCGAAAGCGATTATGCGACGCGATATATTGGGCGATGCCGGGATGGTCCGTTGCATGCGCTAACAATACATTAGCCATTTTCTCGACGTCATTTCGCCAATGGCCGGTCAACGCAGGTAGTCGGCGAACCCGATCACCATAGTAGTAATTCAACACCCCAGAGATCAGGTTGTCTCGGTTGCCGATATAGTAATGTATTAAACCTGGTGCAACATCGAACTCCCGCGCAAGTTGAACCATTGAAATATCGGACAGAGGCATTTGTCTGGCAAGTGCGATTGCCTTGTCGATAATTGCACTTTTCGTCAGTTCGGCCTCGGAGCCAATGGCCGAATCGGTTTTGCGCGGGCGGCCCCTGGGTCGTGGGGATTCTTCTACGGTCTGCACGGTGGCCTGTTTTGCCATAATTTTCAACTTTTCGTCGTGGTGAGCTACCAATGCCGGATGTGCCTGATCCCTCTCACAAACGCACCAAATAGGACTACTTCTTTTGACGCAAATGAGCAATTCAACGTCCGACACACCGTCGCTGCATTAATTGATTGAGTATTAATATACTATCAGTCTTCTCCGGCATCAAATGGAATCATGGTGAACTTCCGAGAAAACTCGGCCAAAGCGCGATTCCGCTGTAATACGCAATCCATATAGAGCGAAGATGGCACTACACATGGCGCCTTTGCTAGGATGACATCATTACCGCCGGTACAAGGCCATCCTGCACTTATTGCTAGGGAATTGTTAAGCCGGTTGGGGAGGACAGACAACTCATCCTGTTCATCGGTGCAGAAACGGGGGAGTAAACCTCTACCCCGCGCCGCTTGAGCCCGGAACTTGCACAATGAATTTAGCAGGCATAGTTCCTGTTGGGCTCCGACCCAAGTCGCACTGCATGACGTAGTCCACGTGCCTAAAAATAATCCTTTCGAAATAAATTGACCCCCTATCAATAGATGGATATATTAATTGAGGTGGTGTTAATTAAATCGTCTTTGCGTATGTTTTTATGCCGGTAAAACATGCGCCGCTTCAGCCAAAGTGTGGCGTTCCACTATCCATGGCATCAGTGAAAAGTACACCGCTAGCCACTGAAAAACGGCCAAATGCAGAGCGATTTGCATGAAAAGGCTGGCAATAGAAAATGCTCAACCAATCAAGGAGATTTACATGAAGAAGACGCTTTGCATCATGCTTGGGGCAAGTGCAATGGCC
The DNA here is from genome assembly GCF_003591035.1 of Noviherbaspirillum saxi. Taxonomy (NCBI): domain Bacteria; kingdom Pseudomonadati; phylum Pseudomonadota; class Betaproteobacteria; order Burkholderiales; family Oxalobacteraceae; genus Noviherbaspirillum; species Noviherbaspirillum saxi. The sequence continues at coordinate 688,130 of NZ_QYUO01000002.1, forward strand.
AGCGCGGCCTGGGCCCAAACCAATGTAGCTATTTACGGCATTGTGGACGCCGGGATCGTGCGCGAGAGCGGCGGAGTTGCCGGGAGTGTGACCAAGCTCGGAAGCGGTATTGCAAGCGGATCCCGGATAGGTTTTCGCGGTCGCGAAGATTTGGGCGGCGGCATGGCTGCGCAATTTGTCCTTGAGACGGGAACGAATATCGATACTGGCGCAATGGGGCAGGGAGGTCTGCTATTTGGTCGCCAAGCCCATGTCGGCCTGTCCACCGGCGCCGGCACCTTGACGTTTGGACGTCAATACACACCGCTATTCATGGCTGTAAACGCCGTTGACCCATTCCTGGGGTTTAGCATGGCAGGCAGTGCAAACAACATTCTGTCCGAGGGCGGAATTCGTATGAACAACACGGTCAAGTACGCAATGCCCGCTACCGGACCGTTCACCGCAGACATTGCGTACGGTTTCGGCGAGGTGGCCGGCGATAGCAGTGCTGGCCGCAACGTTGGTGCGTCCGTGGGCTATAGCAGTGGGCCACTGAGTATACGACTGGCATATCATCGCGCGAATAACGTACCGGCTGCCGGAGTAGCACCAGACGACGGACGTAGCATCCTGCTAGGCGGCGTGTACAACTTCGGCGTGGCAAAATTCCACCTCGGTGTACAAAGCAACAAGGGACTGATAACCATCAACGGCCGCGCAATTCCGCGGACCGACTCACGAGATGTCCTCGTTGGTGTCACTGTGCCCTTCGGCGTCTCCAGTGTGATGGCATCTTACATTCGAAAAGATGCTCGCAGTGCCCTTAACCGAGATGCAAATCAGATGGCAATCGGTGTCACTTATCCGCTGTCCAAGCGCACAGACCTTTACGCATCCTATGCACGCATTGACAATGATGCTGCCGCAGGCACGGCAAATTTCTATACGGTCGGCAATGGCTCCGATACCGGTACGGGCGACAAAGCGTTCAATTTCGGCATTCGCCACACGTTCTGATAGTAAGCTTACTTTTCCGCAGTAGCGATTTCGGCTTTACGGAAAGTAATATCAGCGGATCTGTCCCCGGATTTCACATTCGGGGGAACAAGATTGCGAGACTTCTGTTGCGTAAAGGGAATTCGCTTTTCAACACCGGAAAACACCACGGACACAAGAAGAATAACGCCACCCTTTCAGAAAGTCGCGCAGGAATAGTGGCCTTCAGCAGGGTATTTCCCCCCTAGAAGTCTGCGCGGCAGAAGGATTTCATGTCATCCAGGGCCTAGTAAGAATCGCCAACTGAAAAATATCTGCATCACCGTTTGTATTTATACTATATTTCGACTATTATCGAATCAATGTTATTTCGAGAATAGTCGAACAATGGACAATAAAGCTGTAGTAACGGCGCTTGCTGCGCTGGCACAGGACTCCCGTCTCGCCGTCTTTCGGCTGTTGGTACAGGTCGGCCCGGAGGGCTTGGCTGCCACCAGGATTGCGGAGCAACTTGAGATCCCGCCTTCCTCGTTGTCCTTTCATTTAAAGGAACTGACTCACGCCGAACTGGTAACGCAAACCAAGGCCGGTCGCTCCCTTATTTACTCGGCCAATTTTCCGACCATGAATGGCCTGATTGGATTCTTGACTGAAAACTGCTGCGGCGGAAATGTCTGTTCTCCCGTCCGTGTCTCCAACTGTTCTGAAGAAGGAGCCTGCTCATGAAACGCCTGCATGTCCATGTATCGGTCGATAATCTCGCTGACAGCATCAAGTTCTACTCCGGCATGTTCGCCAACGAGCCCACGGTCGTAAAAACCGACTATGCGAAGTGGATGCTGGACGATCCCCGTGTCAACTTCGCGATATCCCAGCGCGGAGCGCAGACTGGCTTGAACCACCTTGGGATACAAGTCGAATCGGCGACTGAGTTGAGCGAAATGCAGGATCGCCTGAACGCATTACAACCTGGTGTCGAGAAGGAAGAAGGCGTAGCCTGCTGCTATGCCAAGTCAGATAAATACTGGGTCAATGACCCGTCTGGAATTGCTTGGGAAACCTACCATACGCTCGATACCATTCCGGTCTTTGGCGAGTCGAACAAGCCTGCCACAGATCAAAAAGCCGCTGGCCCTGATGCATGCTGTATTCCCTTGGCAAAAACCAGCGCTCAATCACCTTGCTGTGTACCGAAGGAGCAAAAAGCCACTTCTGGCGCCTGCTGCTGAGCCATGACACCGCTTCGATTGGCAACACCTGACGACCTGCCCGCTGTCCTTGCACTGCTTAAGGACAGTGGTTTGCCATATCAGGACGTCGACACCAATCGTCTGAACGAATTTCTTATAGCAGCCGGCGGCCAGTCAGTCCTTGGTGCGGTGGGCCTTGAGCGGTATGAAGACAATGGATTGTTGCGCTCGCTCGTCGTTCGTCCGGAAAGCCGATGGACAGGTCTGGGCACACAACTCGCCGAAGCAATGGAAAACCATGCTCGCACTACTGGCGTCAGGACGCTGTACCTGCTCACGACCACGGCGACCGACTTTTTTGCGCGTCGAGGCTACGAAGTGACTGCAAGGTCAGAGGCGCCGGCAACACTTCAAGGCACTACTGAATTTTCCACCTTGTGTCCTGCGCAAGCGGTGTGCATGCGCAGGACCTTAATCTAGCAATCAAAGACAAACATGACTGAAAAGACTTATAACGTGCTGTTCCTTTGCACGGGAAACTCTGCACGCTCCATCATGGCTGAAGCCCTCGTAACGACCATGGGTCATGGACGTTTCAAAGGTTTTAGCGCCGGCAGCAAACCGGGTGGCAAAGTGAACCCGTTCGCAGTTGAACAGGTAAAGAAGACTGGTTACCCGGTCGACAACCTGCGCAGCAAGAGCTGGGACGAGTTCGCGGCTCCAGATGCTCCACATATGGATTTTATCGTTACGGTGTGCGATAACGCGGCCGGCGAAGTTTGCCCAATTTGGCCCGGACATCCAGCGACGGCGCATTGGGGCTTTGAAGACCCAGCCGCAGTCGAAGGAACCGACGAGCAAAAGCGGGTAGCGTTCGAGAAGATTTTCAAGCAGATTATGGCGAGGATGAATACCTTCGTTAGCCTGCCAATAAAAACACTCGAGAGGCATACAATTCAAAGCGAAATTAAGAAAATTGGTGACACCCCGGTATGAATATGTCTCGACGATTGGCCGGCGAGTTTCTCGGCACGGCATTCCTGCTAGCCGTCGTAATCGGCTCCGGTATTATGGGGGACCGGCTGGCCGGCGATAACGTCGCGATTGCGCTACTGGCCAATACAATTGCAACAGGTGCGGGTCTAGTGGCCCTCATTCTCACCTTTGGACCCATCTCCGGTGCGCACTTTAATCCAGCGGTGACGCTTTGCGACGTCTGGTTCGGCCAGTTAACTTCCCGCCAAGCTCTGATGTATATCGCGGCACAAGTGGCCGGAGCATTTGCCGGTGTTGCTGCTGCCCACGGTATGTTTCAGGAGCCGCTATTTTTCGCGTCCCAGCATATTCGTACTGGGCCTTCACAGTGGTGGAGTGAGTTCATAGCGAGCTTTGGCCTATTGGCAGTCATCATCAGCTGCTCCAGGACAAGGCCTACCAGTACGCCATTTGCCGTCGCAGCCTATATCACCGCCGCTTACTGGTTTACGTCATCGACATCTTTCGCCAACCCCGCTGTAACTTTGGCTAGAGCGGCATCAGATACGTTTGCTGGTATTCGTCCAGTCGATGCTCCCGGATTCATCATTGCCCAGCTGCTAGGTGCCGCAGCAGCAGTCGTCATATTTAAATGGCTTTTCGCGTCCGAAAAAGAGATATCTCCCTATGGAAATCAAGATTTACCACAACCCGAGCTGCGGGACCTCCCGTAATACCCTGGCTTTGATTTGCAATACAGGAGTTAAACCTCAAGTGATTGAGTATTTGAAAACTCCGCCGTCTAGGGAAGAGCTCAAGGACATGATTGAAAAAGCCGGGCTTACTGTGCGAGAGGCAATCCGGGGAAAGGGCACTCCCTATGTTGAACTCGGGCTCGACAATCAGGCATTAAGCGATGACGAGTTGCTTGACGCGATGCTGGCCTATCCAATTCTCATCAACAGGCCTTTTGTAGTGACTCCTACGGGTGTCCGGCTGTGCCGTCCGTCTGAATTGGTATTGGACATCCTTCCGCTGCCGCAGAAAGGTCCTTTTGCCAAGGAAGACGGAGAAGTCGTCATTGACGCTGAAGGACGGAGGGTCAAGGAAAATGGCTGACAACTTGTCAAGTCTACCGAATGTCAGTTTGCCGCACCTTGATGTGCCGACCGTTGACAAGCTGAATGCTGCCACAGTATCGGCACATCCCCCGCGAATTCTGTTGCTTTACGGCTCGCTGCGGAGAAGTCCTATAGTCGCTTTCTTACGCTCGAAGCAGTGGGGATTCTGCAGCACTTTGGGGCGGAAACTCGCGTATTCGACCCGCATGGTCTTCCGATGGTCGATAGTGTTTCTCCGGACCACCGAAGTTAGGTTGCCAAGTAACCGTTTCTTCCCATGCATGGTCGTACCGCGGACTGACAGGAATGACTCAGTTAACTACTAGGAGATATGACATGGCATCGACATTTCACGAATCCGAAACAGGCCAAGCCATTATTGAAAATACGATGGAAGCTGGCACCGAACGATTGGTTGTAACTTTGCATCCAGAAAGCGGATTTTCCGTTGATTTCGAATTCCATGAGGGCATCGAGGGAAATGCCTTAATTGCCTCCAGCGGAATTTCAATCGACCGAGCTGCTTTGCAAAAGCTCGCTCAGTGGCTGCGCGAGCAAGGGGCACTGGATTAAAAGTGGTCCGCTAGTTCTACAAGTAGGCCGAGCTAACATATTGGTGGAATTCAAGGCCAGCTTCAGGAACAGCATCCCTTCTGCTCTTGAATAGGCGGACATTTTACTGAGCCATAGGAGCAGTACACACAGCAGTCGCCAGCTTTCGGACGCAGGACTGCTTTGCAGTTCTCGCATTCGTAATAGAACTGGCAGGCGTCGGTCGGCATGATTTCCGGCTTCGCAAAACCACAGTGCGGGCAGGTTAGAACCGATTCACGAATAGGATTCATGGCAATAAAATTAGCCGGTTATTTTGTTAAGGCGGCTTCAAATCCTGCGTCCTTCAGTCTAGCCTGTATTTGTCCAGACGTCACCTGCTCTGGATTGGAAACCGAGTTGCGCGACTTCACTAAGTTGGTCAAGCACAGCAGCGCGTAGTGCATTTCCTCCATGCAGCGGATGCGATTGTTTGTCTGGTCAGCGCAAGTATTCTTGCAGCCGAAGCGACTCGTCAAAAATTGAGTAATTTAAATATTTTTCTTCTTTGGAGGGCGCAAGTTGAACCCAAAACTGATAATCACGACAAATAGAACGATAGCTTGCGCTATCAACGTTTGTTGCGACGGATAGATCCCTAACAAATCAATGCGGGGGACCGAAATTGGCGTCACATCCAGCATCCCGGCTTCCTGCAATGCCGCCACACCTTTGCCGATCAATACGATCGCCAGCACGGCAACCAATGCGGAACTCACAGCGAAAAACTGACTGATAGGCAGACGGGCCGTTGTCCGCAGCAATATGGCAGCAATGACTGAAAGAATCACGACGCCGGCTGTCAGACCGCCCAGCAGATACAGGCCGTTGCCATCGTTCCATAACGCCGCATAGAACAGGACCGTTTCAAATACTTCCCGGTATACCGTGACGAAGGACAGCACAAACAACACGGTGGCAGAGCGCTTGTTGAGCGCGTGCGACAATTTTTCCTTGACGTAGGCTTGCCAGCGACCGGCCAAGCTTTTTTGATGCATCCAGATTCCCACGGTCAGTAACATCACTGCTGCAAAGATGGCGGAAAAACCTTCGGTCATTTCCCGGCTCGCACCGCTGAGATCGATCAAATAGGTGGCGACGGCCCAGGTCAAGCCCCCCGCTGCAAGTGCGCTTACCCAACCTGCATGGACATAGGGCAGGACATCGCTGCGTTCCGCCCTCCTGAGGAACGCGATCATTGCGACCACGATCAGTAGCGCCTCCAGGCCTTCCCTCAAGAGAATCGTCAAGGCGCCAATAAACGTCGCCAGGGGATCCGCGCTATCGGCTGCGCCAAGCGTGGCCTGCGCATCCGTTAACAGTGCCTGCAGATGTTTTTCGGTGCTGCGTGCCGTTTCCAACTGAGCTTCCGAGAGCGCGGCACGATAAGTGCCCATTGTCTTTTCGATTTCCTCAAACAGCACTTTGTTTTTAGCGGCCAACGCCGGTTCTACCGGCTCAAAGCCGTCGAGATAGGCCGAAATGGCAAGTCTGGATGCGTCGGCTTTGTCGCCTTTCTCTAACATCAAAAGACTTTCCCGCAGCTTCGACTTGGACAGCGCGAGGCCATCTGCCTTTGACGCGTTCAATATTTCGGGATGGCTGCGCAGATAAGCCAAGACCGCACGTGCGTTCTCCGGCCCTAAACGCTTGGTTAGTGATGCTTCGGCCGTTTGAGTCAATATGCCTAACTCCGCTATAACCGCATGAAGCGACTTGTCCGAAGACCAGAGCTTGGCGCCAAGCTGCCGGTCGCTGTCGCTATAGGCCAGGGTGGACGCGAAAAAAGCGACAGCCCAGCGATCGTCTTCGGATAGCGTGCCGAAGCTGGCCATGGCTGTTCCTTCGACACCGCGTGTCGTGGTCTGATAAAGCGAAAAAATGCTGCGTTCTTTTGCACGATCATGGTCTGCAAACGCAATGGGCGGCGGCTCCAGCTTGGCTGCCAGTGGTCCGTCGGCGTGGCCTGCCTGGCCGTGACAGGCGGCGCATTGGGCTTGATAAAGACGGGCGCCATGCTGAAGCTCAGGCATTTTGCCGGGTGCTACGGGTACCGGATAGGCAGCAAGTAAAGTACTTGCCAGGTTTCTGGCATGCTCGGCCACCAATACGGGCGCGGCCTTATCCGCAATGATTTTCCGCAGTCTGGCTGCTTCTTGTATCAGTTGTGCCGTCGCTGTGGTGTTCGGCAATTCTCGAATCTGCTGCTCGGCGTTTTGGGAAAACTCTTGCATCTCGGCATATTCCGCATCGTTCGCTATCTTGCCGTCCTTTACAGCGCCAGCATAATCGACTGCGAGGTAATCCAGCATTTGCCAGATTTGCTTTGCCTTCTCCTCGGTCACCTTCTCCATGGACGATGCAGGAGCGGTGAAGGAAATCAGAGGAAGAAGCAACGCCATCGTCCGAAAAAATACTAGTAGCCTTGGCTTCATATAGTGCATTCAAAAAGATTCGATGAATAAGGGGATATCCGGCGTCGAGGAGAATCCCATGGCGGCCGCCTTGCATGTGATTGCAGGGGCGGCCGAATTTTTCATATCGACCACAGAAACCAGAGCCCGCCGAGCAGTGCGCCGACGCTGGTCAATACCGCGATGGTGCGCACTGTGTGCAGCTGCGTCCACAGCAGCAAGCCAGTGATCGACAGCAGGATCAGGCTGCCGGCGATGGTGTCGGACAACAATACCCAGAACGCGCTGACGCCGACCGACATATGCAGACGGATCAGGGTGCCAATCAGCGTGGCATCGATATGATCCAGCTTGACGAAGCGGTTGCCAACAAAATACTCGGCGTTGACACCGCCCTCCGGCCGCGTCAGATTGACGCTCCAGCGCTCGGGCTGCAACACGTCCCGATCGGCCCACACGATGGTTTTGGCCGGCTGTGTTTTCACTTGAGGCGGCGACACCGCCGTAAATCGCAATTCCTTTTGCAGCCATGCCGACATCTCTTCCGGCGTTCTGAATGCGCCTTCCGGCAGTGGCAACTGCGCGGTTTTCTGGACGGTTTTTTCAACCGGGATTTTCATGATTGCCCGGTGATTCAGCAGGATGCCGGTGATGCCGAACAGCAGGCCCAGTGCCGCGCCCCACAAGCCGACATAGAGATGCGTCTTGCGCAGCCATGTCAGGAAGACCGCGCGACGGCTTCGATTGCGTTTTTGGCTCTCGGATGGCGCGCGCGCGGCTTGCTCCCCGGCAGACGTATCGCCTGAAGTGCGGAAAAGGGTGTGGGCATGCATGACTTAATCCATTTCGTGTTTGGGCGGTACCGCAGGGCCGGGATCGCTGCCGTCTGCCTTGGTAAAGGTGTAAGTCAAATGGTTGCGCAGTGAATCGTATTTTTTCCCGGAGAATTCGCCGGGTGCCTGATCGATATGCAGCACGTGAACGACATACTGACCACGCCACGGTGTGTTGATGTGGACGGCGCCTTGCGCATCGGTTTTGTGTTCCTGCATCCAAGTGTTGGGTGCAATGACTTCAAGTTTGGCATCTTTGAGCGGTTGGCCGCGATATACCACGGCAAGCTTGTTCGGCCCACTTCCATGGATATCCAGTACTAGCGGTGATGCGCTGCTGTCCGTCGCGGCTTGGCCGTAACGCGCATAATAATTGGACTTGGCGAACCCGAGCCCATGCTTAGTCAAATCGCGTACTTCCAGCGATTCTTCGACGGCCAGAATGGCCGGTGTCCCTTTGTTGTTCGCAATGGCGAAATATTCGGCGGCGCGGCTGATCGTGACTGCGCCAGGTTTGCCGCTTGGGGTGTCCTGTACGAACGCTTTGGGCGACTTGATGTTGTCGAGCTTGCCGGGACTCTTTTCCTTCAGCAGAGCATCGGGTTCGCCGTAATACAGTCTGGCGCCGGAGTCGCCGGATTCGATCCAAAGATAATGGGCTTGTGCCGTGCCGCTTGCGATAAGCGCTGCACAGCAGGCGGTGTGGATGAAAGTCTTGAGAAGAATAGTCATGATTTTCCTATTGAGGCTTCGAGACGGTTCTTCTTCGTTCAAAAGAAGAACCGTCGATGCACATCAGAACGCGTAGCGTGCCGTTAATTGCACGGAGCGCGGTGCGCCCGGCAGGTTCAGATTGGGCACGGTGCCATGTCCGGACACGATGTACTTGCGGTCGAACAGGTTATTGACGTTCAACTGCAAATCCAGTCCAGCTACCCGATAGCCCACCATGGCGTCCACGGTGGTAAAGCCAGGCAGGGTGACGGTATTGCCGGGATTGGCGAAGCGGTCGGCGACATAGTTCACACCTGCGCCTGCACGGTATCCGTTGCCCAGGAACTTCGTGAGCCACAGGTTGGCGCTATGCTTCGGTGTAAGCGTCGCACGCTTGCCTTGCACCGGCACGCCTTTTGTCACGTTGTCACTGTTGTCTACGGCGGGCGACGACGTGACACGAGTGTCGAGATAGGAGTAGCCCGACCAGATCTGCCAGCCATGCGGCAACTCACCGGTGAACGTCAGTTCCAGCCCGTCGGTGCGTTGAACGCCGATCGGAATCAGCCGGTTGGTTGTCGGGTCGGTTGCCTTGATGTTGGTGCGCTCAAGCCGGAACAGCGATGCGGTCGCGGACGCTTGGCCGTCCAGAAAGTCAAATTTCGCACCAATTTCCTGATTCGTGGTTTCTTCCGGTGCGATTTGCGCGTTGTTCGCTGCCAGCGCAAAGTTTTCCGCCGAGGGCTGGAATGACTTGCTGTAGGACGCGTAATAAGACTGATCCGGCGCCGGCTGATACACCACGCCGACGCGCGGACTCCATGCGGTATCCGTGCGCGCCAGATTGGCTTGCCCGATCCTTCGCTCTCTGGTCTCTTGTTCAAATCGATCGTACCGTACACCCGCAAGCGCCTTCCATTGCTGCGACAGTGCGACGAGATCCTGCACGTAGATGCTGCTGGTCGTCATGATGCCCAGGTTGTCAGTGGACGGTGCAGCAGTCACAGTCAAAGGCAGCACCGGGAGTACCGGGTTGAACAGGGAAACAGTCCTGATACCGGATTGCGAGCGGTTGACCTGATCCTTGTTCTGCTTGCCAAATTCCAAGCCATACAGGATCTGATGCGTCATCCCGGCCAGGCTGGTTTTTTGCGTCAGTTCGGTCTGGTTGAAATAACCATCCTCTTCACGCCGCAGGTTAGTGCGATTCAACGATGCAGTCAGCGCCGTTTCGTTCACTGCACCAACGAGGGTATTGTTGCGGTCCAGCTTGTAGTCATAGTGACGGAACGCATTGCGTACCGACAGCTGATCGTTGAAGCGATGGTTGAGCGTAAAACCGAGTGCTGTCATGTCCGCTTGCGAGTAGTCCGCATCGCGCGCATTGGCCGCGCCGTAGTAGGTGCTTGCCGGGACATCGACAGGCCGCCCGCGGTATGCCGGAATGCCGAAGTCGGTGACGCGGCGGTCGGACAGGTATTCTGCCTGCAGCAGCAGGCTGGTGTCCGAACCGAGTTTGAACGACAGGGACGGTGAGAACGCTTCGCGATCCAGGAACTGCTGGCTCCGGTAGCTGTCGGCACGTTCTACCGCTCCGGTCACGCGGAATGCCACGCCGCTTTCGCTATAGTTGCGGGCCAAATCCAGCTCGGCGCGCCTCTGGTTCCAACTGCCGATCTGCGCCGTCACTTCGCTCTTGTCAATGCCCGGCTTCTTGGTAATCCGGTTGATCAGGCCGCCCGACGATCCGCGTCCATATAGCACCGATGCCGGCCCCTTGAGCACTTCAACTTGCTCGATATTGGACAGGTCGCGGAAATACAATGCATCGTCGCGCAAGCCATCGATGAATTGATCGGAGATGGCAGTGAAGCCACGGATCGTAACTTGGTCACGCTGGCCGTCGCCGTGCGACAGACCGACGCCCGGCACGGCTTTCAGCACACTTTCCAGGGAACGGGCGCCCTGGTCGCGTAGCAGTTGCTGTGGCACGACATTGACTGTTTGCGGAATATCGCGCAGCGGCGCTTCGATTTTGGTTGCGCTGGTGGCGGTCGGTGCATTGTAAGTTGGCAGCAGTTCGCGCGTGCTTGTCACCTTGACACCAGGCAGTACCACGTCGGATTGTATTGCCGTTTGTGCGAACGCAGTGCTGGATAATTGTTGAACAGCCAGCGCGACCAGCACTGCCAGTTGGGTCTTTTTGAATGCCATCATGCTCCCTAAATATATAAATTCGCTGGCTGGCTAATGCGTCAAAAAAGACCTTGGCTGGCTGTCGAGTACAAGTAAAAAATCGGTTAAGTCATTGCGATAAGTCGCGAAAAGAGTCGGCGTTTTTCCGGCTGATGCATCGCCTGTTCAACGACGGTTGCCCATTGTTCCGAAAATTGCTGGCAAGTGACGCGCAATACCGGCGCGAGATCGGGCGGGTCGGCGAGTGCTTTTAAATGGCGTTCGATGACGAACGCTAGCTATAAATGAGAATCATTATTATTTAAATTATTGCTTATTTGAATAGTGGTGACAAGAGGTTTTTCACGCAGGCCTATGTATCTCGAGCGTTTGCAGGAGTTTCGACGAAGTCCGCACGAAAATAGTGGCCGGGATATAACGTTGCCGATTCCGACACGGTGATGTCAGCTTTTATGGTTCGAAATCATTATTTCGAGTAATGGCAGTAAGCCGTATGCGAGGGCAGTGCCATTTACATAATAAAATAGTTGCGAATGATTCTCATTTAGATGTAGTATACATTTCATGGTGTTCGCGCATGAAATTTTGCGCGAAGCAGTACGCGGCCACTATTGGCCGCCCCCAGTATCAGCCAGCCACCAGTCCCGTTCTCCGGGAAGGGCAGCCCGCTTGTTTCATGTGGCTTCCACTCAGGAGAATGCGATGCAAATCCACACCCGCCGGACGGAATATGTTGCCGTCCAATCGGCTATCACCTCTTACGTCAGGTTCCATTCAGGTCGCGGTTCAGCCGAACATGCCGCATCGGCCTGCACCAGCCATCTGCCACGACCGTCATCAGTTTGCGGGATCCGGGCCGGCAAATAGCGCGCCGCGTGGACACGCATATGCCGTGTCCACCATTTCACAACCAGTTTCGATGAAGACCATGGCCCAGGCTTTGCCGGGGCATGCCGTCCCTTTGACTTTGCAAACCGATTTTTAAGGAAAATAATGAAAGAACTGATCATTCTGGCCCACGCGCCTACCGATTCCGTCAACGATGGATTCATTCCGGCGGCGCGGCGCCTCGGTCTGCCGGTCGTGCTGCTGACCGACCATGCCGACGTGCACCGGCAGCATTTCAGCCAAGCCGGGCTGACCGCCTATCCGAGCGAAATCATCGCGTGTGACGTATTCAATCCGCTGGCCGTGATCGGCGTGCTGACCTGCCGTCAGCAAACGCCGGCGGCGGTCTTCTCCAACAGCGATCACCTGCAAACCAGCACGGCCATCGTCGCCGACTATTTCGGCCTGCCGCGGAAGGACTGGCATGTCGCCTACCGCGCGAAGAACAAGGCTGAAATGCGGAGCAGGTTACGGTCCCGCGGACTGGACGTGTTGTGGCATGCCGTCGTTTGCGACAGCACGGGATTGGCGCTGGTGGCGGACGAGGCGCCGTTTCCATGCATCGTCAAACCGCGCGAGGGCGTCGCCAGCCAGCAGGTGACGCTCGCCCATGATCGAGCAGAACTGGAGGCGCAGTGTGCAGCGGTCTGGGCGGAACAGCCGGGATTGCCGCTGCTGCTGGAGGAATACATCGAAGGCCCGCTCTATACCCTGGAAACACTGGGTGACGGCAAGCAGCTCTGCGTGCTCGGCGGATTCCAGGTGAAGCTGTCGCCGCCGCCGTATTTCGTCGAACTGGAGGCGAAATGGGGAACCGGCCTGACGGCCGCGCAGGAAGCCCAGGTGGTCGACATGATTCGCAGTTTCGGCGTTGGCTTCGGCGCATGCCATACCGAATATGTGATGACCGAAACAGGACCGCGCCTGATCGAAATCAATTACCGCAATATTGGCGATTACCGCGAGTTCCTGCTGCAGGATACGCTCGCCATCCCGTTGTTTGAAATCGTGTTGCGGCTGTATCTGGGCGAGCCTTTGCCGCAACTCGAACTTGCCCGGAATGCTGCATTGATCCGCTATTTCGCCGCCCGGTCGGCTGGCCGTCTTGCCGATGCGCCGGAAGCATTCGTCAATCGTGCGGACCAGCTTCTGCTCTCCTATAAGCCGCTGCGCTCGGTCGGCGAAGCCATCAGCCTGACGAACTCGAACAAGGATTACCTCGGCGTATTGCGCGGCACCGGGCCCGACGCACAGCGTCTCGACGTGGAAATGGACCGGATCAGTGGTTCCCTGGCATGGGGGATCGCCGCATGAACGCGATTACGATCGGAACCGCACTGGACCCGGCGGTCGAAGTGTCCCGCGCGAAGCACGTGCAATATATCTATCAACGCGTGCTGGATGCGTTGTTGCGCGAAGACGTACGAGCTTGTGTGAGTGGCGCGACCCTCGTTTCGCCGGCTGCATTGCCGGCCGAATTCGGCAAGTATGAAACTGCAGCCTGTGCCTGGCTCAAGGTGTCGCATTTCGGGGACGGCGTGCTATGGATTCCAGTCAACAGGGCTTCGTTCATGCAAGACTGGCACAGCACCGACTTGCCGCTGTTGTGGCAGGAGGGCGGGCAGGCGAGGGAGCTGTATGCGGTAGAGGATGTCATCGCTTGCTTCTCGCACGGCCTGGCACCCGGCGCAGCGTCTTTGTTCAACGCGTTCGCCGACGAGTGCAAGCTCGCACTGTCTCATCGCGAGAAGAGCGAAGCCGAACGCGAACGCTGGTTTTCTGAACTGACAACGGCGGGCACGGATGTCATACCATCGGACGGGCATGCCCGCCTTTTGCATTACGACAGGCTAGGCGCATTTCTCGACCATCCGCTGTATCCGACCGCGCGCGCAAAACTCGGGTTCGACGAGGAGGCGCTTGCGGCATACGGCCCTGAATTCCAGCGCAGCTTTCTGCTGCACTGGCTGGCCGTCCCGCGTGCGTTCTACCACCCGAGTATCGACGGCGAACAGGGCTGGCCGGCGTTATGGCCACGTTTCGAAGACGTTGGCCTGGACGCTGCGATGGTGGACACGCATGCGCTGGTTCCGGTACACCCTTTTGTATGGGAGCACCAGCTCGACGCCTTCCTGCGCGAGAGCGGATTGCATGAGGAGGTAATCCGTGCGCCACAGCCTTATCTCACAGTAGCGCCGACCCTGTCGGTACGTACCGTAGTATTGCTGGATGCGCCGGAGTGGCACCTGAAACTGCCGCTGACGATACGCACGCTCGGTGCGAAGAACATCCGTACCATCAAACCAAGTACGATCCGTGACGGCCACCGCATCCAGACGGCGCTGGGCGCGATTGCGGCGCGCGAGCCGTCAATAGCTGGACGCTTGCTGCTGACGGATGAGGAATGCGGCGCGCATGTCGACAACCGCATGTTCCTTGGCTATATCCTGCGGCATTATCCGGCCGAAGTGCTGCGCGACAGCACCTTGATCCCGGTCGCGTCGCTGATGGCACCGACGCCATCCGGAGAATTGGTGGCGGAAGAAGTGGCCGCGCAGTTCTATGCCGGCGATGTCGCCGCGTTCTTCAACGATTATCTGGACCTGACGCTGCGCCTGCACTTGCTGCTCTGGCTGCGTTACGGTATTGCGCTGGAATCCAACCAGCAGAACTCGGTTATCGTCGTCAGCCGCAGCGAGCCGCGGCTGCGCTTGCTGCTCAAGGATAACGATGCGGCGCGCATCCATCTCGATGACTTCAGGCGGCGTTGGCCCGATCTGGCGTTGCATCTTGCCGGATTGCAGGATCAGCGCATTGCCGTTGCAGAACAACTGCCGCTGGCGCAGATGTTTACGACGATTACGCTGCAGTTGAATATCGCAGTCCTGGTCGAGCGCCTCGCGCCCATCCTCGGCCGGCCAACCGCGGCGCTGTATGCCAATGTCCGGCAGCGGATCGAAGCGGTACTGACAGAATTGGCCGCCGAGGGCGAGGAGATTGCGCTGGCGCGCCGCGTGCTGCTCGAAGATGACCGGCTATATATCAAATACCTGCTGATCGCCGCCACCCTGGCGGAAAAGACCGAAACCGGTGCCGCCGACGTCAACAAGTTTTACGGGCGCAGCGCGCCCAACTTCCTGAGGCCGACATGAAGACGGGGTCACGTCGTTTCATCGTCGGCACCATCATGGCCGGGCACTTCATCGCGGCATTCGCCGCATTGGGCATGCCGCCGTTTTTCGCATTGATCCTCGAAAAATCCCTGCACAGCGACGCTGTATACCTGGCGGGATGGCTCTACGTGGTGCCGACCTTCTGTACCGCAATCAGCAGTCCGTGGTGGGGAAAACTGGCGGACAGGTTCGGCAAGAAACCGCTCCTGTTGCGCGCGCAGCTGGGGCTGGCAGGAAGTTTCCTGCTGGCCGGCTTTGCACCCAATACCTGGGTGTTTTTCATTGCGCTCCTGCTGCAAGGACTGCTCGGTGGTACGTTTTCCGCATCCAACGCCTACCTGGCCACCGTGGTCAATGGCGCGGCACTGACTCGCAGCCTGACATTGATGCAATGGTCGGCCCGCGCCGCACTGGTGATCGCGCCGACCGGCCTGGGCGTGTTGATGATGACGGTTGAGTCGCCGCTGGTCTTGTACCGCTATCTGGCGCTGTTGCCCTTGTGTGCCGCCGTGCTCATTTGGCGGCTGCCAGCGCAGCAGGCGCAGGATGCAGGCAAAACATCGCCATCGGTATCCGGCAAGATCATCGAGGCGACGCCGGGACAGATCTACGCGCTGCAGTTCGCGTTCGTCTGCTCCACGGTAATGACGTTTCCCTACTTTGTGCCGTTCATCCAGTCGGGGGACGCTGCGGTGTCGCCGGTGCTTGCCGGCTGGCTGTTCGGACTGCCACATCTGATGTATTTGCTCTGCGCGGTTCCGTTCAGCCGCTATCTGGGGCAGGGCGGCCTGGTCCTGACGCTGGCGCTGTCATATCTGGTGCTCGCCGCCTCGCTGCTGGGACAGGCACTGGCGCCGGCGCTGTTCGCGATAACAGCTTGGCGCATCGTGATGGGACTGGCAATGACTGCCGGCTTCATCGGCCTGCATGCCTTGATCGCCGCCGTCGTCCATGGCGGCAATGCCGGCGCCACGTTCGGCTGGTTCGAAAGCAGTTCCAAGTGGGGTGCGGTCGGCGCCGGCCTGATTGCCGGTATCGCAGTACAGGCTTTCGATGTACGTGCACCGTTTTTCATCAGTGCGTTGGTCATGTTCGTCGCCGGGGGTTATCTCGCCGGCTTGACGTTTTATCGCCTGCGTCTCAGCAATTCTTAGTGATAGGAGAAATCATGCAAGCAAATAATCTGGCATACGCCATCGATCCCGCGCTGATGGCGCGACAGGAAGCTGGCCGGCGTTCAATGGAAACGCTATTGAACTGTTATTGCCGCGAGGTGGCGCAGCCGCAGGGACAATTGCAGATCGGACCGCTTTTTGGCCAGAACGACTGGCCGCAGTCAGTGCATATGGCATTGCGCCAGAGTGGCGGCAGTATCATGCATATCCGCTTGCCGTTGATCGGCACGCGGCTGCTGACAGTGGTGGAAGAGCCTTCCGCCACGGGCAATTACCGTTACCGATCGCCGTTCTACTGCAAGGCGCCGGCCAAACCATGGAACTTGCTCGACTGGGAAGGTTTGGCCGGATGGCTGTTACGCGAATTGTCCTTGCAAACCGACACGCCGCCGAACGACGAGCTGATGCAGCAAATCCGCGATAGCGTGACCGTTACTGCTGCGGTGCTGCAGTCGGCGCGCCCGGGGCCTTTCGCGGCAGAGCCGTTGCAGGCATTCATCGAATCCGAGCAGTCGCTGGTATTCGGCCATCCATTCCACCCCGCGCCGAAAAGCCGCCAGGGCGTTTCCTATGACGACATGCTGCGGTATTCACCGGAAATGAGCGCAAAATTTCCCCTGCATTATTTCGCGGTGCGCCGCGAGTACCTGCTGCAGCAATCGGTACTCACGACATCCTGTGACCAGATCATTGCAGAGCAGGCACCTGCCGGCCTTGTCGCCGACCATGACTATGCGCTGATTCCGGTCCATCCCTGGCAGGCGCGCTACCTGCAGGAGCACACGAGCGTGGCGCAAGCGATTCGTACGGGCCGTATTCGCGATCTCGGCCCGCAAGGGGAAGCGTATTTTCCGACCTCATCGATCCGTACGCTGTTCCACCCGGACAATCCGTATTTCTATAAAGGCTCGCTGAACATCCGTATCACCAACTGCGTGCGCAAGAACGCGGTGTACGAGTTGGAAGGCGCGTTGCAGGTCACGCGAATCATGCGCGAACTGATGCCCGCGTTGCAGCAGCAATTCCCCGGCGCCCGCGTGCTGGAAGAGCCAGCTTTCATTTCGGTGGATCTAAAGCTGAACAATGCGCAACTCGACAAGGAGGTGACCGAAGGCTTCGGCATGATCCTGCGGCGCAGTTTCAAGGAGACGCTGCAGCCCGATGTCACGCCCTTGCTGGCCGGTGCGTTATTCGGCAACCATCTCCATGGCGAACGGCGCGTGCGTGAATTGCTGGCGCACATGGAACAGCGCTGGTCCTTGTCGACGGCGGAGGCAGCCGAACAATGGTTTTCGCGCTATGTCGCGGAAGTCATGTACCCGGTGCTGTACTGCTATTTCGAGCATGGTGTGATTTTCGAACCGCATTTGCAGAATGTGGTCATCGGCGTGGCCGAAGGTGAACCGCAACAGGTATTCCTGCGCGACTTCGAAGGCGTCAAGCTGGTCAGCGAACGTTATGGCGAACGGCAGTTGCAGCACGTCAGCCCGCGCGCCCGCGAAGCGCTCTGGTACAGCAACGACCTGGGATGGAAGCGCATTGCCTATTGCCTGTTCGTGAACAATTTCTGCGAAGCGATCAGCCAGATCGGCGCGGGCAATCCTCGCCTGCAACAACGCTTGTGGTCGATGGTGCGGCATCATTTGCATGTTTATCAAAGCCAGTATGGCGATGGGCACTCGGCGCAACGCATCAAGGCCTTGCTGGATGGCGAACCGTTTCCGGGCAAGACGAATTTGCTGAACCGCTTTTTAAAACGCGCCGACCGTGCCACCACCTATCTCCCGGTGACCAACCCGCTCGGCATGCTTGCGGAGGATAAGGCGTGGAACTGAGATTGGCTGAAGTCTTCGCAAGCATCCGCGCGGCGCAAGCCGCATCCGACGAACCCTTGTGCGCTTATCTCTACGACCTTGAAGGCTTGCGCCGGAACGCGGTTCGCGTGGTCGATTCCCTGCCGGCAGGATGCGAACTGTTCTATGCCATCAAGGCCAATTCCGATCTGCCCGTTTTGCAAACGCTGGCGCCATTGGTGCACGGCTTCGAAGTGTCGTCCGGCGGCGAGCTGGCATGGGTGCGGGAACATTTCGCCGAAGTACCGGTGATTTTCAGCGGGCCGGGAAAACTGGACAGCGAACTGGAGGCGGCAGTCGCACAGCATGTCGATTGCCTACATGTGGAAAGCCTGAACGAGCTGCAGCGTCTGGCCGCAATTCTTGACCGGACCGGCAAGACACAAGCGGTGCTGTTGCGCATCAATCTGGCGCTCGACAGTCTCGCCGAAACCACCCTGATGATGGGCGGAAAGCCGACCCCGTTCGGCATTCCCGCGCAGCAGTTGCAGGAATGCCTCGCATGGTTGCACAACTATCCCGAGATCCAGCTGCGCGGTTTCCATTTTCATTTGCTGTCGCACCAGCTCGATGCGCAGGCGCATCTGCAACTCCTGCGCGCCTACCTGAAGCAGGTGCGGCAATGGTGCGAGCAATACCGGCTATCCATAGCCCAGGTCAATGTCGGCGGCGGCATCGGCATCAATTACCGGCAGCCGGACCGGCAGTTCGATTGGGTCGATTTCAGTAGCGGATTGTCCGCGCTGCTGGACAAGAGCGGTTTACCGGGAGTCAGGGTGCGCTTCGAGCTGGGCCGCTACATCACCGCGGCCTGCGGTTACTACGCGATGCAGGTAATCGACATCAAGCGCACCTACGGCAAGATCTTTGTGATTGGACGGGGCGGCTCGCATCATTTTCGGACTCCTTATGCGCAAGGCCACAGCCATCCTTTCCATGTGCTGCCGGTCGATACATGGCCCTATGCGTTTCCCCGTTCCGCGGTATCGAATGAGCGGGTCAGCGTGGTGGGCCAGCTTTGCACACCGAAGGACCTGCTGGCCTTCGATGCGCCCGTCGAGACCGTCCGCTGCAACGATCTGGTGGTATTCCCTTATGCGGGCGCGTATGCCTGGCATATTTCGCATCACGATTTCCTGCGGCATCCGCATCCGCTGCAATGGTATTTGCCGGTAGAGGAGGGTGCACATGCTGCGCGCGAACAAGCTTAAGCGGGCGCTCGCCGACGGCAAGACGGTATTCGGACTGCTCAATTCGATTCCATCGCCGCTGGTGGTCGAGATGATCGGTTATGCGGGTTACGACTTCGTGATCCTGGACATGGAGCACGTGTGCGTCAATCCCGAGACGCTGGAAAACATGGTGCGGGCAGCCGAGTGTGCCGGCATGACCACCCTGGTCAGGGTGCCGAACGCGGCACCGGAAAATATCCTGCGCGCGCTGGATTGCGGCGCGCTCGGGATCGTCGTGCCCCATGTACGCACCCGCGCCGATGCCGAGCAAGCGGTTGCTGCCAGCCGGTATCACCCGTTGGGCAGCCGCGGCATCAGCGGCGGGCGTACCACCGGCTTCGGCACCATCGATCTGCCGACGTATTTTGAGCGTGCCAATGCCGAAATCATGGTGGTGGCGATGGTCGAGGACAGCGAGGGTGTCGGCAACCTGGATGCAATCCTGTCCGTCGCCGGCATCGACATGGTGCTGGAAGGGGCGATCGATTTATCCCAGTCGTATGGCGTGCCTGGGCAGGCGCAGCATCCGAGCGTGCAAGCTGCAATCGACAGGATTGCGACCGCTTGCGATCAGCACGAAGTCAAATTCTGCGCGATCCCACGGACTGCGGATCAGTTGAGCCGATGGAAGGAGCGCGGTGTGCAGGCGTACTTGCTGGGGGACGACCGCAGTGTCAGTTTCCGCGCACTCAAGGCGCATGTAAGCGTGATGCGATACGCAGGCAATCCGCTTGACGCCGTTGCGAATGTCAAGAGGCCGATGTCAGGCTAAGACGTGTTTACCGCTAAGCAGAGGGCAACCGCGCTTTCCACGCAGTCAGGATCAAGGTTAGCAGTGCAGCGAACGACATTATCAACGCATCTGGGGCCTCCATAGTCCACAGCGTAGCGCCACTGATTCCGCACCAGATGACTGGAATGGGAAGAAGCACCCGGTAAATCCGATTTGATGTGAGCAGCAGGACACCGAGCGTTGCGACGACGGTAGGATCAGGTGCAATACCGAAGATTTCGGCTTGCAGCCACGGTCGTCCCGCAAGCGCACCAATCAGCGGTTGAAATAGCAGCGCGAAGAGGAACATGCCAAAGCCGACAAGATGGCTCGCATTGCCAGTCGGGTTGAAGTGCAGTTGACCGCGAATCGCCCCTATCCACATCAGAAGCGCCGCCTCGATCATGAAGCCAGCCGCAAAGTAATTTGCAACCCAGTTGATGGTGGCATAGCGCTCAACGTGAAATGCCCATGCCACCCACAACCAGCACACTGCGAGAATCGCCGCAACAATACGCCCCCGCCACGCCTCGGTTCGGAACAGGCACACCAGCGTCGCGAAGCCGAGTGCAAGTGCCAGGACCTGGGCCGGCCATATTTCGCTGTTATAGACTTCGAACAGGCGATAGTAGGTGCGCGCCGAGAACAGTAGAAAATCCGATAGCGTATAGGTCCACCACTCAGACATCAGAGCTTCTCGACATAGGCGATCATGCGGCGGCGCGTTGTCTCATCCGGCAGACGTCCAAGCGCCGCACCCATGTTCTCGCCGATATGGGCCACGCTGGAGGTTGCCGGAATGGCGCACGTGACGGCCGGATGGGAAACGATGAACTTGAGCAGGAACTGGGCCCAGTTCGCGCAATCGATATCCGCTGCCAGCGGCGGCAGCGGATGGCGTTCCATCGCCTTGATCAACGCTCCTTGGCGAAACGGCCGGTTCACGATGACGGCGATGCCGCGCTCGCGCGCCAATGGCAGAATGCGTGCTTCAACTTCGCGGTCGAGAATGTTGTAGGTGAGCTGCACGAAATCGAGCGGATGGTTGCGCATGATCTGCTCCATTTCCAGATGGCGGCGGCCTTCCGAGGTAGTGATCCCGACATAACGAAGCTGGCCCGCCGACTTCATGGAAAAAAGCGTCTGCAGGTGCTCTTGCCAGGAGAGCAGATTGTGTACTTGCAATAAGTCGAAACGCGCCACGCCCCAATGTTGGCGCGATGTCTCGATCTGGCTCGGCCCGCGTGCGCCGGAAGCGATCCAGACCTTGTCGGCGGAGAATAGGCGCGGTGGATTGCCCAGTTTCTTCAAGCCCTCACCAATGACTTCCTGGGAGGAACCATACATCGGTGAAGAATCGATCATCCGGCCACCGGCATCGAAAAAGTTGCGCATGACCTCCGTGCAAGCGGCGCGGGCAACACGGTCGTTGCCTACATTGAAGGTGATCCAGCTTCCTAAGCCGATTACGGGCAAGGCTTCGCCGGTGGAGGGGATGGGGCGTGTGATCAAGACGCGTTGTGGCATCGTTCCGGTCGCAGGGCCAAGTACGACGCCTGCTCCCAGCGCCAGCAAGAGCTGGAGCAGATGGCGGCGGCGTGGCGGTAAAGTTTGCTCCATGGAGAACACTCCCGTTGGATCCTGCTGTGTCGAAGCTGGCAAGACTGCAGTCCCGCGCAGATCTTCGTGTATTGGGAACCAGGTGACGTGGCGGCAATTATCGCGCTGATGATCCGAATTCGGCCACAGGCTACGGTACGTCTATTTAAGGAACGTGCACGAAATAATTTCCCGATTTGATCCACGTCCGACGGGCGCGCTGCAGCGTTGCTCGGCGTCGCCATAGCTCGCTATGACTCCTTCTCGCGCCTTGCTTCGCATCCCATCGGACGCGTCCAAATCGGTAACTTATTCCGTACACATTCCTAAGGCGTTGCGTAAGTCGATGCAGAACATCGGCAGTTTGAAAATTTCTTGCCGAGAACCGTGAGATACCACAACACCAATTCGCTGATTGCTTAAGGTCAATCACAAAAACAAGAGAATGTGTATATTATTTTAACGCTAAACCGCGTGACTACTGGCAGCAAGCTCCCAATGCATAACATGACAAAGGAGATTCACCATGTATCTGTCGTCGCTCTCACAACGAGCCAAGCGCAGGTTAATCGCTGCATCGATCGCCACCGTCGTCGCGATTTCCCCGGCCGTGTTGTATGCCCAGGAGTTTCGGCTCGGATTGAGTTCGCCTCCTACCTCGATGGATCCGCATTTCTATAACCTGTTCGCCAATCTGAATGTATCGGATCACATCTTCGAACCATTGGTAACAATGGATCCCGATAGCAAAATCATTCCCGCCCTGGCCGAATCCTGGACGCTCGTCAATGAAACAACCTGGGAGTTCAAGCTGCGCAAGGGCATAAAGTTTCATGACGGCAGCGAGTTGACGACAGCCGACGTTGCATGGTCGATGGAGCGTCCCGCGACGATCGTCGGCAGCCCTGGAAAATTCGATGTTTATACCAAGAGCATCGCCGAGAAAAAGATCATTGATGCCCACACCATTCGCTTTATCACGAAGGAACCGTATCCACTTCTCCTGCCTGACCTGACTTCGATCTACATTGTGTCGAAGAAGGCTACCGAGGGGATTTCCAGCGATGATTTCTCCAGCGGCAAAGGCATGGTCGGCACCAGTCGTTACAAGTTTGTTCGATTCCAGCGCGACGATCGCGTCGAACTCGAGCGCAACGATGCTTATTGGGGCAAGAGGGCGGAGTGGAACAAGGTGACGCTGCGCTTTATTCCAAACGGCGCTACCCGTATTGCCGCACTGCTCGCCGGCGATGTGCAGGCAATTGAAAATGTGCCCACGCCCGACCTCGCTCGCATCCGCAGCGACAGCAATATCGGCATGTACTCCAAAATTTCTCACCGGATGATCTTCCTTTATCCGGACGCCAGCCGGGAAAAATCGCCTTTCGTGACCACGAAAGATGGCAAACCGCTTGACAAGAACCCACTGCAGGACGTTCGCGTTCGTCAGGCGATATCAATGTCGATCAACCGCGATGCGATCAAGGACCGTGTGATGGAGGGATTGTCGGAGCCGACCAATAATCTGGTGCCGCCCAATCTGTTCGGCCACAACCCGGAGCTGAAAGTGCCAAAGTACGATCCGGAAGGCGCGAAAAAGCTGCTTGCGGAAGCCGGCTATGCGGATGGATTCGGCATCACGATCCATACGCCGAACAACCGTTACGTCAACGACGAGAAAATCACCCAAACCATCGCTCAGATGCTGTCACGTATTGGCATCGCTGCCAAGGTAGAAGGCATGCCGATGTCGGTTTACTCATCGCGTGGCGCCAAACGCGAATACTCGCTCGGTCTGCTCGGCTGGGGCGCGCAGACCGGCGAAGCCTCCTCGCCCTTGCGTGCCTTGGTTGCATGCGACGATCCGGCACGCGGTTTCGGCGGATTCAACTGGTTGAAGTACTGCAACCCCAAGCTGAATGAAACCTTGGGCAAGGCTGTCAATACCGTCGACGACCAGCAACGGCTAAAACTTTTGCAGGATGCCGCCGCCATTGCCATCAATGAGTACGGCATCATTCCTATCCACCAGCAGGTAACGACATGGGCGGCACGTAAAGGCTTTGCCTATACACCTCGCACCGACGAGCGTACCCACGCTTACGGCTTCCGCCCGCAATAATGATCCGTCCGCCTTCATTCGAGGGCGGACATTTTCCTGCGAGCTGAACCATGCTGGTATTTATCATTCGGCGCCTGCTGCAAAGCGTCGCGGTGCTTCTTGTCATGTCGCTGCTGGTCTTCGTGGGGGTTTATGCAATCGGCAACCCTATCGACGTGCTGCTCAGTCCTGATGCCGACCAGGCAGAACGTGCCCGGACAATCGCTTCTTTCGGCTTGGACAAGCCGCTTTGGCAGCAATATTTTATCTTCCTTAAAAATGCGCTCTCCGGCGACATGGGCCGCTCGTTCGCTTTCTCGACCCCGGCACTCACGCTGATTTTCGAACGCATGCCAGCCACCATGGAACTCGCCGTCACTGCCATCCTTTTTTCCATTGTGCTCGGCATTCCACTCGGTTTGTGGGCAGGCCTGCGTCCCAACAGCATTGCGGGTAAAACCATCATGGCGGTGTCGATCCTCGGTTTTTCACTGCCCACGTTCTGGGTTGGCCTGATGCTCATCATGCTGTTTGCCGTGCAACTGGGCTGGCTGCCGTCCAGCGGGCGCGGACCGACGCAGGAGTTGCTCGGCATACCCGTCAGTTTTCTGAGTTGGGATGGATTGAAGCATCTGTTTTTGCCGGCGCTGAATCTCTCGCTATTCAATATTGCCCTGGTGGTTCGCCTGACCCGTGCGGGCGCGCAGGAGGCGTTGCTGCAAGACTATGTCAAGTTCGCACGCGCTAAAGGCTTATCCAACAAGCGTATCATCGGTGTGCATGTGCTGAAGAATATCCTGATTCCGATCGTGACTGTGATCGCGTTGCAGTTCGGCTCGATTATTGCATTTGCCATCGTCACGGAGTCAGTGTTTGCCTGGCCTGGCATGGGCAAGCTGATCATAGATTCCATCCGTGTACTGGACCGACCGGTGATCGTTGCGTACCTGATGCTCATCGTCGTAATTTTCATACTGATCAATCTTGTCGTCGACGTGGTGTATTCATTGCTCGATCCAAGAGTGCGCCTGTCTGATGCGAGGGGATAGACCATGCTGATGGAAGCAGCGCCTGAAGTAACACCAGCGCTTGCTAAGGCCGAAACACCGTTCCAGCGTTTCGTACGGCAATTCTTTTCGAGCAAGGTTGCAACATTCGGCTTTGTCGTACTGTTATTGATTATCCTGGCTGCGGTTTTTGCGCCAGTCCTCTCACCGCAGAATCCCTACGATTTGTCCAAGCTCGATGTGATGGATTCCCGTTTACAGCCCGGCGAGAGGTCGGTAGACGGTTCAGTAAAATATTTGCTGGGTACGGACGAGCAGGGACGTGACATGCTATCGGCTATCCTGTACGGCATCCGTATTTCAGTGATCGTAGGGGTGTCGAGTACGGTGATCGCGCTCGTCATCGGACTGTCGCTGGGTCTGCTGGCCGGCTATGCGGGCGGGCGCGTAGAAGCTTTCGTGATGCGCATCGCCGACATCCAGCTTTCCTTCCCTCCCATTCTCATTGCGCTGATCCTGCTCGCATTGACAGGGCAGGGTATCGGGAAAATCATCATTGCGCTGGTTGCCGTGCAATGGGCATACTATGCCCGTACCGCACGCAGCGCCGCGCTGGTGGAACGAAAGAAAGAGTACATCGAAGCCGCCATCTGTCTCGGCCTGTCTCCGATGCGTATCATCTTCCGCCACCTATTGCCGAACTGCCTGCCGCCACTCATCGTGATTGCTGCCTTGCAGGTCGCGTCCGCCATTTCGCTGGAAGCCACCCTGTCGTTTCTCGGACTCGGCCTTCCGGTAACGGAACCGTCCCTTGGGCTGCTGATTGCGAACGGCTTCCAGTATTTACTATCAGGAAAATATTGGATCAGCTTTTTCCCGGGACTGGCATTGCTGGTTACTGTTGTGGCAATCAATCTCGTCGCAGACCATTTGCGCGACGTGCTTAACCCACGCCTCCAAACGCAATGATGATAGGAATGCGATGACAACACAGGATCAACATCCGGCTCTCATCGTAGAAAATCTGAAAACTCATTTTTTCACGCACGGCGGTATCGTCAAAGCCGTGGACGACGTATCCTTCACTGTCAATCGTGGTGAAATCATGGGGCTCGTCGGGGAATCCGGTTCCGGAAAATCGATGACAGGCTATTCCATCATGGGTCTGATCGATCCGCCCGGCAGACTGGTAAGCGGGAGCATTCGGCTGCAGGGGAAAGAGTTGCGCGGACTGACACAGGAACAGATGCGCGCGGTGCGCGGCAACCGCATCGCGATGATTTTCCAGGATCCGATGATGACGCTCAATCCGGTGTTGCGTATCGATACGCAGATGATGGAAGCCATATTTGCACACCAGAAAGTCAGCAGGACAGTCGCCCGCGAGATGTCCCGCGACGCACTGGCCCGCGTCGGTATTTCATCCCCGGATGAGCGTCTGGTCGCCTACCCTCACCAGTTCTCCGGCGGGATGCGCCAACGTGTCGCCATTGCCATTGCACTATTAAATAAGCCTGAACTCATCATCTGCGATGAACCGACAACAGCCCTCGATGTAACGATCCAAGGGCAAATTCTGTATGAAATGCAGAAGCTCTGCCGCGAATCCGGCACCTCGCTAATCTGGATTACACATGATCTTTCTGTCGTGGCGGGTCTGGCCGATACGGTGTGCGTGATGTATGCCGGGAAAATCGTAGAGAGCGGCACCGTCCATCAAGTGCTCGAAGCGCCGCGCCATCCCTACACCTACGGCTTGATCGCATCGGCACCGTCGCGCAATCCTCACGGACAGCCACTGAAGCAGATTCGTGGCATGACGCCTTCATTGATGAACCTCCCCAGCGGGTGTGCATTCAGGTCACGCTGCGACCATGCAACCGAAGTTTGCGCCACTGCTCCGGTGCTGGAACAGTATGACGGGAGGACGCTGCGTTGCTTCCATCCAGTGACGGTTGTGCCGGAGGTGGTGCAATGAACACGCTTACTCAGCCTTTGCTTGAATTGCAACATGTCAGCAAGCGATTTGTCAAAGGCCTTGATGCGGCTGCGAAGATTGCCAATGTATTTGGCGCCGGCATGAAAGAAGAAGTGGTGCATGCGGTCGATGACGTCAGTCTGGCTGTCTATCCAGGCGAGGTAGTTGGTCTGGTTGGCGAGTCCGGATGTGGGAAGTCGACGCTGGGGCGCATGGCTGTGGGGTTGCACAGCATGACCTTCGGTACTCGTTGGTGGAAGGGAGAGGAAATAGACAAATTCGCGCCGGCGATTCGCCGGCGCAAGCAGCTTGGCATACAAATGATCTTCCAGGATCCCTATGCTTCGCTAAACCCCCGCATGCGCGTGCATGACATTGTTGGTGAAGCGCCGGTGACACACGGCATGGTGAGTGCTTCGGAGCAGAAGGACTACGTGGAAGGGCTACTACAACGCGTAGGACTTGATCCCGCTATGTTGCGCAGGTTTCCCCATCAGTTCTCCGGCGGCCAGCGTGCCCGTGTGGGGATTGCACGCGCACTGGCCGTCAAGCCGGAATTCTTGATATGCGATGAAGCGGTTGCGGCGCTCGACGTATCGATCCAGGCACAAGTGCTCAATCTTTTCATTCGTTTGCGTGACGAAATGAATCTGACCTATCTGTTTATCAGTCACGATTTGGGCGTCGTAAAGCATTTGTCCGACAGGGTGGTGATCATGTACCTGGGGCGAGTGGTGGAATCTGCGCCGGCATCTGAAGTCTTTGCTTGCGCGAACCATCCCTACACCGTGGCGCTGCTGACTTCGGCGCCGAAGCTGGAAGTGAAGAAAATCGAGTTCATGGCAGTGCATGGAGAGATTCCCTCGCCATTGAATCCGCCAACAGGGTGTCATTTTCACCCACGCTGTCCGCATGCCATGCCGCGCTGTTCGGCGGAACGACCGATACTCAAGGAAATTGCACCACAACATTTTTCCGCATGTCACCTGAACGGTTGATTCGCGATTTTCATACATACCCTCATGCATAACCAGGATTCTTGCCATGAATGCCAATAACGAAGCCGCTGTCGCCATGCCCTCCGCCGAAACATTGAACATGATTGAACGGCTGATCGCGTATCCGACTGTCTCGCGGGATTCCAATCTGGGGCTGATCGAGTGGACACGCGACTATCTTGGCGCCATGGGAGTGAAGTCACGGCTTACCTATGATGCGACCGGCAAGAAAGCAAACCTGTTCGCCACGCTTGGCGAAGGGAAGCGACCCGGCATCGTCCTCTCCGGCCACACCGATGTGGTCCCAGTGGATGGTCAGGCCTGGGACACGGATCCCTTTACCGCGACGATCAAGGAAGGACGACTGTATGGGCGAGGCTCCGCCGACATGAAAGGTTATATCGGCACCGTGCTTGCACTAGCGCCGAAGTTTCTGGAAGCAGATATGGACTCGGCATTGCATTTTGCGCTGTCGTACGACGAAGAGATTGGCTGTGTCGGCGTCCGTGGCCTGATCAGGGACCTCGAGGAAATAGGCTTGAAACCAGCAGGGTGTATCGTCGGAGAACCGACATCGATGCAGCCGATCATCGCGCACAAGGGTACGCACCGGTTCCGCTGCTGTGTCCGTGGACGGGAAGCCCATTCCAGCTACACGACCCTGGGTGTGAACGCAGTAGAGTATGCAGCGCGCATCATCGTCTACATCCGTCAGATGGCTGATCGGATGGCACAGCTGGAGACGCGCAATTACGGGTTCACCGTGCCTTATACCACCATGCAGACCGGCCTCATCCGAGGCGGCTTGGCGTCCAACATTGTGCCGAAGGACTGCGAGTTTCAGTTTGAAGCCCGTACGCTGCCGGGCGTGGAGGCAGAGAAGTTGTATCAGGAGGTACAGGACTTCGCCGCAACACTGGTACCCGAAATGCGCCGTGTCGAACCGGATGCAGCCATTGACTTCGAATGGCTGGCAGCCGCTCCCGGTCTTGCAATGGAGGAGAGCGATGCCATTGTTCAACTCGCGGCATCGCTGTCGCGCAATAAGCCCAATGGCGCCGTTTCCTACGGCACTGAGGCAGGGCTGTTTCAGCGTGCCGGCATTCCTACTGTCGTATGTGGCCCCGGCAGCATCGAAGAAGCGCATCGGCCGAATGAGTATGTATCGCTTCAGCAGTTGGCGCAATGTGAAGCGTTTTTACTGCGGCTTATGGATGAATCCAGCAAATAACCAGAGCTGAGTGGAGTGAGATCATGACAGCGCCAGTGAAGCAAACATCTCGAGTGCACGCGCCGTTGTACGTTTCGAGTACAGGCAAGGCCGTTAACGGCCCCGAGTAGCCCTTGCATATCAGCAATCCCGTTTCGGACGAGCGGAGGGGCGGATACCGAGACGATATTTGAACAATTCATGGCGAGGCAACATCAAATTCCATGAGCACGACAACTAAATATCTCTTGGGAATTTACGTACATTCCGACAAGTTCGCTCGTGCCCCTAGCCGAATCTATCTGCTGCAACTTGTGAAGGAGGGAGACATACTTTTTACTGTCATTTCCCGCAAAACTATCTGACATCTCGTTAATTTGCGCGCTACGTCGTGATTAATTCGGAACCAATTCAAAAACCTTGTTGCAACGGCCGCCTACTGCTAGGGTAACGCGGTATTAGGGCCTGTTGACATTCAGTTTGGGAGATGCGTTCGAGCCAAAACGCGTGCTGGCGGTGGCGCGTGGCGACGCAAAGGCTGGACGCCTTTGCTAGCCATGCAACGCCGGTAGCGCGCGTTTTGGCTCGAACCCTTCGGGAAGGTGTCCTATGCGTCGCATGGCGTTGTTGCGGCTCCTTGCCGTAGCACCGCTACGTCGCGTCGCCGCGCCTAGCCCTACAACGCATAGGACACCTTCGCACTCCCAAACTGAATGTCAACAGGCCCTAAAACAGAACAATAAAATTTCAAAGCAAGCTAAGCTCAATATGTTGAGGCGACAATGATTGAAAAAAACATCGCATCCATTGTATCGAACCGCGTCGGACGGAAAGACATAAATTCTCTGCTTCGGATGTACATAGACGGCGAGAGGATTGCAATGCTGACCTGCTACGATTCCAGTTTTGCGGCACTTATGGACCGATGCGGAGTAGATATCTTATTTGTGGGAGACTCGCTTGGGAATGTATGCCAGGGTCACGCATCAACTCTGCCAGTGACGTTAGGGCATATGGTGTACCACACCAAATGCGTATCGCGCGGGAATTCGTCAGCATTTCTCATAGCCGACATGCCTTATGGTACGTACGCAACTCCCGGCTCAGCCATAGACCATGCCGCAAAGCTTATGCAAGCAGGCGCTCAGATGGTGAAACTGGAAGGTGGTGCTTGGCTAAGAGATATCGTCAGTCGTCTTGTCGAACGCGGAATACCAGTTTGCGCACACGTAGGCCTTACGCCGCAATATGTCCACAGCCTTGGTGGCTACAAGGTTCAAGGTAAAACCATTGAAGCCGCCAAGTTAATTAAAGACGACGCGCTAGTGCTTCAGAACGCAGGCGCAAAATTGGTTGTCATTGAAGCGGTACCGAAATTGATCAGTAAGGAAATTACTGAGGCCTTATCTATACCGGCCATAGGAATCGGAGCCGGTCCGTATTGTTCAGGTCAGGTTCTCGTGATGCACGATATGTTAGGAATTAGCAGCGGACGCAAAGCCCGGTTTGTTAAGAACTTCATGGACGGGTGTCAAAGCATAGAAGCAGCAATACGTAGCTACGTCGAAGAAGTCAAATCCAACGCTTTCCCCAATGACACACATTGCTACTGACGTCAGTAACCTAATCGAGTTAAAACACAGATGGTGCCAGCGTCAAAGTCCGCAATTAACACGCCATCTCGACATCCCTCTACTACCTTACTTCCGACGCAATAGTTATGTGTCGGAAGTACACGCGTACGCCGAATCTCAACCTAAGAGCCGGATTGCAAGCGTTTCGCATACCAGAACGAATCTGCACTCGTCGGTGCCGCTGCGCTAGACCGGCCTATAAGCGTATAAACGTTAGACTTGCTTGCCTTAGGATTCAGTGTTTCCAATAGATGAATATTACGCCTCACGTTTGCGCCATATTCAAAAGCATTTGTACTATCTTCATGGGACTTAATACGTTGAGATCGCATATCCCGTCGGATAACCTCGAGAAGGTAATTAAATTCGTGAGCAAACAGCGGTTCGAGTTGAGTCAATGACATGACAGATTTCCAGTGCAAAGCAAAAGAACATCACTTAAAAAATATCTTTCTTACCCTACCCGATGAAGCTGGCTAGGCCGATATCGGCGTCCTGAATAAGGAAAACGTCCATTCTTAAAGTCCGAGAAATATCGTGGGTTCAGGTTTATGTGGACATTGAAGTAATAACGGGTCTGCTATGTAAATGAGTTATCGAGCACGCTTTACAGAACGACATGTTTACAGCTCTCAGGTGCGGTTGGCCAGCGCATTGCGCTGGCCCTTCGCGAATCACAAGTTAAAATCGATGACGCACCCCGAAATTAAATGCGCGATTTCCAGATCCGGCCTCGATGGCGTTGCCGACGGTGTACATCGCTCCGTTATCATTGTCAATGCGGGCGTATGATGTATATAGCGCAGTACGCTTCGATACGTTGTGGATATAGCCGATGCCAATCTGAGCTGCATCCCGATTTAATGCGCTACGATCATCTTTGCGCACGTAAGAGGCCATAATGGTGCCAGTTCCTGCCGGGACGCTAAGGCCAACGAGGACGTCACGGCTATCGTTGCCAGGCGCGCCGTCGTTGACGTTGTAACCCAAGCTAACCCAACCGAAATTAAAGTCATACTTCGCCGATATTAACGTGTTTTTCGCTGCCGTCGTACCACTCGGATCATTGGTATGATGATGTGCGAGTCCACCACTGAACGGACCAGCGCTGTATCCCAATCGTAAGCCCATTTGACGATTTGCCGAGGCATCACCGGCTATTTCACCAAACCCGTAGGCGAGTTGCCCGTTGAAACCACCGACGGAAGGGGTAGTGTAAATCAACGCGTTGCTCATCCGTGCCGTCGTACCCAGCAGGTTGGTCGAATTGCCGGCCAACCCAGTTCCGAACGGGTCAATATCATCGACGGCGAGAAAGTGTGGCGCGTACTGGCGGCCAGCGGTAATCGAACCAAATCCACCGTCGAGCCCGACAAATGCTTGACGCCCAAATGTCAATCCGCCTTGGTTTAATCCACCTGTATCGGCCGCAATACCCGATTCAATAACAAACTTAGCACTGAGTCCGCCACCTAAGTCCTCGCTACCACGAAAGCCGAGTCTACTACCAGCACTGACGCCGCTGCTCAACTTCAAAACTGATCCTCCCGGACCACCACCTTCTGAAACTACACCAAGGTCCATAACGCCATATACGGTAACCGATGTCTGCGCCCACGAACATGTGGCCATCGTACAAAGGACTGCAAGGGCCAAGTTTGATTTCTTCATTTTCTCTCTCGTTGGATGTTAAATATGTGTTTAGCGCCTGGTAGGTGCCGATTCTTTAGCTATAATTTTTATTACAACTGCATTCAATCGTTTAACGACACCCAGGAATTTGATAAAAAACGGATCATTTAAGCATCGGGCGATTGTGTCGCCCTGCCTAAATACCTTGGCCAGCTCTCGTGAAGCAGATCCTGAGCCATCTTTCGACTCGATCCGAACGGGGTATATCAATGGAGGCATTTGCTGCAGTCACAGCGATTACGATATTAGGGTTCATTGACTTTCATATGGAAATATGACTTTGAGATCCGGATTCTATTAATCAGATGGGCATGCGAGAGGTAGATCTGCAACGCTCCCTATGAAACTTTTACGATGGTTCAAGGAACATTCAAAGCTGCGGCGCCTAACCATCGCCCATCCTCACACAAGGTGCCTACTACCTCAGCAACTAACTTGCTGACGGCGGCGCCAGCCTGCGATGGTGCTGCTCCGCTTGGCGTGCAAAGGCAGAGAGTTCGTGTTGCTGCCGGGGATGCGATTTCCTGTGCGACTAGTAAGCCGGTGTCGAGAAGGTCCCTCACCGGAGCCATTGGTAGAATTGTTGCGCCTAACTTTGCTAAAAGTGCGCTTCGAAGGATAGCAACAGAGTTAATCTCCGCCACCAAATTAGACTCAAATTGACTAAGGCTACGCGCCATTCGCTCGACCTGGATGCGTACACCATGTGGATAAGAAGGGAGAATGAGCGGCTGACGTAGAGCATCACTGGGTGATATTGCAGCGCTAATGGATATCCCCAGGAAATCGGGAGTCGATACCAGAAAGAGCTGCTCTCGAGCTAGTGCCTTATAGTCAAACCGATTTAGCTTTCCATCGTCAAACAGAACCGACATGTCCAGCCTCTCATCGATTAACTGGTTTTCAAGGTTACCGGTAAGCTCCTCGGTGATCAGTAGCGTTACACGGGGAAGTCGCTGCTTCGCCGCGACAAAAAGAGGTAACGCCAATGCAGCCGATACGCTCTGGGGGATTCCTAACGTTACCGTTCCAACAGGGGTGTTCGGATTGTCACTAAATGCACGCTTAGCGTCTTCAACGTTCCGCAGAATCTGATTGGCATGCTCACAGAACTTTCGACCATCTTCAGTAAGCCGTATCCCCGTTGCCGTCCGATGCAGGAGTTTTGTGTTCAGTTCAGCCTCCAGTTTTGATAACTGTTGGCTTAGTGCAGACTGAGCAACATACAGCCTTTGAGCCGCTCTGGATATGCTTCCGCTCTCCACTATCGACGCAAGATATCTTAGCTGGCGCAATTCCATACGCTGGATCTCCAGACAAAATGCCCAAGAATAGGTAAAACAAAAGCTATAAGGGCAAGGTTAACTACAAGGCGGAATTTGGCATAGATGTGCATATCACCTTTATTTAAGTATTCGTAGTCGCTGACCCTGCAAGCAGCGTGCCATTTGTCTACGTAGCCTCAACGGTTGACGGTTAGATTTGGACATTGGCTTGGATAAAGCGCCGAAGGTAAATGCAGCGAAAGCTGCCATCTCAATCACCCTGGATACCCGTTAAGAATTTTTACGGTCGTAAAGTATCCGATCGTAAAAAATCTTAACCGTCGCATCCGAACACCCCGGAAAGACGCCCAAAAAATGAGGTAGTTCTTGAATTTTTAATATACAAGGACCGTGGCATGCGTCTTGCAAATTGGGATTCTGCAACATCATTAAATGGAGCAGATCATGTTAAAGACAGGGGACTCGACTGCAGTCTCAATAATTGTAGAGCAGGGCGATCTCGCCGCCGCGTTCGCGGATTTCGAGAACGAATCATATCCAGAAGTTCTGTCGACGCCAGCAATGTTAGGGCTTATGGAACGCGCCTGCGCACGCTTGCTGGAGCCGCTGCTAAAAGATGGCGAGATGTCTGTGGGCGCCAAGGTGCAGCTGAGTCACTTTTCACCGTCAGCAATGGGGTCGTTTGTCACGGCCGTTGCCACGTTTGAGCGTCAGGAGGGGTCGCTATTTTGGTTTCGACTAAGAGCGTATGACGGTGCTGGCGATGTGGGAAAGGGAGAACATGCACGGGCGATCGTCCGACAAAGCGATATTGAAGAAAAGGCTTCCCTAAGAAGGAAAGCGATCTGAAATAACGAAGTTAACACAAAACACGGAGTAACATAATGCGCGCAAATGCACCGCAGGAATTAGACGACAACTCACTCTTTGATCGTGAATTCGAGACGCTGTCGCCTGACGACCTGAGAAAATATCAAGAGACACGTTGGGCGTCGCAATGGGAATACGTCAAAAAGCATTCTCGTTTCTATCAAACTAAGCTAGCTCAATATATTGATCGGGATATCTCCTTAGATGATCTTCAAGATCTTCCGCTTACCGAAAAAGATGAACTTCGAATAAGCCAGGAAGCGGACTATCCCTTCGGCAATTACATTGCCTGCCCCGAGGAACGCGTTGCCCGTATGCACCGTACGTCGGGGACTACTGGACGGCCTTTGATTCTGTCAAATTCCCAGAAGGATGCGGAAAAAGTCGCTCACGTCGGGGCGCGTTCCATGTGGGCCGCGGGCCTCCGACCTCGGGATCGCGTTGTTCACTGTCTTAACTATTGCATGTGGACTGGGGGTTTCACAGATCATACGATTCTAGAAGCGTCAGGCGCGACCGTATTACCTTTCGGGGTCGGAAACACGACGCAACTGATTCAGTCGATTAAAGATCTTGGCATAACGGCCATCTCGTGTACACCGTCCTATCCCGCAATGCTGGAAAAAGTGCTTCGTGACCACTTTCCCGGCCTTAGTCCAAGAGATCTAGGGCTTCGGCTCGGCTTGTTTGGAGGGGAAGGCGGGCTCGATAACCCAGCTTTTCGCGAAGCAATGGAAGAAAAGTGGGGCTTTAAAGTTCGCAATGCTAACTTCGGCCTGTCGGAGGTGCTTAGTATTCTGGGCGGGCAAACTAGCTGGACAAATGATCTCCTGTTTCACGCAGGCGATGTCATCTTTGCTGAGATTCTCGATCCCGAAAGCGGAAAACGATTGCCTATCAACGAGGGTACGGTAGGCGAACTTGTCTGCACTCACCTAGCGAAAGAATGCCAACCCTTAATTCGTTATAGGACAAGAGATATCGTTACGGTTACCGGAGCCGATGCTGGCCCCGACGGACGGACGGCGTGGCGCTTTAGAGTTACAGGAAGGACTGATGACATGTTCAATGTGCGGGGTATTAATGTCTTCCCGAGTGCCGTACGCGCCGCTGTCGAGGCACTCCCGCAGTATAGCTCAGGCCAATTTCGAATCGTCCTCCGTGGACCTGGCCCGTACGATCGTATCGATGTAAAAGTGGAGGCTGCTCAACTCCTATCATCAGGTGATTGGAATGGCGCGCGCGAGGCACTCGAACGTGAAATACAACGGCGAATTGGATCGACTGCAGTGGTGGAGATGATTCCATTCGAAGGATTGCCTCGAACCGACGGAAAAACCAAATGGGTAGAACAGGTGGAAGTATGAGTTATGCAAATTACAAAGTTGTGGGTCAGGTAGGAGTAGTGACCCTTAACCGGCCGGAGCGTCTCAATGCAATTGGCACTCAATTACTTGAGGATCTCCATGTTGCCTTGCAGCGCGCGCAATCCGACCGTGCCACAAGTGCAATTGTGTTGCATGGTGCAGGTCGTGCTTTCTGCGCGGGAGATGACCTCAAAGACTTTGCGGAACAAGCCAAAGACCTTGAAAGCATTGCTAGTCACGTGGAAAGGATTCAACGCATTACTCGTGATCTCATGTTTGGAGAAAAGCCTGTGATTGGTGCCATTCACGGATTCGCAGTAGGCGGCGGTTTTGAATGGTTACTTAACTGTGACCTTGTGATCGCCACTGAGGATTTGGTATGTTTTTTCCCGGAGATGGATTGGGGGCAGTTCGTAACAGGAGGCGTAACCTATCTTCTTCCTATGGCCGTTGGTTATCAGAAGGCAATGGAATTGTGGCTCCTCGGAGAGCGACAGAGCAGTGACACACTTCAAAAACTTGGAATAGTTAACTGGATCGTCTCAAAAGACCAGTTGCTAACGAAGGCTATGTCTGTCGCGGAAGCTGTCTCTACGAAGTCAGCGATGTCAGTGGGGCGACTTAAAAAACTACTTACTACCCAGTTGCAGGGACAGCTAGCAAACTCGCTTGTTCTCGAGCATAGGGCAACAGTCGATTGCTTTGGATCACCGGACGCAGCAGAGCGAGTTAAAAAATTCGGGAAAAACTAGTAGAGAGATTCTATGGATATTAGAGCAATCACTTTTGACTATTTCGGGACCTTGGTCGATGTCGACAAAGGCGGCATTATAGGCATGGAGAAGGTACTCAATCGCATTGGTATAAAGCCGTCGAAGGGTATAGACGAGATTTACCTTGATTGGGACATTAACAATGTCCGGCTTTACCGTGGTGAAAAATATCAACGATATCGTGACGTAGCTCAGCGTGCGCTGGTGACGACGTTGGACGCTATCGCGCCCGGCATTTCGAAGCAGATTGAGCTGCCGTTTCTTACCGATCTTTTTCTTAGTAACCTTGTAGAAGAGGCGCCACCACACCCGGAGGTGCCGGCAGTCCTGGCATGGATGGCGAGTAGGTATCCCCTAATGCCTATTACAAACATGGATACGGATCTGTGGCAGCGAAGTCAATTAACTCAGTACTTCGAACACGTGACCTCTGCTGAAATGGCCAAGGCATACAAACCCTCTTCAGATATTTTCAAGCTTGCCCTTCAGCGTCTCGCAGTACCGGCTGAAAATGTGCTGCATTGCTCACTTGCCTCATGGGCGGATATTGATGGAGCAAAGCCACTTGGGATGAATGTGGCATGGATTAATCGTGGTCGTGACGTCTTGGGGACGTGGCAGCCAAGGCCTGACTTTGAATATCACGATTTATCCAGTGTCCGGATTTTGCTGGAAAACGAAGTGCCGTCCGCACTAAAACTTTGAGGAGACATAGAAATGAAATTTGCGATCACTAGGGCATTATTTTGTGCATCTATGACCGGACTTTTTACGCTCACGGCGTCGGCCGCAGAGGTAACGGTAAAGATTGGACATAGCGGGCCACTTACAGGCGCGCAAAGCGTAAGTGGCAAGGACAACGAGCGAGGCGTACGTCTTGCAATTGAAGAGCTTAATGCCTCTAAGTTCCGTATTGGTCCTGATATTGTTAAATTTGAGCTTCTTTCGGAAGATGATCAAGGCGATCCGAAGCAAGGGGTATCAGCTGCTCAAAAGCTGATCGACGCAGGTGTAAAAGCGGTGATTGGCCACTACAATTCCGGTGTTTCGATTCCGGCTTCCAAGCTATACAACGACGCGCAGGTGCCAATGATTACCGGAGCGTCCTCGAATCCGAAGTTGACGCAACAAGGTTTCCCCTACGTATTTCGTTTAGCTGCAAGTGATAATACGATGGGGTCGATGATGGCTCGATTTGGCGCCGGATTTCTGAAGGCGAAAAAAGTCGCCGTGATTGACGACCGTACGAGCTATGGCACCGGGGTCGCGGATGTATTCATCAGCCGGGCCAATGAGTTAAAGATGCAGGTCGTGGGCCGTGAGTTTACCACTGATAAATCCACTGACTTTATGTCAATACTGACTAAAGTGAAGGCTTTGAAGCCTGAAGTAATTTTCTTCGGTGGATATTATCCCCAGGGCGGCTTGATGGCGCGACAGATGAAACAGCTGGAGATGAATATTCCTCTGCTTGGCGGTGATGGACTGTGTGCAAAGGACATTATTACTCTCTCCGGTGGTGCGGTTGAAGGAAAGTTATTCTGTGCACAAGGGGGTACCTCGCTAGACATGCTCCCCAATGGAACTGCATTTCGTGAGCGGTTTAAAAAGGCCTTTGGGACAGATATCGACGTGTACGCTCCGGCATTCTATGTCGCGACTCTTACCGTGGCTGAAGCAATGAAACAGGCCGAGTCGACCGATCCGAAGAAATTTGTTCCAGTGCTCGCGAAGTCAAAGTTTACCAGCTTACTCGGGGACGTAAAGTTTGATAG
This sequence comes from Noviherbaspirillum saxi, assembly GCF_003591035.1. NCBI lineage: Bacteria > Pseudomonadati > Pseudomonadota > Betaproteobacteria > Burkholderiales > Oxalobacteraceae > Noviherbaspirillum > Noviherbaspirillum saxi. The sequence continues at coordinate 726,525 of NZ_QYUO01000002.1, forward strand.
CACAGGGGATTGGGAAGGCGCGCCGGTAACGGTCTACGAAGTTGTGGGTGGGAAGCTCGAACCTATTCGTCGCTAGACGGATCCACAGAATAGGTGGCTGGCTTTGAGCGAGATTGTGCTTAAGCTGGTCACCTAATCGAAATCCACTCTAATCAGTCAAATCACATCTTCGGCAAAATGAGCCACTCACTATTTCGACTAGTATGAGCTTTGATTTAGCACGGTTTTTCAGCGATCGCCTATTCCTGGAGAAGTTTCGCAGCACATTGGAGATTCTATATCTGTTTGTCAATTCGGCTCCGAATGCACTGTCCTTAAAGGACCTCGAAAGTGCTACAAATCGGTGTAGAGCAGAAATCGTGGATGCCTGTACTGCGTTAATTGATGTCGGCTTAATCGCAGCGCGTGGACCAACTCAAAACGTTTGGCAGCTATTGTCATCCCCGGGTAGTCTGACGCTCGAAGATGTTTATAAATGTGTGGAAATACAGTATAAAATTGGGCTTGCGCCGGGCGCTGGTACGAATTTTCACCTTTTTAAACCTGAACCGTCGGCAATCACAGAGATTGACACGCTGATGATTGAGGTGTTATTTAACACACATCAATTACTACTAAAATATTTCCGCGAAGTTTACTTGATTCGATTGCGGCCAGCTTCTCTACAGGCGGTTTTTCCTCAATTTGCATTCGTAAAAAAGGGGCATAAACTACATCATTTAGCTGAGCGGAGCCCCGAAAAGAGTGGGATATCGTCTCATTAAACCAGCATCATGGTTTTTGAACGCCGTACGATCGGAGCGCGGCATGGGAAGGATTTCATGGATCGTGCAGGATTTTTGCAACATGCTTTCAGCGCGACTCTCAGCAGCGATGCGTTATGGGCAGCAACCCGTAACTACATGTTGCGTAGCCATCAGTGTGCAGGCTTTCTAGTCCTGTCGCGAGAGTTGACTGTACTTGATAGTAACGTCTCAAAGCTGGGTGTCGATGCTTTTTCCAAATCGCGTACTGGCGCAGATTTAACAACTCTTCCCGAATCATTACTTGATAATCTTAAAAAGATATTTCATGAAGATCCTAAGAGGGCGCGAGAAGATACAGGCATCGAGTTCGTAGCACTCGACTTAAAATTTCACATCCGCACTATCGCAATCAATAACCAAACTGTCGGAGCCTTTATTTGGATTACCCAGGTAAAGACCGGCAATGCGACTGCGGATGATGTTATTCATTTTGCAGCGAGCACACTTGAGATCCTCACGTCAAAATTTTCGGTAGAGCAAGAGAAGACATGGCTTATCAAAGAGCAGCAAGCAATCGTTGACCATATCACTGATGGTTTGCTTGTAATAGAGCGGTCCGGCGTAGTTCGATTCATGAATGCCACGGCTGGAAGAATTCTTAATTTGGTACCGAAGAAGAGCATTGGACAGCGTTTTTCGGATCTGTTGGACTTTGAACCGATCATTCATCCGATCTTCGAATCCGGCGTCGGCTATGTTGATCGTGAACTGATCATTGACTCGCCAAGGCGGCACTTGCATCTGATTGACACTGCAGTGCCAATTAAAAATGCGCAGGGGCAAGTTGTTTCAATCGTAAATTCGTTTCGCGAGATTCACCGTGTCCGGAAGATTGCCGACCGCTTACAAGGCAACCACGCGCGTTATACGTTCGAAAGCTTAATTGGCAGTTCTGAATCGCTGCAAGACGCAACAGCCGCAGCGCACAAGGCCGCGCGTGGTTTTGCCAATGTGTTACTTAACGGCGAAAGTGGGGTTGGTAAAGAGGTTTTTGCTCAAGCTATACATAACGGTAGTTCTCGGGTCGACGGGCCCTTCATTGCAATTAACTGCGCAGCCCTACCAAGAGATCTCATCGAAAGTGAGCTCTTTGGCTATACGTCCGGGAGTTTTACGGGTGCCAGAAAAGAAGGTCGTCCCGGAAAATTTGAATCCGCCACTGGCGGAACAATTTTTTTGGACGAAATTTCCGAGCTTCCGCTGGATGTCCAGGCAAAATTGTTGCGGGTACTTCAAGAACGGGAAGTGGTTCGTATTGGCGATACTCGAGGTATCCCCATCGACGTACGCATCATTTCTGCATGTAATCGCGATTTGCGTCAGCTTGTTCAGACCAAGGAATTTCGTGAAGACTTGTTCTATCGCTTCAATGTGATTGCGATCACTATTCCTCCCCTTAGGAAGAGACAAGGTGATATTGCTGTTTTGGCGAACCATTTTCTTACCAAGTACGCCGCCTTGTTAGGCAAGCGGACGTATCGGTTTCAGCCATCTGTATTAGAAAAAATGATGAAATACGAGTGGCCAGGAAACGTGCGCGAACTGGAGAATTGTGTTGAGCGCATAGTTAACCTGTGTGACGAAGAAGAAGTATCTGACATATATTTCTCAGAACTCGATGTCGCGCATGCTTTGCCGGAAAGCCGGCAAAGCGGCACGCTTAAATCATTGCGCGACGCAGAGCGCGACGCAATTGAGGCGATGCTGCAAGCCTGTAACTGCAACATTACAGAATCCGCACGCAGGTTGGGAATTTCAAAACCTACGTTGTACGCGAAGATTCGCGAACACGGTGTAATCGTCGAACGTGCCATACGCTAGGTCTCCTAATGATCTAAGCAAGCGTTCTCGTATCATAGCCTTTTAGTGTTGTATGGCTCCATGCCGAATGTGTAATGGGACTAGGCAAACCTTCGAGCCATGTGAACGCCTACGTTGTATTCACGCTGATATGCTTCTTGAAGCGCCACTGTTGAGCGGGTAGCTCCGGCAAGTCGGACGCTGTCCGCTCATGGCACACTTTGAATTGGCCGGTTTTTCGAAATACCGCAGGCCGGTTTGGGTCGGGTCCTGCCTATCACGATACGATGCAGAATGTCGGGCGACAGCCTGCAGCAGGCATTCGGCGTATCTCCTTCACCGTCCGCTCTGAAGCCGAATCCTGTCCTTCGACCAGGTTTGAGGTGCGATTAAACCTGACATTCACTGGATGATGAAATCTGAGCTATTACAGTTTGAGGTCTAGACAAATCCGGTGGTGGGCGATATCCATCCAGCAGTTTGATGAATGCACGCTCAGCCCGTTTTCTGCTCTGGCAGTCGCGCATGAACCAGGTGTCATGGTGCAGCGCAAATATCAGTGCTGACATTTCAAATGCAAACTGTTTCACATCGGTGTCTTTGCGCAGATGTCCTTCCTCGACCGCGCGCTGAATGGTACCTTCCACCGTCTTGCGCAATAGGATTGCCTCGTTACGCAATGCGTGAAGTACGGACCCGGAGCGTATGTCGTATTCGGTCGCATGGCTGATATACAGGCAACCATTGCCACGATGTTCCGTCACATGACAGACCCAGCGGGAAAACATCGCTTCCAGGCGCGGAAGCCCACGCGGGACAGCCAGGCTGGGGAGTACGACGTTTTCCACGAAGCGCAGGCAATACTGCTTGAGCGTTTCGGTCTGCAAGGCCTGGATGGAACCGAAATGCACAAACACGCCAGCCTTGCTCATGTGCAGGCGTTCGGCCAGCGTCCCGAAGCTGAGTGCTTCCAGACCATCGCGATTGGCGACCTGCAACGCCGCTTCGATGATCGCCTTGCGCGTCAATGTTCCCTTGCGTGCTTGACCCCTAGGCGCCACTTCAGGCGACCTGTTTTCGGCGCTCTTCAACATGGCATCACCCTGGCTTACATGTTCGGATAGTTCGGTCCGCCGCCGCCTTCGGGTGTGACCCACACGATGTTCTGCGTCGGGTCCTTGATGTCGCACGTCTTGCAGTGCACACAGTTCTGCGCATTGATCTGCAATTTATCTTCGCCCGCATCCGTTTGCACGAACTCGTACACCCCGGCCGGACAGAAGCGTGCTTCCGGGCCGGCATACTTGTCGAGATTGACCTTCACCGGTACCGCCGCATCCTTCAAGGTCAAATGGGCGGGCTGGTCTTCGCCGTGGTTGGCGTTCGAGATGAACACCGAGGACAATCGATCGAAAGTCAGTTTGCCGTCCGGTTTCGGATAGGCGATCGGCGTATATTCGGCGGCCGGCTTCAGGCACTCGTGGTCTGCATGCGTGTGTCGCAAGGTCCACGGTGCCTTGCCTTTGAACAGCACCTGGTCGATGCCGACCATCAGCGTGCCCGAATACAAGCCCTTGCTCATCCACGGCTTGAAATTGCGCGCCTTGTGCAGTTCTTCATGCAGCCACGATTGCGCAAACGCGTGCGGATAGGCAGTGAGTTCATCGTGCTGACGGTCCATATTGAGTGCATCGAACGCTGCTTCAGCCGCCAGCATGCCGGTCTTGATGGCAGCATGGCTGCCCTTGATGCGGGAAGCATTCAGGAAGCCGGCGTCACAACCGATCAGCGCGCCACCCGGGAAGGTCAGCTTCGGCAAACTCTGCAAGCCGCCCGCCGTGATCGCGCGGGCACCGTAGGACAGGCGCTTGCCACCTTCGAAGAAGGTGCGGATTTCCGGATGGGTCTTGTAGCGCTGGAATTCCTCGAACGGCGACAGGTAAGGATTCTCGTATGCCAATCCCACCACATAACCGACTGCTACCTGGTTATTGTCCAGGTGATACAGGAACGATCCGCCATAGGTGCTGCTGTCCAGCGGCCAGCCGGCGGTGTGGATCACCAGGCCAGGCTGGTGCAGCTTGGGATCGATTTCCCACAATTCCTTGATGCCGATGCCATAGGTTTGCGGATCCTTGCCTTCGTTCAAATTGAACTGTGCCATCAACTGCTTGCCCAGATGGCCGCGCGCGCCTTCGGCGAAGAAGGTGTATTTCGCATGCAGTTCCATGCCGAGCTGGAAGGCATCGGTCGGCTTGCCATGGCGGTCGATGCCCATGTTGCCGGTGGCCACACCTTTGACCGACCCATCGGCGCGGTACAGCACTTCGGCCGCCGGGAAGCCGGGGAAGATCTCGACCCCGAGCGCTTCGGCCTGCTGGCCAAGCCAGCGCACCACATTGCCTAGCGAGATTACGTAGTTGCCGTGGTTCTGAAAGCACTGCGGCAGTAGCCAGTTCGGGGTCTTGATGGCTTTCTTTTCGGTGAGGAACAGGAAGCGGTCTTCGGTCACCGGCACGTTCAGCGGGGCGCCGAGTTCCTGCCAGTTCGGGAACAGTTCCGATAGCGCGATCGGGTCCATCACCGCACCGGACAGGATATGCGCGCCGACTTCGCTGCCTTTTTCCAGCACGCAGACGGAGACGTCAGTTCCCTTTTCTGCTGCCAGTTGTTTCAGGCGGATGGCAGCCGACAAACCGGCCGGGCCGCCGCCGATGATGACGACGTCGTATTCCATCGCATCGCGCGGACCGTATTGTTCGAGGAGTTCTTTGTTCATAATTAATTGCGCAGATATCGGCTGCGCATTGCTCCCTTCTCCCGCAGGCGGGAGAGGGGAGCAATGCAGCCTTTTATTAATTAAATCCGTTCAAAAATCGCAGCAATACCCTGACCACCGCCGATACACATCGTCACCAGCGCATAGCGCCCGCCGATGCGCTGCAATTCATGCAGGGCCTTGACGGTGATGATGGCGCCGGTGGCACCGACCGGATGGCCGAGCGAAATGCCGGAGCCGTTCGGATTCACCTTGGCCGGATCGAAACCGAGTTCCTTCTGCACCGCGCAGGCCTGCGCGGCGAATGCCTCGTTCGATTCGATCACGTCGAGATCCTGGACAGAGAGGCCGGCGCGTTCCAATGCCTGGCGGCTTGCCGGTACCGGGCCGATGCCCATGTACTTGGGATCGACGCCGGCAAAGCCGTAACTGACCAGGCGCGCCAGCGGCTTGGCGCCACGACGCTCAGCGACACTGGCCTCCATCAACACCAACGCCGCGGCGCCATCGTTGATGCCCGACGCATTGCCTGCGGTAACGGAACCATCCTTCTGGAACGCGGCGCGCATGGTCGCCAGCTTCTCGGAACTGGTATCGGCACGCACGTGTTCATCGGTATCGAACACCACCGTGCCCTTGCGGGTCTCCGACGTGATCGGCAAGATCTGGTCCTTGAAGTAACCGGCAGCAATCGCGGCGGCAGCGCGACGGTGCGATTCCGCGGCCGCGGCATCCTGCTGTTCGCGCGAGATGCCGTAACGCGCAGCGACATTCTCGGCGGTCACGCCCATGTGGATTTGATGGAAGGGATCGTGCAAGGAGGCCAGCAGCGTATCGACCAGGGCGCTATCGCCCATGCGCACGCCCCAGCGTGCGGCCGGCGTCAGGTGCGGTGCGCGGCTCATCACCTCGGCGCCGCCGCCGATAGCGATCTCGGCGTCACCCAGCAGGATGCTTTGCGCCGCCGAAATCACTGCCTGCAGGCCGGAGCCGCACAGGCGGTTGAGGGTCAGGGCCGGTGCATTTTCCGACACGCCGCCATTGATCGCGGCCACGCGTGCCAGGTACAAGTCCTTCGCCTCGGTCTGGATTACGTTGCCGAACACGGTGTGGCCAACTTCGTCACCGGAAACGCCAGCACGGGAGAGCGCCTCGCGCACCAGGCGTGCGCCCAGTTCGGTCGGTGAAAATTCCTTCAGGCTACCGCCGAATGTGCCGATGGCAGTACGCACGCCGCTGACGATGACGACTTCTCGTTGCTTCATTTCCGTTTCCCTTCTGTTCGTTGCATGTGGCTGATCATGGACGACAAGGCCATAGCGCGCCGTGCCGAATAAAGCATGAAAGATAAGGGGAGCGATAAGTGCTGCGCGCCCCTCTTTTGGGAAGGGCAGCGGTATGAAGGGTTATGCCATCCGATACCAGGCGACGCCGTCGTTGTCCACTTGGACCGACGCCTCGCACCGATGAAGCAGGTAGTTCAAATGCGCAATGGTTTCGCCCGTGGCCAAGCTGAGCAAGGTGGCATCGCCGGATAGGATAGGGCGCGCAAACAGCGTGCCGAAGACATCGACGACACGTTGGGGTTCTTGCAGCGCCTCGCGCAGCCGGTCCAGTGAGCGCAACTGATTAACTGCAAGATTGTCCAGCCGCTCATGCAAACCAAGGAATGGTTCGTTGTGCGCCGGCAGCACCAGCACATCGTTAGGCACGCTGTTCTTGAGTTTGTCGATCGAAGCGAGCCACTCCCCCATCGGATCCGCGTCTGGTTCGGTCGGATGCACCGATACATTCGATGAAATGCGCGGCAGCACCTGGTCGCCGGAAATCAGCAACTTCAGTGCCGGGCTATACAGGCACGCATGCTCGGGCGTGTGGCCGCTGCCAACGACCACTTGCCATTCATTGCGCCCAATGGTGATGATTTCGCCATCGCGCATGCGGCGATAGCTGTCGGGCAAGGTGTAGATCATCTTGCCGAAATTGCCAAAGCGCGCACGATAACGTTCGATCGCTTCCGTGCTCCAGCCGGCGCGGTGAAAGAAGGACACGCCGTCGGCAGGCGCTTCGCGGCCGGTGTCGGCTGCCAGCATGCGGCAGGTCAGGTATTCCAGGCGCGTGGTCCATAACCTGCATTCGAACTTGCGCGTGAGCCAACCGGCCATGCCGATATGGTCGGGATGCATGTGGGTGACCAGCACGCGCGTTGCCGGACGATTGCCGAGCGGTCCGGCAAACAAATCGCACCAGGCTGCGGTGGTTTCGTCGCTGCGGATACCGGTGTCGACGATCACCCAGCCGTCGCCATCCTCGATAGCCCAAAGGTTGATGTGTGTCAGCGAGCCGGGTAGCGGCATGCGGATCCATTGCACACCCGGCGCTACTTCCTGTGTTTGTCCAGGGGCGGGCGGTTCGCCGCAGGGATACGTGAGAGCCCCTTTCTTGGGGGCAGGCGCATCGTCGTTCATGGATTCCAGTTCCTCTCAAGCTAGTTGGTTTAACGCTACCACGCCGTTGCCAAATGACCAAATCACGTGCGTTTACCCAGTATGGCAAAATCGCGTCATCCCGTGCGATTCTGATGCAGAAAACGTAACATGGACTCATGTTTGCTGCGCCCCCCGTTTTGGAGGGGGTGCTATCGCAACACGGCGCTCGTGCATTCCCCCCTTCGAAATAGGGGGCGGTATACCACCCGCATGCATATCGTTCATAGGACTTACGCAAGAAGTTACTGATTTCAAAATTTATGTAAGCCCAAACGGGGCAAAGATTCGGTAAATTGCCGGCCATGAGATCGAACCGACCGGCGCGACTGGATTATTGCCAATACCTGCTGGTGAGCCAGATCAACTACACCATTACGAACTACGCGGACCATACGCCAAAGTCGATGAGCCACGATGCGATCAACCGCTACCTGCGCGAAGACCGGCGGACCTCGCGGCTGATGTGGGAGCATGCGCGCAGATTCAGGCTTCCCTGCATGGTTATGTGATCTTCGACGATACGGTGCTGGACAAGAATTTCTCGCACTAGATCGAACTGGTGCGACTGCAGTTCAGTGGCAATGCGCACGGTCTGATCAAAGACATTGCCTGGTCAACTGCGTGTATGCCAATCCCGAGACGGGGCAATACTAGGTGATCGACTACCGGATCTACAATTCTGATGGCGACGGCAAGATCTTATGCGTAAATCCTATTTATTAAAGTTATCAGAAGGCCTGCAAGAAACATGCAGTCGCTGCCGGCAGTATTGACAGTGCTGAAGTTCAATGCCGGCCAGACGCAGCGTGAGAATTCTCAATCGGAGTAGCATTCGGCTGAATATGATGAAGCTAGTCTCGGCGTACGGCAGTCCGGAACACCCTTGCTTGCCATCCGACAGTGGGCTTACCCCGCACTCCGCTGCGAACACGCCTTTCCTTATGCATCCGTGTTTCCCTCCACGCTACGCCATGGCCGCATCGTATCGATAGTGTTGATCCACAGGAGGATTTCATGGCTATTAACGAAGCGAAGTTGAACGAATTCATGGGGCAATTCGTTGGTGACATCGGTGCCGTGATGCATGCGCTGGAGGGCGTGGAGAACCGCCTGAAGACGGGCGCACTTGTCGCGGATGTCGGTTGCGGCCACGGCGCGTCGACACTCATCATGGCGAAAGCCTATCCGGAAGCAAGGATCACAGGCTTTGACTATCACGAGCCCTCCATCGCTCATGCGCGCAAAGCAGCAGAGGAGGCCGGCCTCGGTGAGCGTGTGGCGTTCGAGGTGGCGCGGGCACAAGATTATCCCGGCAAGGACTATGATTTTGTCGCAGTATTTGACTGCCTTCATGATATGGGTGACCCGGTGGGCGCAGCCGCGCATGTGCGCAAGAGTTTGAAACCGGATGGCACGTGGATGATTGTCGAGCCGTTCGCCAACGACCGCCTGGAAGACAATCTTAATCCGATAGGTCGCATCTTCTATTCCGCGTCGACCTTTATCTGTACCCCGGCATCTCGCTCGCAGGAGGTCGGCGCTTGCCTTGGTGCGCAAGCAGGCGAAGCGCGAATCAGGGAAGTGGTGACCAGTGGGGGATTTACGCGTTTCCGGCGCGCTACGGAGACGCCGTTTAACCTGGTGCTGGAGGCAAAGCCTTGAGGTTACCATTGGGTGATCTTAAGATGTAACGAAGAAGCCCTGACGCATTGGGAAGCGCCAGGGCTTTCGTCCCCTGCATCGGAGCCTGTCATATCGAAGCACTGCCTTTATCAAGGATTCATCTTCGGGCTGCACGATGGCTGCCGACAGGTAGATTGCGTCTCACGTTGTACGCGAACACCTGAAAGCTCATCTCTTTTTGGACTTTAGGCAGCGCTTTCATTAGGAAGTGCGTTGCGCCCATCCATGCCTTGAGCGTGCCAAACGAATGGTCGATGGTACAGCGTCGTAACATAGCCAGCTCCGGTCGTTCATCGAGCCGTCGCTGCATTCGCTCAAGCCTTGATAAATTTTAGGAAAATTTGTCGTGGTATCCAAGCGCTGAGCGGATTTAACTGAGTCGGGACAGTCCTTTATATAACCCTCGGAAGGAACCATTGCGCGGTGCAGTGCCGACCTTGGAGTCCCTACTTCCTGCCAATCAAATCTTCCGTATAATGGGCCAACGAACATGGCGAAAGTGGGGGATTGGCATACTTCGCCAAAATGTCATCGCCATCCGCCTCATAGGGATATCAATTCTTTTCCATCGTTGATCTGGCATGTAGAAATAGGCCGGATCATGCGAACATCAGGCAACATGAAAAAAGATCCATCGCACAAATCTCAGAAAGGCAAAAGCGGCTCACAGGAGCGAACTCAGACGACGCTCGACAACCTATGTGAAGCCGCATGCCGAATTCTGGAACAGGGCGATCGTTCCGAACTGACGACGCAGAAAGTGGCTGAGGTATCCGGTTATGGTGTGGGAACGGTATATCAGTATTTCTCCAACAAAGATGAACTGCTTGAAACCCTTGCTATGCGTGAATTGGATCGCATGCTGGGCGTGGCCGGACGAATCCTGGCGAGTTGGAATGCGACGCCAACCGCTGCAATAATGAATTCCCGCCGTCTGATTGCCGCCATGATCGAAATTATCGGCGAACGTCCGCGCTTGGGCGGCATACTGCGCACCGAGATGATCAATGCCCCGGAAGATTCAGCATTAGGCCAGGGACTACAACGTTACCATCGCCTGATTGTTGGCATGGCGAGCGGAGCGCATCCGGAAAATAGCCATCGCCTGCAGGCAGATAGCGCTCGCTTCGTATTGTTCAGGGCAATCTCCGGCACCATTCAAACCGCTGCAGTTGAAAGGCCGTCACTTCTTCGCAGCCGCGAATTCGAAGATGAAATGGTCAGGCTGATTCTCGGCTTTCTAAGCTATACCCTACCCGAGGAGGGCAGCTCGACCGTCACGTCACCGGTGTAATCTGTGGAAGCCTTGGATAGCACCTTGTGCGTTGTGCTGTAGTGTCCCGAGTCATTAATTCGTTGACGAAAAGCGATGAAACGGGTCTTATCCTTCGTTGCAAATACTCGCAAGGGAGCCACCCTTGCTGCGTTTTGCGCCTCGGCTAAGGCCCATTGCATCACTTTTCTTGGTCAACGAACTAACAACTCAGGACACTTGCGCCGAATGAACACCCACAAGTCTCAACACCCACAAGTCTCCAGACTTTTCAAGTGAATAATCGTTCTTCGAGCCAAATCTGAAAAACATTCAGTTTCGACGTTATTGCCGCTCGTTTCATTGACGGTTTGTCCTTCGAAACGCTCTAATTACTCCCCGCCGCATTCGGGGATATCTGGGCGCATTTGATCATGATTGCATCAAGCATTTGTAATGCTTGGTATTGATCAGCAAAAAACTCTACTGCCGTTCCCCGAATCGTCATCGTTAAATATTTCGGTTCGAAGGAAGTAAATGGCCCTCTCCCTTACTCAACAAGGCTTTACAAAACTCTATCTGGCGTGTTTTGGCCGCGCGCCTGATCTGGGCGGCCTGGCGTTTTGGGTTGAGCAGAGAGCGGCAGGCAAAACCTTTGATGAACTGACGGATAGCATTTTCAGCCTGGACCATGTCAGAGCGATTTATCCCTTATCGCAGAGCGACAACGATTTCGTCAAGACGATCTATCAGAATATCTTTGGCAAGGATCCTGACCAAGAGGGGCTTGCGTTCTGGACCGGTCTTTTGCACGCCGGACAAAAGCGCAGCGACGTCATCATGTCGATGGTTGATGCCGGCCTGGGTGCGCCAGACGGCACTCCTGGAAAAGCGTTTATTGCCCATCGACTGGAATCGGCGACACAGGCAGCAGAAAAGCAGTTGGCCACCGGGACGGAAATTCCGGTGGCAAGGTTAGTCGATATCATGACGTTGGTCACGGCCGAGGCAGCGAGCGTTGCGTCTGCGTCCGTGAAACTGGATCAATACAGCGGTAGCAAAATTGTCGGCACGGTCGCCGTTGACTATCTTCGAGGTGCCACGGTCTTTGCAGATGCAAATGGAAACCGTGTGCTGGACGATGGCGAGGCGCATTCCACCAGCGATGGTAACGGCAACTTCACATTATTCAATGCCAAAGGCGCGATCGTCGCCACCGGTGGAACGGGCATTGCGACAAATTTGCCATATGGTGGTGTGCTTACCGCTCTCGCGGGTTCAACCGTCGTCACACCGCTTACGACCTTGCAACAGGTCCTGGTCGAGCAAGGAAAAACGATCGCCGAAGCGCGCGCCGCGGTTCTGGCCGCATTTGGCCTGTCTGGAAAGCTCGATGTGCAGGAATACGCACCGCTGACGAACGCACTGAATGAAACCGCATCCGCTTCTGAACGAGCGCTCGCGGTGCAGGTCCATGCTGTCGTAGTCAAGATACAAAACCTGGTGGCTGCGGCCGGGACCGCATTGCGGGCGGTCGCCGGAACCGACGTCACGGCTGCCGTGGCGTCCGATGCCGTATTTCGTTCTTTGGCCGGCCTTATCCAGTCCAGGATCGATACCGTGATCGATCTCGCGGATAAATCGGTGGTCAAGGCCGTTCTGACCGGAAGCATCAACTCAAGCAATACGGAAAAGCTCAGTGCTGCCGCTACGAGCATTCAATCGATGTCGACGAGTTTTTCTACCGTGCTAGCGGAAACAGCGTCAAAGATCGATATTGCAGCTCGAGAGACGGGTTTCACGTTGGCGGTCGCTAAAATTGCCCAGATACAGGTGGCAACACAAGGCACAATCAGCAACACCATTCAAGTCGCGGCCCGCCTCGGAACTTTGGATTCCATGATTGGCACATTGACCGGCGCCGCTCTCGACACCATTATCAAAACTTCAAGAGTGGGCGATCTTGATCCGGCAAGCCGCCATGATGATGACGAAATCGCGTTGGTGAATGCGGCACTGAACGCGCCAGTGCCTGAACCCGATGTTGGGTCCCCGCCGCCGCCGACGTTTACCGTGACCGAGAACGCGCCCGGCTCGAAGATCTGGACCCTTTCAACGGGCAACGGCAACGTCGTCGTCACTGATGATGGAACGAGCTTTGTATTTACACCAAGCGCTGGCAGCGCAAGATCGGTAGTAAAGAGCAGCTTGACCGAGGTCGTTGTCTCCGGGCTTACACTTTCCGGTGCGGCAACTGTATTGAAAGACATCACCAAAATCAGTGGCGCTGTGACCGTCAGCGACACCGGGGCCGTCGCGGCGGCGGACCTCAAGACCATCGAGGCAGCGACTACCGGCGTGGTGACCGCCACCAGCGTGAACGCAATTAGCGGCTCTGCGGACGACGCGAAGTTATTGTTGGTTACCAATGAGGGCACGACCGGCGACAAGATTGACATGCGGCCCGATGTGGCCGTGACGGTATCGGATACCAGCCTCGCTGCTGCGACGCTGAATAGTATAGATTCCGCCACGTCCGGTACGGTCAACGTTGGAAGCGCGAATACATTAACAGGCACGCTGGCGGATGTGGCAACTGCCTATACGAGCAGCGCTTCCAATCCGGGTTCCATCAGTGGCTTGGGAAATGAAGAGATTACTCTGACCGACACGACGGTAGCCGTGGCCAGCCTCAACAATCTTGATGACAAGACGACCGGCAACATTTCGCTTGTCAGCGCGACGAACTTGAGCGGCACATTAGCCAATGTGAAGACGGTCGCCTCCGCAAAAGGTACTGCGGCAAATCAGTTTGATCTCAAGGCGGATATCGCTCTGACGCTAAGCGACACAATGACGGTCGCGGCTGCTGACCTGATTGCGGTAGATGGCAAGACAACCGGCAACATTTCACTTGTCGACGCATCGACCTTGAGCGGCACACTGGCCAATGTAAAAGCTGTCGCCTCCGCTAAGGGTACTGCTGGCAATCAGTATGACCTGAAGGCCGATGTTGCCGTCGCCTTGAGCGATACGACGATGGCCGCGGTTGCTGACTTGATCACAGTGGACGGCAAGACCACCGGGAACATTTCAGCCATCAACGTATCGACCTTGAATGGTACGCTGGCGAACGTGAAGACTGTGGTAGCCGCAAAAGGTACGGGCGAAAATCAATATGACCTGAAGGCTGATGTTGCGGTAACGCTAAGTGACCATGGGACGGTCGCGGTCGCTGACCTGATTACAGTGGACGGCAAGACCACCGGCAATATTTCACTGGCCAACGCATGGACCTTGAGCGGCACGCTGGCCGATGTGAAGGCCGTCACCTCCGCAAAAGGTACCGGTGCAGACCAGTACGACCTCGATTCCAGTTTCACCGTCATCCTGTCAGGTTCCGTTATTGCTGCCGACATCAATGATATTTATGTCGTCAATGACGGCAACACCATCACGTTCAACGGCACGGCGGATGGTGCAGGCACTGTCGATGTCCTTGACTTTACTGGCGTCACAGCGGCATTGACCATCAACGGCAATGACGGTAACGACATGATTACCGGGGGCAGCGGCATTGACACTATTCAAGGCGGCAGCGGCAATGACACAATTATTGGTGGTAATCGCGCGGATAGGTTGACCGGCGGCGCAGGAGCCGATGTCTTTGCGTACACGGGCAGCGACATACTGTCCACTGGCATGGACCGAATAATGGATTTCGACAAAACTGCCGACAAGGTCCGCATCGCGCTCACTGGGTCGAACATCGACGGATCATCGTTTGAAGAGAGGAACGGTACGGGGGGAGTTGTCTGGTCAACGAAGAAGGCGGGAAACATCTTCATCGATGCGTGGACTAGCTATCCAACCGATTACGTCTACATCTTTACGCAGGATTCTTCGGGTTCCACGGCCGAGGCTATCAAAATCGATATTGGCAATATTGTCGATTTAGGCAATCTTGGGTCCACTGCATCGCTTTTCGCGTTCAACCTGACCGGTACTGACAATGGCGATGTGCTCAAAGGTGGTGCTGGCGCCGATACAATCAATGGCGGCAAGGATGTGGATACGCTTACCGGCAATGGGGGTGAAGACATATTCGTGTTTGTCGGTACTGCCGGTGCAGGATCAAGCGGCACGACATTCGGTCAAGCCGACCTCATCACTGACTTCGTCGTCGGCACCGACAAGCTGCAATTCTCCGGCGTCAGCGCCGTCGTATCAATCCAGCAAAGTGATGTTCAGACGGCTGTCGCGGCCTTGGCTGGCGGATCGTCTGCTACTGCAATTGCCACAGCGATGGCTACCGCCAACGTGACGAGCCTTGGGGTTTCGTTTGCCGTCTTTGAGGGCAACACCTATGTGCTGTTTGAAACTACCGGTTCCGGAACTGGCGTTGCGGCAGACGATGTCTTCATCCAACTAAGCGGCGTTTCGGCTCTACCGCCTTTCGCGTCTGCTGTTATCGCCTAGCTTTTGAAGTAAGCGTCCGACCTGAAACTTGAAGCATGTCGCCCCCCGTAGCGTCCTGCCGGCTCATTTTCCGCCACCCGCATTCGGAATCCGAGGTAACTTCTTCGACGGCACCCTATTCCTACTGCGTCACGAACGTGCTCCCCCTTGCAGGGGGAAGGTTGGGATGGGGGTAGAGAGGTCGAATCGGCGCAATCGTTAGCGCAACCACTCTACCCCCACCCTAGCCCTCCCCCTGCAAGGGGGAGGGAACTGGACAGTGATGTTTTGTGACGCAGTAGTACTATCCTGCCGGCCGTCGACCGAGCCGGTGAACGCGAATCATCGGCGCCAAACGCGAACCTCGTGATTGTGGCAATCAATCCCGATCAAGATCAATTCCAGCGTGATTCGGTCCAATTCCGTCTGAAATACCACCGCTCAGAAAGAAGCGTTTTGACACGGTCTGGGCCGTCCATGGAAGATTAATTGGATGAAGTAAACGGCTGCTCAATGCCGAGCTGCCGACGTTCGACCTTGGCTCACGAAACGTCTTAAGTGGACGTACCGGCAGCCTGTAGCCGAATCCGGTTCATCAGCGCGGCGAGTGCCGCCGCGTCGACTGATTTCCAATACGCGAAGATCTGCGCGCGCGCACGAGGAGAACTCGGCTCACCGGCGCCATCATCCCACGCGACCAGATCGGTCCGCAGTTTACGGATGGGGCGGAAATTGCTCGCGTCGTGCCAGGCAACGGCACGCGAGCCAAAAATGGTTTTCACCACAAATCCGTTGCCGTCAAACGTCAGTGTGCTCAAGCCTGGGAAGTGCTGCAGCAGTCCAATCAGCCCCGCTATGACTGCAATAATCGCTATCTCCATGGAGCGGTCGTTCGCCGCCGCTACCACGCCAATGGAGATGAGCGCCGTACAGATAAGCAACAGGCCAACCGGGATCCGCGCTCGCAGGACGAGGGGAAGAGCAATGGGGGTAGCGTCGGGTTTATCAGGTGACATGGGATTCAATGGGGAAGATTGGTCTGGCTTTTTGGGCGGCGCTTCCGCTTGCCAAATAATAGATGCATGACAAGCACATAAAGGCCGGCTGCTCCGCCGATGACTGCAAAAGCTGTCAGAAACCTGCCGAGTAGCGTCAGATTATAGCCGCCTGGATTGGACGCTTTCAATGCATTATCCGCCATAGAAGACGCTTCCGGCAGCAGGCCGCAAAAGAAGATGGACAACATAGCAAGCCCCCAATCTTTACGGAACACCTCCGCGGGGTGGTGGATGCAGTCGCCAATGGCCGGGTGAAAACACCACCTTATGAAATCCAGCCGCTGGAACAGGCTGATAAGTCTGCTGCCGCGCTGCGGCGCACTTTAGAGGTGAAAGGCTCGAACACTATTGTGTCGACGGTTTGGCTATCTTGTCCGTGTCCAAACCGTCGACGATCGACATCAAAAATTGTGCCGAATGCCAAAACCAATCGAACTGCCGTTGTCACCGCTGTTGGCGTCGATAGGAATCTGATTGATTGAACTGGAACCGCCAGCGGGATTGTTGACATAGACCGCGCGTGCGTAAAGGATGGTGCGCTTGGATAGCGAATGGTCCCAGCCCAATGTGAGCGCATAGGGGTCGAGCGGGCTATTGTCCACGGCACGCTTGACGACTTCACCACGGAACGTGTTGAAAGCGTTGACCTCCCAAGTCGCCGAGGCCAGGTAATGACGCGCGTCGTTGGTGCCAGGCGCATTGCTGGAGTCTTTCTCAAACGTTAGCCCTAGCTGAAGCGGTCCGATTTTGTAAGTGCCGCCAACATAATGAAACGTGGTCCGTGTTGGATTGGCTACCGGCGCTGCAGCCGTGCCTGAATTCTGCGCCTGATATGCGTAGTACAGGTACAGAGGTCCGTTCGCGTACATCAGGTTCGCACCTGTATTTCTGCCGCTGGAGGAGCCGGCAGCCTCGCCCGGAGCATAGGCGAGCGTCGTGGAAAATCCGCCTAACGTCGGTGAACGGTAGGCAATCATGTTGTCAAAGCGCCCCAGATAAATGGCTTTTGCCGCCCCCTGACCCTCGCGGCTGGTCACCAGATTGATCGGCGACACGTTCGAGTTGACGTAAAAGCCGTCGACTTTGACCAAGCCATCAAAGCTAGGCGTGTACTGCCGGCCCAGGCGAACCGTGCCCCATCCGCCACCGATTTCCACCCATGCCTGTCGTCCAAACAGCCGGTTGTTCCCGAAGAACTCGGCACCGGTGTCCGCAGTGAAGCCGTTCTCCAGCAGGAAAGCGGCGCGATTGCCGCCACCCAGGTCTTCCACACCTTTAAAGATCAGGCGCGATGCTGCCATGTCCCCGTCACGCAACCGGGCTTGGCTTTGCGAGCCCTTCGCATAATCGATGCCCAGGTCGATGATGCCTGAAACTTGTACAGAGCTTTGTGCATGTGCGATGGCCGCGACCATACTGCAGGCCGTGGCCAGGACTAACTTTTTCATTCCAGTCTCCTCCAAACGCTTGTTCTGTTCACAACGGCCGGCAATGCATGCGTCACTGGTCCGTCGCGGTCTTCTCCATTCACCGTCGCAGCCTGTGCATCCGACCGCGACACTCTCTTGGGCGACACCGATGTACACGTCGCCTCGAAGTCTTAGCATGCCATCACTTCTGCCCGATCAATCGATTTTGCCGCCGCTTCCATCTATTGGGAATCGATCTCATCTTTTCGCGGCGAAGGGCGATGGGAGCCGCAGTTACTCTGGCTTGATGTTATTGGTTCGAACAATCTCGCCCCACGCCTGCATATCCCTGCGCACGGTGGCGCCAAACTCTTCCGGCGTCTTACTTGGCGACTCGGCCATGTTCATTTGCAGAAAACGCTCCTTTATTTCCGGCAGACCGACAAGCTTGGTGATCTCGGCATTTAACCGTTTGACGATGGCGTCGGGCGTGCCAGCGGGAGCGAATATGCCATACCAGCTGTCCAGCTTGAACGGTACACCCTGCTCACTAAGTGTCGGTACGTTTGGTGTCACCGGCGCACGCATGGTGCCGGAAATCGCCAAGGCCTTGAATTTACCGCTCTTGATGTACGGCAGAGTTGAAACCGTGTCTGCAAACGCAACTTTCACGGTGCCGGCCGACAGATCCGTCACCAGCGGGCCCGAGCCGCGGTATGGGACATGGTTCAGCTTGATCCCGGTTTGCATCTTGACCGCCTCCATGGTCAAGTGTCCGCCCGAACCAATGCCCCATGAACCGTAATTGACGGGATCCGGCTGTTTCTTGACCCAGTCAATGAAAGATTTCAAGTCCTGGGCGGGAACGTCCGATGCGACGACCAGGTAGTTGCCGCTCGCGCCAATCTGTGCGACCGGCTTAAGCTCTTTCAACGTGTCGTATGGCATGGCGGGCTGCATCGCCGGATTGACAGCGATCGCCGCAGCATAGGTAAACAGGATCGTATAGCCGTCCCCCGATGCCTTGGCAGCCGTCGTCTGACCAATCAGGCCGTTGGCGCCGCCCTTGTTTTCGACAACGATGGTCTGTCCAAGCGCCTTGCCGAGGTGATTGGCGATCACCCGCGAAAAAATGTCGGTGCCGCCGCCGGGTGGAGTCGGCACGATCATGCGGATCGGACGTTCAGTCGGCCAGTCCGCGGCTGGGACAGTGGCGGCCGTGGTCAGCAATGCGGTCAGGGCGAAGGCTTGCAATACGGTTCTACGGGTGTTCATACGGGTCTCCATTGTCGTCGCGTTGCATTGTGGTGCTGCTTTCAAGCAGCCGGCTTTTGCTGCGTTATCGTGTTGACTGACTACGCCCGATCACGACCGCATCGAGCGCCATCGCACCCTGGCCAGCCGGCAGCGCGATGAAAGGATTAACATCGATTGATTCCAGCGTCTCCCCGGCCGCCATCGCAAGCTTGGACAATCCCACGATCGCTTGCGTCAGTGCATCGATATCGGCTGGTGCCGTGCCGCGGTAGCCGTGCAATAGTGGCGATAATTTCACTTCGTCGACCATTGCGCGTGCTTCCGTCGGACTGACCGGAGCGATCCGGAAGCTGACATCCTTCAGCAACTCAACGCTCACGCCGCCCATGCCGAACATGACGACCGGTCCCATGACAGGGTCGCGGTGCACGCCGAGGATGCATTCGACGCCGCCGCGCACCATCGGCGCGATCAGCACACCGTCGAGCTTCGCCGTCGGCGCCGCTTCATGGATACGTGCCATCATTTTGTCGTACGCTATCCGCACGGAATCCTCATTGGACAGACTCAGCACTACGCCGCCGACGTCGCTCTTGTGGGTGATTTCGGAAGACAGGACTTTCATGACGACCGGGAATCCGAGCGAACCGGCAACAGTCACCGCTTCGTCGCACCGAGTGGCGATACGAGATGGCACCCCCGCCACGCCAAACTTGTTCAACAGCGCAAGCGAATCGATTTCATTCAGAGCACCGGGTGACAGCGCGACGTGTTTGATCACCGCATCACGATCGATATGCTGAGTTTCGCGTTGCACCCGAAAGTAGTCCAGGGCGGCCAGCACGCGGATCGCGCTGGACGGCTCCTGGAATGACGCGCAGCCGCATTCATCGAGCGCACGCTGATGCTCACGGGTGAACAGGGTGGAGAACATCACGACCCGTCCCGGGAATTCCGCGGTCAGTTTTTGCGCCACCTCCTTCTGCAGCGCCTGCATTCGCTCGGTCAACCCGGCGGCCGCGAGAAAAATGATCAAACTGCCGTAATCGCCGTCACGTAACATCACGCGCGCAGTATCTTCGATCAAGCTGACTTGCGAAGTGACTTGGCCGGTAATGTCGACCGGGTTGCGCGGTGCTGCAAACGGTACTTGCGCAAGCAGCCAGTCTTGCGCGGCTTGCGGCATTGGTGCGACATCCAGTCCGTAGTCGGCGGCGTCATCGGCCATCAGCACGCCCACTCCGCCCGACACCGTCAACAGGCCCAACTTGCCTTTGCTTGGCACGCCGCTGATCGATAGCGCATAGGCGATGTTAAAAAAATCCTCAATCGTGCGTGCGCGCCATGCGCCATACTGTTTGAATAATGCGTCGAACACCGCGTCATTTCCTGCCAGTGATGCGGTATGTGAGGCAGCGGCTGCCGCGCCCAGCTCGGTCCGTCCGACTTTCACGACGACCACCGGCTTGCCGGCATCACGCGCGAGTGCAAGCGCCTCTTTTAACCGCTCACCGTTTTGGCAGCCTTCCATATAAGCCATGATGACCTTGGTATTCGGGTCGCTCGCCATCCATGCGATGCAGTCGGCGACCTGGATATCGGCTTCGTTGCCGGTCGTTACCCACACCGATAAGCCTAGCCCGCGCTCACGCGCCATCGCATAAGCGTAGGCCCCGAACGCACCACTCTGACTAACGATGCCGATAGAACCTGTCTGTGCCCGACCGGAAAACACAACCGGAGAAAAGGTTGCATATATGCTGCGGGCGATGTTCATGAAACCCAGGCAGTTTGGTCCGACCATACGAATTCCGGCGGCACGCGCCTTGGCTATGAGCCGCTGCTGCGCTGCCTTGCCGTCTTCGCTGACTTCGGCGAAGCCTGCAGAAAACATCACGATGTTCTTTACGCCGGCGGCGATCGCATCGTCGAGCGAGGCGTCGACTGCAGCTGCAGGTATCGCGAAGATTGCCAGGTCAATCGGCTTTCCGACGGCGGCCAATGTCGGATATGCCTTCCTGCCCTGGATCTCGTCGCGTCCCGGGTTGATCGGGTAGAGCTCGC
Source organism: Noviherbaspirillum saxi (assembly GCF_003591035.1). Lineage (NCBI taxonomy): Bacteria > Pseudomonadati > Pseudomonadota > Betaproteobacteria > Burkholderiales > Oxalobacteraceae > Noviherbaspirillum > Noviherbaspirillum saxi. Next base: position 747,580 of record NZ_QYUO01000002.1, read on the forward strand.
CGTTAAATCCGTAGTCGTTCTGGTAGGTGATGGGAATCGCGCCAATTTTCCCTGGCGTGGCCGAGGCGCCGACCACGGCGATCGACCTTGGAGAAAAAAAGCTGTCGAGGCTTTCGTTGATGCGTGTCATGCTGTGTTGTCTCCTGATGACGAATCTGTTCAGCGGATGCCAAAGGTGTGGGCACTGTCCTGCTCGATCATGTCGGCCGACACCTTGTACAGGCTGCGGGATACATAACTCGGTACTTGATCGGCACGCGCACGTAGCCATCCGGCTTTCAGTTGCCGGGCCTGAATCAGTTCAGGTGTGTCACCGGTCGCCGTGGCGAGTATGTCAATCACATGCAGTGCCAGCTGAAACTCGCCTTTGGCGGCGAGGGACTGCGCATGCGAAATCAATGCGCCCTTGTCGGCGATGGCCTGCACGACTTCGCGCCCGATATTCTCAGGGGAAGCCGGATGCAGGCTGGTCGGATTGCGGTCCCACCAGCCGTTCTCCGAACGATAGATGTCGCGTACGATATAGTCCGGCGCGCCATAACTGGGGCGCATCCAGGGTACATCGAACAAGTGCTTCGGGTACCGGATCGCAGCGAGGATGTCGCGTTCGCCCATTCCTTCATTAATCATCCGAACCACCTCGGCATGGAGCCAGCGCAGTGCCTTCGCAGTTACACCCAGGACCTGCTGCACCTCGTCTTCACCGGCAATATCCGGCCCGAATTCCCGTACCACCCTGAGCGGACGCAGGTCGCGCAGGTGATCAAGCGTGCTGGCCCAGCGCAAGGTATCGCGCATCGTGCGAAATGGCGTGCCGATATTGGGAATGGAATCGATCACGGCGGCGCTGCCATAGAGAACACGTGAGTGCGGTACCCAGACCGCAGTCACGTCGTCGGTCTCCGACGGTGCCCATATCAAGTGAATGCGACGCTCACCCTTGCCTAGCACCAATTGGTGCGCATATGTCTGGTCCGGGTCGTGCAAGGCAATCTTGCCGCGCATACCGCCAGGCTTCATCCTGAACTGGATTTCGGCCATGCGTTCCTGAAGTCCAAGCGTAGTCCGATAGCGTTCATAGCGCGTGCGCACGCGTTCATGCGCGATGACCGTTGGCATCGCGTGGCCACGCAGGACGGCATCGTCACGCCACAATGGCACACCGACGTTATAGCCGACGTGACCATGGCTATAGCAGATCGCTACAACCGGCCGGGTGCTGACCGAACGCAGGTGCTCGATCATGCCGCGGGTGACCCGTCCGCCGGGGCCAGCGTCGACCACAACCAGGCCTTCATCGATTTCTGCCACAAACGATTGCCCCTGGCCCCTGAGCAGCCATACGCCGGCAGCGATCGGTTCAATGCCTGTGCCGGTGACAAGCGGAATGCCTTCATCCATTTCGGACGTCATATGTTCTCCTCCAACTTTTCGGGATATTGCGCGGGTCGATGAATCAGTGACAGCAGCTATTCCAACACCACGCCGGCTTGCTTGATGACGGACGCCCACTTCTGTACTTCCGCATCAATAAAGGTGCCCAGTTCGCTATTGGTCGATGGCGTCGGCTGCAATCCCAGTCCGATGAGTTTTTGCGTGATTTCCGGCTTGTTGAGTACCGCGTTCGCATCGCGATTGAGTTGCTGCACAATGGCTGCCGGGGTACCGGCCGGCGCGACGAATGCGAACCAGCCGTAACCCACCACTTCCGGCCCGCCACCTTCGGTGAAGGTAGGAGCGTCCGGGTAGACCGGTGTGCGTGCTTCCGACGCAACGCCGAGCACGCGTAGCTTGCCGGTCTTGACGTGGGACAAGGCACTTGTGATCGCCGTCAGCGCGGCATCGACCCGGCCGCCGACGAGGTCGGTATACGCGGCGGCGTCACCCCGGTAATGCACATTGGTGACCTTGAACTTCCCCTTGATCCCGAACAGTTCGGCCGCAAGGTGCGGACCGGAGCCGATGCCCGGAGAGGCGAATGTCACGCCGCCGGGCTTTTCGCGTGCCATCTTCACAAAATCAGCCACCGAGCGCACTGGCGAATCGGCAGGGACGGTCAGGAAGACCGGGCCGGTGACGCGCGGGCCGACCGGCACAAAGTTTTTATGGATGTCATACGAGGTCTTGATACCGGCGGACGCCGTAATCGCAAAGGGCGCGGCCGCCCATAACAGGGTATAGCCGTCGGGACGGGCGCGCGCCACATAGTCGTTGGCGATGCGCGTACCGGCGCCGGACTTGTTTTCGACGACGAATGGCTGGCCATATTTGGCTTCCAGTTCCTTGGCAATGATTCGCACCGATATATCATTGGACCCGCCCGGACCATACGGCGAAATGATGGTGACGGTTTTCGTTGGCCATGCCTGCGCGTGGGCGACGCTGGTGAGGGCGGCCAATGTAAACGCGGCGAGATGGGCGGCGTATACCGGGAACGATTTTTTGTAGTCCATATTCATTCTCCTCAAGCGAGGTGTGTTATCGAGGGATACACAAAGGTCTTGTTCAGATGCGCGGCATGCGGGACGTACAGGCGTAGTGTCAGGTAGAACGGCGCAGCAGGTGCCGGAACCCAGTTACCATGCAGATCAGCGTCGGCCGGTGGCTGGGCGCCAAAATACAGGCTCAGTCCGCCGTCCGAAGCAGCGCGCAGAGTCGGAGAGCGGTCACCCAGCGAGTAGCGGTTCAAGGGGTTGTCTACCAGCATGCAGTCCGCTTTGTCGTACAGCGTGACGGACCAGAAGGCGCCGACCTGCGGCAGTTGACCAGGCGGAAAGTGCAACTCGTACGCATGTCGGCCATCGAGCGGCGCGCCGTTGCCATCGCAGTCGGCCATGATGTACATCGCCTCTTCAATGCCAAGTGCGCCGATGTAATTGCGGGCTACCTGCGCGCGTGCGAAATAATTGTCTCCATACGACTGATGCACCTCTACCGGCAGGAACCAGCCGCCGCCAAGTGCCGACGGCTGTGGTGCGCCGATCTCGTCGAGTACCGCGCGGATCCCTCCCTCCAGCGCCGCAAGTTGGCTTGCGTAGAGCTTCGATGACGATGCCTGTGGACCGATGCCTAGCTGCGCAAAGCGGGCAACCAAGGCCGTTTCTTGTACCGGCGGTGGGTTGGTACGCAAGGCGTGTGCGACCACATCAACAAAGCGTGCCGCGTCAGCAGGCTGTTCCTTGGGCTGCATCCCGACGTCGAACCGCCGATGGGCTGCGGATCCATCCAGTGCCGTCAAATGGAATGTGTCCTGGAATGCATGTGCGGCCTGTAAATCCTCAGGTCCGGCGGTCATGATGCGTCCGATGATCCAGACGGCATTGGTGGGGCAGGCGATAGGGGTTGCACCCTCGGGCAGCTCGCCGGTCCAGCTGGGTCCGTGCAGGACATACCTGCCTGCGGCGTTGCCTGTCGTGCGGGTGCCAATATAAGCAAACGGATTGGAATAGAAATCGAGCAGGCCCAGCACATAGTAACGATCGCCGCTGTCAGGCACGTGGATCAGCACCGGAGCCTCGGACAGATCTAGCCAGGCGTTGGTGTACAAGGTGTCATTGTTCGGAGTGACGACCTGACGATGCTGTGGTCCCAGAAGCTGTCGGGTATGAATGAAATGGTTGACCCAGCGTAATGCCGAATCCGGAGAATCGCCGGCAAACGCGCCTGCTGCATCGCGACGCGGGCAGGTCATCGCGCGCATGCGTGCCATTTCGTATAGCGGCAAGGTATAGAGGATCGCATCGCGCAGCAGTGCGGCGTTGGCGGCGTGGGTGTCCGTATGCATGGTGTCTCCTTAATCAATGCGGCTTACGGCCGGAATCACGTATTGCCCGGCGATGAAGCCGGCACTCGGGTGATACAGGCGCAAGATCAGGTAGAAAGGGCCACTGGGCGCGGGAAGCCAGTTCGCGGTGTCGGCTGGTGCCTCATGACTGATCGTGATGACCAGGCCGCCGTCATTCTCCAGTCGCAAGCCGGGCGTGCGGTTGCCGATCGCATAGCGGCCAATTGGATTGGCAATGAAATAGAAATCCTTGCCGTACAGGGATACCGACCAGAAGGCCTCTGCCGGCGGCAACATGCCGGGAGCAAAGCGCAGCTCATATCGGTGGGCGCCATCGAGCAGCTTGCCGTCGCCGTCGTAGTCGCCCAGCGCATATACCGCTTCATCTGCGGACAGTGCGCCCAATCCTTTCATTGCGGTAGTGGCGCGCAGGAGATAATCGTCCCCCCATTTGCCCAGCTTCAGGCTATAGCCCCAGCTTTTCTTGAACTGACTACGGGTGTTGGCCTCGACGAGCTTCATCCCCTGCCGATAGGCGTTGATAAGTCCCTGCACAACCACGGGCTTCAATCCCGCCACGTCGACACCTTCTTCGATACGGATGCCGACACGGCGCAGCAGCGCCGGCAGGCCAAGTTCATGCGGCGCCGGCGGAAATTCCTTTAGTGCGGCAAACAGATTCTGGAAGAAGTCGATTGCAGCGTCGTCACCGCCCACCCATTGATCGACACAGGCTGGCCGGCGGCTGCCCGGATGGTCGGTAATGGCAAATCCCGACTGAAAGGAGCGCGCGGCATCCAGGTCATGCTGTCCGTTGACCAGTACCCGCCCCAGCAGCCAGACCAGTGTGGTCGGGCAGCGCACGTCGTTAGCGTCATCGCTGCCGGTGGAATATTCCGGTCCGAGCAGACGATACGTGCCGCCCGTTGCCGGCACGTTGCGAATGCCGAGATTAATGAAGTTGTCCGTGAAGGCGTCCAGCAGTTCCACCACGAAGTAGCGGTCGGGATCTGGCCGGGCAGGAATGGCAAGCGTTACCGGACCATCGGCAAGATTGATCCAGCCGCAGAAATACAGCAAATCATTGGCCGGCGTGACGATGTCACGATCCTCGTGCGTCCATTGCCGCTGGCTGGCCGACAAGGCATTGATCGGTGCGCGTCCATATCCGGTGACTTCGGCGACTGATGTCTGCAGCCGGCAGGTCCTGATCGATTCGGTTAACGGATAGCCGTAAATGACGAGTGGAATGGCGGCGGACGCGACATAGGCTTCCAGTGCCGAGGTGTACACCGGTGTGTCGTACACCGGCGTGGCGGGATGGTTCATGCTTGTCTCCTGAGTTATGCAAAAGTCTTTACCAAGGGCCAACGCTTCTGGCGGCGTCGTACCCGTCTTGCGATCGTCTCGCGCCCAGGGTATTGCCCTGACTGCGGGTTTTTCTACTTCCTCTAATCTGACAAACCAACCGCGCGTTCGATGGAGCGTGTCATCTCCATCAACAGCGGAGCAACGCGCTTCTCCAGCATGCCTCGCTTGACCTGGCTGCCTGGCATGGCGCAATTGAAGAGTAGCGGGCGGTTCAGGTGAACGATCTTCGAGTACACGCCCACGCCATGGACGCCCAGGCCTGCATCGCCTTCATTGACCGCAAAGCCGCGTTTGGGGTAGTTCGCGATGTTGGCGCGCACCGCATCGATATGGGCGTGATATTCGTCAGGACGGTCCTGCTCGGCATCGGCGAGAATCCGCGCCAGATTGCTCTTCGAGAGAGTGGCCAGATAGGCTCGGCCCATTGCGGTTGTCAGCACGGAGCGCGTCGCGCCGGCACCCGGCTTGGCCGGTGTTCCTTCCTTGTGCACGCAGGATTCAAGATAAGTGACTTCGAGGTGATGGGCCACACCCATCGACACGGCGCCTTCGATCGTATCCGCCACCTTCTGCATCATAGGATGCGCAATATGGCGAACCTGCAAGCCAAGGAGATACGGATAGCCCAGCGCCAAAACCTGTGCTCCAACAAAATACTTGTCAAGGTTGGGATCCCAGTCCAGATAGCCCAGCTGGTAGAGGGTGCGACACAGGCGCGATACCGTTGCGCGCGGTAACTGCAGCCTTTCAACCAGTTCGCTGTTTCCCATTGGCCTCGGTTCATTCACGAAGCAGCGAAGTAGCGCAAACCCTTTTGCGAGCAAGCCGCCGAAGGATGGGTCTACTTCGCGGCGTTCAGCAATATAAAGTTCGACTGGCTTGTTCATAGGATCCCCGTCAGTTGGATGTAGTCTGGTTGACGGAGGAAGAGATTGTCAATAAATGAGATTGATTCCCACATATTGGGAATAGAGACAGTCCTTGCCCTTATGGCTATAGGGAAATCTTTATTGCAAACGGGAACATACCGCGTCATATATCTCGGTTCTTTGCGACATAAAGTTCATGTCAATGAATCGTTAAAGCCAAAACACTGGCACAGCGATAGCCGGCTCTTTAATTGAATGCCGTTCAAGATATCGAAACACTGCTTGTGGCACGTATTTCGTTCAAGGAGACTGCTTCCGTTCACATTGCATTCATTTAACACGGAGCAGGCATGACACACTCCCAGCCGTACACACCCGCTGCATCAGGTCCTTTGTCCGGTATTCGGATTCTCGATATGGCCACCGTTCTTGCTGCTCCATTCAGTGCGACCCTGTGTGGCGACATGGGAGCGGAGGTGATCAAGCTTGAACTGCCGGATGGCAGTGACTCTTTGCGCACTCTCGCGCCGGTCGATCTGTTCTGGAAGGTGACCAATCGCGGTAAAAAAGGTATTACCCTCGACGTGCGCAAGCCGGAAGGAAAAGCGCTGTTTTTAAAGCTGGTTGCTACCGTCGACGTGCTTGTTGAAAACTTTCGTACCGGCACCCTGGATAAGTGGGGGCTCGACATTGCCACGCTCCATGCCGCCAACCCGAAGCTGATCGTCTTGCGGCTCACCGGCTTTGGTCAGACCGGACCCTATGCAGCGCGTCCCGGATTTGCGCGTATCTTTGAAGCGATGAGTGGTTTTGCCAACTTGACGGGCGATATGCAGAGTGGACCGCAGCACATGAATTATCCACTGGGCGATGTCGTCTCCGGATTGTTCGGGGCCTTTTCGATCGCCAGCGCGATTGCGCAACGGGCACTGCATCCGCAACAGCACGGCGTGGAAATCGACTTGTCGGCGACCGAAGCGATGCTGCGTCTGCTGGACCCGCTCGCGGCAGAATATGAAAGCGAGGGTGTGTCCCGTCAGCGCGCCGGCAACCGTGCAACCTATACCGCGCCATCGAACATGTACCGTACAGGCGATGGCGCTTACATCACGGTGGTCGGTTCAACGGCCATCATCTTCAGGCGGCTGTGCAATGCAATGCAAAGACCAGAACTCGCCGACGACGAGCGCTTCTGTTCCAACCCGGCGCGCATGAAGCATGTTGACGAGCTTGACGGAATCATCGCGCAGTGGTGTCTCGCCCATAGCTATGCGGCGATTGCCAATGCATTGGAGGAGCATGGTGTGCCTTTCAGCAAGATCTATTCGATTGCCGATGTTGTCGCCGATCCGCATTACCAGTCGCGGCAAGCGTTGATCCGCCTACCTGACCCCGAGCACGGATCGTTGCCGGCGCCATGTATCGTGCCACGCATGACAGGCTTCGAACCCGCACCGCCGCGCACCGGCCCTGCCCTCGGGGAGCATAATGAGGAAATCCTGTCATCGCTGGGAGTGCCGGGAAATGAAATTGATCGCCTGCGCAGCGCAGGTGTAATCTGATCGGCGGTCTGGCTGATAGGGCGATTGCAGTCATGCTGGAACACCGGTCGCAGGATGGTCGCAATGAACGATAACAAGCCCGATAATAAGCCCGACAGCGAAGCAGAAGAAAAGGACCCGCAATTCGCGACGACTCTGGCGCGCGGCATCGATATCCTGCTGAGCTATCGCGTAGGAGAATCGCTCCTCGGCAATCGGGAATTCGTGCAGCGCACCGGACTGTCAAAGACCACCGTGGCACGGCTAACCCATACGCTTACTTGTCTCGGCTATTTGCGCCACGATGCCAAACTGGAAAAATACCGGCTCGGTCCTGCGGTCCTCTCCATGGGCTATCCACTTTTGGCAAACATGCAGATCCGGCAGATAGCCCGGCCACTGATGCGGGAGATGTCGGTACAGACCGGCGGGGCAGTATCGCTCGGCATTCGCGACCGCACCCATATGATCTACGTCGAAACCTCGCGTTCGACCGACAGGCTGGTAATGACGCCGGATATAGGAGCGCCGATACCCATCCTCACCACGGCCATGGGCCGTGCCTGGCTGTGCAGGGCACCCGCTGATGAACGGGAATCCGTGCTCAACCAAATCCGCGTCAAGGACCCGGAGCATTATCAACGCTTTTATCAGGGCGCGATGCAGGCAATGCGTTCATATGAACAGCGCCACTACTGCGCCAACCGCGGGGAATGGAGCAGCGATGTGTATGGCTTCGCAGTACCGCTGTCACGGCGGCTCGACTCCAATTTGTTCGTATTCAACTGTGGCATACCTGCGGTCAATGGCCCCTATGCAGCGATCGAACGCGAGGTAGCGCCCAAACTGGTGTCACTCGTGCGCAGTATCGAGGTGATGCTCGGTTTTACCTAGAGCGGATTGCATATCGGTGTGAGGGTAGCGAAGCGGTCTGCCGCGTTGCCTGGGGATGAGTGCAAGGCGCCAAGCGGAGGCAGGGCGGCCCGCGTAAGGGTGGTTCCCTGTCGAGCATTGGCAACGCCGCAATCGCCACAGGCAACACGGCAGAACCCATACACTGATACGCGATCCGCTCTAACATCAAAGGTGGCGCGGAAACACGGCCGCATCCACTTGCTTCACCATGTCAATCAAGCGCTTCCCCAGCTTGTCTTCGATTGTCTTGCTTTTAAGGCGACTGGTCAGGACGCCGCAATTGAATACCAGGATCTCCCCATCCACCGGGGTATGCATCGGCACCGCGATCGCATGGACGTCTTGCTGCCATTCGCCGTGCGATACGCAGTATCCTTTCTCCGCGAGATCCTTGCGTGCACGCTCGACGATCTGCACATTGCGTGTGTGTTCCGCAGGACGCTGCGCCCGGATCTCTGCCAGCACTCTTTCGCAGTCGATCGCGACTGCCTGTGCCAGCCAGGCTCGTCCTATCGCGCTATCCATGATCGGCAACGACGCGCCGATGTCCGGACGGAACGCCGCCGCCTCGTGTCCGCGGCTGGTTTCGATGTACACCATGTTGATCCTGTCCCGGATACCGAGTGACACCGAGCCATTTGCATAATCCGCCAGTTCTTTCATTAACGGCCTTGCGATTTGCCTCACCCGAAGACTGGCCAATAAAGGATATCCCAACGACAGGGCGGTCGGGCCCAGTTGATAGCGGCGAAGGTGTGCATCGTAAGTCAGCAAGCCGCGTGCGAGCAGCGTGTAGGTCAAGCGGGATATCGTGGCCTTTGACAGACCGGTGCGCTCAGCCAGTTCCTTGTTGCTGAGCATGGGTGAACCAACACGAAAACACTGGAGCAAGCCAAGGCCATGGGCCAGGGTGGTCGCGAAACTCGGATCGGGATGATGAGCGGTGGTACGCATGAGTGGCGCAATGTTAGACAGGATCATGACATCAATCTTACCCGTCATCGTCGAACAAAATACGGGCTGATGTTCAAGATATCGAAACATTGGTTTCGCATTGACGATGTTCTGGCTAGTCTGGCTTCTGACAGAGATCGGTACATTCAGGCAGCAACACAATACATCCCAAACAATGGAGCGACATACATGATCCGGGACCCAGAAGGTTTCAATATTTTTCTTGGCGACTTGCGCCGTTTCGTGAAGGAACGCTTGGTCCCGCATGAAAAGACCGTCATGGAAAGGGATGAGGTGCCAACCGAGATCGTCCGCGACATGGCGGCGCAGGGCATGTTCGGCTATTCGATCCCCGAGCAATATGGCGGTGCCGGCATGACCACCGAGGAACTCGTGCTCGCCGCAATGGAGCTGTCGCAGTGTTCGGTCGCCTTCCGTGCACGCGTTGGCACCAATACCGGGATCGGTTCCGAAGCCCTTGTGGCAGATGGTACCCAAGAGCAAAAGAAAAAGTACCTGCCTGGCCTTGCCAGTGGTGAAATTACCGGTTGCTTCGCCCTGACCGAACCCGATGCCGGATCGGAAGCCACCGCACTCAAGTCGACGGCACGCCGCGAAGGCGATGTCTACATTCTTAACGGCACTAAATGTTTCATTACCAATGCGCCGATCGCCGGCGTGTTCACCGTGATGGCGCGTACGAACCCCGCGGAACCCGGCGCGGCTGGTATTTCCGCCTTTATCGTCGAAAGGGATACGCCTGGTCTCTCGACCGGTGCGCCGTATCGCAAGATGGGCCAGGAGGGCTCGCCTGTATCGGAAGTGCATTTCAACGATTGCCGTGTCCCCGCCGCCAATCTGATCGGTGGCGAGGAAGGCGTAGGATTCCGTACTGCGATGAAAGTCCTGAACAAGCAACGCATTCATCTTGCGGCGCTCTGTACGGGGCCGGCAATCCGGATGCTGGACGAAGCGATCCGCTTCGTCATGGAACGCCGTCAGTTCGGCCAGCAACTGGCCGATTTCCAGCTCATCCAGGCGATGATCGCCGATTGCCAGACTGAAATCCATGCCGCCCGTGCGCTGATCCTGGAAACCGCCCGGCAGCGCGACCGGGGAGAAGACGTGTCGCTGTCGGCTTCGATATGCAAATACTTCGCTTCGGAAATGTGCGGTCGCGTGGCGGACCGCTGCGTACAGATGTTTGGCGGCTACGGCTACATCGCGGACTATGGCATTGAACACTTTTACCGCGACGTGCGGCTGTTCCGTTTGTACGAGGGCACCAGCCAGATCCATCAGCTCAACATCGCCAAACGTACGCTGGCAACGCACGGATACCGGGAAGGAAAATGAAAACATTTCACCAGTCAGGCCGCATCAAAGCAATGCGGAAATGAGAAGCAAGCCATCAAGGATAAGGAGACATCATGCTGAAGACATTACTCACTACTGTGGTTGCCGCAGTCGCCATCGCCCAGCCGGCAATGGCCGAACCAGGCTATCCCGCCAAGCCGATCAGGATGATCGTGCCATTCGCACCGGGTGGTTCGACCGATGTGGTAGCGCGCATTCTGAGCGCTGAACTCAAGAATGAGCTCGGGCAGCCGATTATCGTCGAAAACAAGCCTGGTGCGGGGGGCAACATCGGCGATGCCGCGGCCAAGTCGGCGCCCGACGGCTATACCATCCTGATGGCGGCGGCCGGTCCCACCGTGATCAATCCCAGTCTGTACAGCAAGATGTCCTACGATCCGGTCAAGGACCTCGCACCGGTGACCATGCTCGTGCGCGAACATAATCTGATGGCAATCAATCCTTCGATTCCCGCAAAGACACTGCAGGAATTCATTGCCTATGCCAAGTCCAAGCCAAACGAGATCAACTTCGGATCGCCTGGCAATGGTAGCCCGGCCCAGCTTGCCGGCGAGCTGCTGAACCAGATGGCCGGCTTGAAAATGACGCACGTGGGCTATAAAGGTAGCGGCCCTGCGGTCGTCGACTTGGTGGCCGGCCATATCGGGATGATGATCGACAACATGCCGGCACTGCTGCCGCATGTGCAGAGCGGCAAGCTGCGTGCAATTGCCATCCCCAGCGAAAAGCGCGCCACCGCGATGCCGGACGTGCCCACCTTTGCCGAGGCTGGAATGAAGGACTTTGTGATCACGGCATGGAAAGGTGTGATGGTACCTGCCGGCACGCCGCGCGACGTGGTCAGTAAGCTGCAGACAAGCATTGCCAAGGTCATGGCCAAGCCGGAAATCAAAAAGCGCATGATAGAAATGGGAGCGGAACCCGTCGCTAATACGCCGGAGCAGTTCGGCAGCATCATCAAAAATGAAACCGCATGGTGGGCGGCTCTGGTGAAATCCACCGGCACCAAGCTTGAATGAGCCGGGAAACTGACCGAACCTTATGCCAACGCATCGCGACCGCCAATTATGTTAAGCCATCACCACACGAGCCAGTCCGACCTCGCACTCCTCCGGGAACGGCTGAGGCATTTCATCGAAACCGAAGCCATTCCCCGCGAAAATCCGGTCCTGGCACATGACGTTGACCGGCTCGATGCGGTGACCCGTGATCTGCGGCAAAAGGCACGCGCTGCAGGGCTGTATGCGCCACAGTTGCCGAAAGAGCTGGGCGGCCTCGGCTTGAACTGGCAAGAGCGGGCGCCACTCCTGGAAGAAGCCGGGCGCAGTTTCCTCGGTCCTGGTGCGCTCAACTGCGCGCCGCCTGACCAGCCGAACATGATCAACCTTTTGCGTAACGGCACGCCGGCACAGCAGCAGCGTTACCTGATGCCGCTGATCGAGGGTACGGTGCGTTCCTGTTTTGCAATGACGGAACCGGCACCCGGCGCCGGCTCGGATCCGGGCATGCTGGCGACCAGGGCGGTCAGACAGGGAGGGCATTGGCGCATTAACGGCCATAAGTGGTTCATCAGCGGCGCCGTCGGCGCTGCGTTTGCCATTGTCTTGGCACAGACAGACGAGGGCGCAACCTTGTTCATCGTCGACGCTGACACACCCGGCTATGACGTCGTGCGCAATATCGGGAGTATGGATGGCTACCAGATCGGCGGCCATGGAGAAATCCGGCTTGTTGATTGTGAAGTCGGCGACGATGCGGTGCTGGGAGAAGTCGGCAAGGGCTTCGATTATGCGCAGGAGCGCCTTGAGCCGGCACGGCTGTCGCATTGCATGCGTTTCATCGGCCGTGCTTCGCGGGCGATGGAAATTGCACAACACTATGCCGCGCATCGCACTTCCTTTGGTCAACGGCTGTCGGATCTGCAGCAGATACAGGCAATGGTGGCCGACTCCCACATCGATCTTCATGCCAGCCGCTTGATGAGCCTGCACTGCGCAGCCCGGATGGATGCGGAACAATCGGTCAAGCATGAATCCGCGATGACCAAGATTTTTGTTTCAGAAGCCGTATATCGGGTCGCTGACCGGGCAGTGCAGATGATGGGAGCGCTTGGCATTTCGGACGACACGCCGGTCTCGATGATACTGCGTGAACTGCGACCTTTCCGCATCTACGATGGCGCAAGCGAGTTGCACCGCGCGACCATTGCCCGTCGCGTTTTCCGCGAAGAATTGCGACCCTAGTGTAGATGGGACAGATTGACTGAAATGCGAACCGGCTTTCTATCACGCTGGTTGCCTTTCGCGTACTGGCCGCGACCATCAATGGACATGCTCATGCGTGATGCATGGGCTGGACTAAGCGTTGGCCTTGTCCTTATTCCTCAGGCGATCGCCTATGCGACCCTGGCTGGCATGCCGCCGCAAACCGGTCTGTATGCCGCTTTGCTGCCGGCCATTGTCGGCGCGCTATGGGGCTCGAGCCAGTTGCTCGCAGTCGGGCCGGTTGCACTGACCAGCTTGCTCGTATTCGGTTCGCTGTCGTCAATGGCAACGCCTGCAAGTCCGCAATGGGTTGCGCTTGCGGTCTGGCTGGCGCTCTACTCAGGCTTGTTCCAGCTATTGCTGGGCGCGTGCCGTCTTGGCCGGGTAGCCGACCTCGTCTCCCAGCCAGTGGTGCACGGATTCATCAACGCAGCCGCGTTGATCATTATTTTCTCCCAATTGCCCGACCTGTTCGGCGTGCGGGGCATGTCGTCCAGCGAAATTGTCATGGCGGCGATTGGGAAGGGAGAATTCCCTGCAGGTATATTGGCATCGGCCGGTTTCGGCATCGCCGCTGCATTCCTGCTGGTGCTGTTCAGGCGTCTGCTGCCACGGTTTCCAGGTATCTTGTTCATTTCCGGGCTGGCCATCTTCGCAAGCTGGTGGATCGGCTATGAACACGTCGGAGGAAAAGTCGTCGGCTATCTGCCATCCGGGTTGCCGGCACTTGCCCTGCCGCCTGCAATCACGCTTGAACAACACCAGGCACTGTGGCCAGCCGCGTTCATCCTGGCCCTTATCAGCTTTACCGAAGCCATGTCCAGTTGCCGAACGCTGGCGCGAAGGCAGCAGACACCATGGGATGAAAATCAAGAACTTATTGGTCAGGGCTTGGCAAAGATAGCAAGCGGGTTGAGCGGTGCATTCCCTGTCAGCGGATCGTTCTCCCGATCGGCGTTGAACCTGTATGCGGGTGCGGCCAGTGCCTGGTCAACCCTGTTTTCAACCGCCTGTGTGCTAGTGTCGCTGCTGTTTCTACTCGATGTGATTTATTTTTTGCCGCGGTCCGTGTTGGCAGCAATGATCATCGTGCCAACCTTTTCCTTACTGGACCTTAACGTGTTCAAGCGGCTCTTCGCAATCTCGCGCGATGATGCGATTGTCGCGATCATGACGTTCGCTGTGACGCTGCTTTCGATGCCCTATCTGTATTGGGGTGTGTTTGCCGGCATCGGCTTGGCGATGGCTTCCTTCCTGTACCGGCGGTCTCATCCGCGCATCATTGAAGTTGGCCTGCATCAGGACGGCACGCTGCGTGACCGGCAGCGCTTTGGTTTGTCGCCGCTGGCCGAGGATCTGCTGGCGGTGCGGATGGATTCGGCATTGAACTTTTTGACGGGAAATCTGCTGGAGCGATTCGTATCGTCACGATGCACATTTGACTCGGACATTAAGCGCGTGCTGCTGTGTGCCAGCGGCGTTAATGACATTGATGCGACAGGAGTCGAGGCACTCGATGCGTTACGCACAACTCTTGAGGGGCGGGGTGCAAAGCTGTATCTGAGTGCGGTCAAGAAACAAGTTTGGGATGTGCTGGAGAGTGCCGGCCTGATCAAAGCTATTGGCCCCGAGTGCATATTCTCAACTGACCGTGAAGCCCTTGTTGAATTGCGCGCTAATAGCTCTGGTTTGAAGCCAAGTGGATCGGAAAAGGTTTTTTGACAGCGTTCATGCTTGTCTGGAAATCCGTGGACCGTGGACCGTAGACCCACTCGTGCCAGAGGCAGGGCATCCATCAACCGGCATCCGAAGTGTGTTGACGACCGGTAGCCATCGGCACTCCCGCGGCGGTGCTGCATTAGCTGCGGACGTCGGGAAGTGCGGGATGGCTAGCTGCGCGCGCCAATGATCGTTGCTCTTTGCTGAATCCCCTATACGCCTACAACCTGTGCTCCGCGCTTACGGCATAACGCTGTCTATACTCTGCAGGCGATATTCCCGTCTGGGATTTGAAAAGCCTGCGGAAGGCGCGTGTGTCACGGTATCCGCATTTTTCGGCCACGGTCGACAAATCCAATACGGTGATTTCCAATAGCTGCCTGGCCCTTTCTATGCGCAGTGTCTGGAGGTGGCCGAGTGGTGAATCGCCGACCACTTCCTGGAAATGGCGCAGCAAGGTGCGGGTGCTGACCGAGGAAGCCAGCGCGACCGCCTCCAGATCGTAGGCTTTGTCGATATGTTCTTCGAGCCACTTCTTTGCCTTGAATACCACGCCGTCGCGCGTTCGCTTTGCCAGCGTGGAAAGCATCAGGCTGGACTGTTTATATCGCGATGAATCGTGCAGGATCACGTTGGCGCAGGTCTGTGCAAGTTCGTCGCCGAGAAAATGTCGGACGAGTTCAAGCGCCATCGGAATATAGCCGTCGAGCGAGCCGGCGCATAATACGTTTCCATCGAAGGTGATGGCGCGTTCCATGTCTAGCTTCACCTTCGGAAAAGTATGCGAAAACCAGCCTCCGAGCATCCACGTAATAGTGGCCTCTCTTCCATCCAGCACGCCAGCCGCAGCGGGTAGCGCAACGCTGCTGTAATACGCCGCGACAATGCCGCCTGCGGCGTGGCGCGCCTTGATCAATTGCACCTCAAGCGTTGAGGCGGCAAGTGTTTCGTCCAGATGCGCCGGGCTTTCGATGTTTAAACCACACAAGACCAATGCCGTGCGCGCAGGCGGTGCTTTGAACCGGCTGTCCGGCGATGGTGACAAGGCGTCGCAGATCAAGGACGGCAGCTTGACCGTCCTGCCTCGCGCATCAATGAGACGCCAATGCAATGGGAAGGCAGATGATTTTCGATGACGCTGCCGCCATAGAAAATTCGCGATACGCAATACGTCAATCGTGCCGAATGCCGCGCTTGGGAGGCAGTTGCGGCTGAAAAGTATGTCGATACGGGCATCCACAAGTTGGCCGGTGACTTATCAGAGATGGCGAAAACAACCCCCATTATGGCAGTTTCAGCCCGCGACTTTCCATCTCTTTGAAGTTATCTTTAAAAAAAGGCCGATCGTTCTATTTTGTCAATTAATAATTAAAGAGTTAAAGAGGAGGCTTCATGAGTGGTCGGATTTTACCGAAGCGTTGCCTTTCCGTTCTCCAATTCGGACTGTTCAGCGCGCTGTGTAGGCACGCCGGTCTCGGCGCTGCTTGCGCTGGACTATCTGCCGAAGAACGAGGCTTCAAACAAAAAATAACAGAAGGAGAAATGAATATGACACATATCGCAACTCGCGCGAAGAATGAAGGCGTGGTGGGACGCACACTACTCGCGGGACTGACTTGCATGCTGGCCGTAGGCTGCAGCAGCATTCCGGTTCCCCCCACGTCACCGGCAGAGGTGAAGGAAGTCCGGCCGGGATATCTGGCTGGCTACCTCGCACGCAAGGACTTGCCTGATAGCCTGACGCTCTTGCCGTCGCCACCGGCGGCCGGCTCGGCCGTTTCAGCCGCCGACGAAGAGGCATACCGTACGACGCGCTCCGCGCGCGGGACGCTGCGCTGGCAACTTGCGGCCCAGGATGCGATCCTAAGCTTCCCCAAAGCGGCCGAAGCCTTTTCCTGCACGCTAGGCATGCCGATATCACAGGAGGCGACGCCACATCTCAACATGCTCATGCGGCGCAGTCTGGCAGATGCTGGACTGGCCACTTATGCGGCCAAGGACAAATACCAGCGCACTCGCCCGTTCATCGTGCATAAAGAGGAAAGCTGCACCCCGAAGGAGGAAGCGCATTTGTCCAAGGATGGCTCCTATCCTTCCGGCCACGCCGCGCTGGGCTGGGCATGGGCGCTGATTCTCGCCGAAATCGCTCCGGAGCGGGTTAATGCGCTGCTGGCACGCGGCCATGACTTTGGACAAAGCCGGGTGATTTGTGGCGTCCATTGGCAAAGCGATGTGGATGCCGGTCGCGTGGTCGGTGCTGCGGCAGTAGCGCGGCTGCATGCCGACCCGATGTTTCAGGCGCAACTGGCGGCGGCGAAGGCTGAAGTCGAAAGTGCGCGCATACGCGGCGTCAAGCCTGTAAGCGATTGCAAGTCGGATGCGACCGGCGTTGCGACCGTCTCGCATCGGCAGTGACACGATGACAGATTCGGGCCATCGTTTTTTCTTAAAACCAGCGGCCATCAGCCGCTGGTCACGCCCAAGGACCCGACCCGACCGAAACGACGGCAGTGAATACGAAGATCAAGAGCGTATGGGGAGGCTTGAATTATCAGGTAACACCTGCCTTTACGCTTACAGGTGCGTACTATCAAACCAAGGTGTCAAGCGCTACCAGCGCAACGCGTCCGACCGGCAAGGAAAAGTCGGACTTCTATATGATCGAAGCGAAATACGCATTATCCAAACGCACCAGCCTTTACGCAGAAGTCGACAGAAACAAATGGAGCCGTGGCATCTTCTTTCTGCCGACCGCAACACTTGGTGTAACCCAGACTGGCGTTTCAGTAGGTATTAACCACCTCTTTTAAAAGGAGACAAGCGATTGCGGGATCGGTGGATGCCGATTCCGCAATCCGAAACAACGCATTCCATGTGCGCGAAGACCAGATTGACTTCCTGCGGGGTCAGAACGACTTGACGCTTGGGTGGACGTTTTGGACGATGAATACCTTCAATTCAAGGCAGGTCGATCTCCAGCGCCGATTTGTCAAGGAACAACAATGCACACAGGGCCTGGGTATGGGAGGACCGGAAATATTGTGTTCGTTCACCAGAAACGACATGAACGCCTGTATTTCCGGTCCTCCCATCTCCTTGGGATGGCGGAGTCCATGGAAGCGGATGTACCATCGAGCCGGAACACATAGGCGCGCTCGGATCGCAGGCTGTAATGTTTTTCGCGGATGCGGCTGCGTAGTTGATCAAGCAATTTTGGAGGACGGTCGGGTATGGTGTCGGATGAGCCTTGCTTCACGATAAATTATCACTGTATATATGTGCAGTGTGATGCAGAAGCCAGCACCGGTGCGGCTTGCGGAGGATTAAGCCAACGTGCTTATCAGCCTCAGGCCGTGCTTACCGGTCGAACCTGTCCATTTAACTGATCAGTTAAATCTATAAGAACACCTCGTTCCATGAAAAGGCCACTTCGATTTTTTGCGCTCACCGCAATCTGGTTCCTCGCAATAGGGCCTGCATTTGCCTTTCCGATCGTTTTCTTGCTTCCTTGGTCTTATTTAGTCGGCCGTGTTCCAGCTTTTCTTGCCGGATTAATATTTGCTTTAAGATATAGACGGAACGCTGTACCAGAAAAGTGGCTGAAGCGATTATGGTCTGGCGTTCAAGTAGGCTCAACGGTCACTCTTATTTCTTCTTTTGCGCATCTATAGCGCTTCAATACTGGTATCCAAGCATTCCCCATATCTATTCAGTTCGAATCGAGCTCGATACCGCCGTTTTCACTGCATTCTTGTTCGGAGTGTTTGGCGCTCTTGGAGGCGGCTTAGCCGCCGCATTAATGCCCCGTACACTGCGTGATACCCGCGTACCAGATCAATTTAACTTGCGGTTCGACCCGGACGCATTGCGCCCGTCAACCTAATCGTTATGCCGCTCAAAGTGTAGTCCGAGCGCAGGAGGTTGTCATGGATCCCTTCAGGTTCATTGATATTCATGCTGTCGACGCAACGGGCGCGAATCTTGACGGCAACGAGTTCTCCGAGGAACAAGTCCGGCAAAGCGCTCTCCGAATTCTCGACAGCAGTCCCCTCTGCTCGATCGCCACCGTGACTGCTCAGGGCCGCGCTCACATCAACACCGCGTACTTCAGCTACTCCGAAAAGCTTGAGCTTTACTTCTGGTCGCATCCCCAGTCACTTCACTGCCGCAGCCTCTCGAACAACGCATCCATGGCCGTGACGGTCTTTTCCACGCAGCAGCCGTGGGGCTCTCCGGGTCAGGGTGTGCAGCTATTCGGAACCTGCGAAGCGACTTCGGAATCTGCTGCAGGGGAGGCAGAGCGATCGTACCGCATGCGATTCGAGGGTTACGAAAACTGGAAAGCCACCCTCAAGGATGATGACTTGGCTCGTCAGTACCGATTCGACGTTGCTGCGATAAGAATCCTTGACGAGAAGAACTGGGGTGACGTGTGGGTGCGTGCGTCAGTATTGCGGCAATGAGGAGAAGGGCCGATACTTCGAGAGCGGCCTAACCCCGCGTTCAACCGGACCCGCCGATCGGCGCAGTTCTTTCTCGTCGGGCGTCGGTGGCGGCGGGCCGGTTAACGTGGGCGTTAGACTTCCCAAAATCCTGGAGATTTCCCTTCGGAGGCAAACCATGACAACACCGATAATCAGGACTGCTACGACATCCGATGAAGCTCCAGCCATTGCTGTCGTGGTACTGGCGTTTAGCGCGGACCCTGCTGCGCGTTGGACGTGGCCTGATCCGCAGCAGTACCTCATGCATTTCCCCGACTTCGTCAAGGCATTGGGGGGCAACGCGTTTGCACACGGGAGCGCCTACTACGTGGACGGTTATGCCGGGGCGGCCCTGTGGCTGCCGCCAGAGGTCCGCCCTGACGAAGACGCGCTGATCACACTGCTGCAACGCACCGGGTCTGCGCTGGTGCAAAAGGACCTCTTTGCGGTCTTTGAACAGATGGGGCGCTATCATCCGCGGGAGCCGCATTGGTATTTGCCGTTCATTGGGATCGACCCATCCCAACAGGGCAAAGGGTACGGCGCGGCGTTAATGAAACACGCCCTCATCCCGTGCGATCGCGACCGCACGCTGGCCTATCTTGACTCCAGCAACCCAAAGAACGTTCCGCTCTATGAACGGCACGGGTTTGAGTTATTGGGCACCATTCAGGTGGGGACGTCGCCGCCCATCTTTCCAATGCTCCGCAAACCACGGTGACGAGACCGGCATCGCCGTGCCTATGAGTGGCAGACGGAGTTTAACAAGGCAGTGGAGTGGACCGTCCACACGACAGGCTTTTTCTAGGTGCGGGTATCAGTGGGGTGCGGCCCGCCGCTCACCGCTAGCGTTAGGAGAGGCATATACATGCGTTTAAGATTCGTCGCACTCCATGTTTTATGCAGGATGCCGGCGATTGCATTGAGCAGGGCAGATTCGATGCGCGTATGCCACAACATAAAACCCGCAACATTAAAAAATTTCCCGATTACACAAAATCGCGGATACCCTCGAACTCTCCGTAACGTCAGATCCGTGGTTCCGTCGCCGCCTGGCACCATACTGATGAAGCACCCGCGTGCCGCCTTGCAATTAGTCGACAGTAACCCCGGCATCCTTCACCAATTTGCCCAACTTGGAAGACTCGGAGCGCATTAGTGCGCCAAATGTTTCCGGTGTGCCGCCGACTATAGGTGTACCAAGCTCTTCCCATCGCTTCTTGAAACCAGGATCAGCAAAGATTTCATTGATGGCCTGATTCAGCTTGCTGATGACCGGCTTTGGAGTGGCAGCCGGCGCGACGATCCCATGCCAACCTGAAATGCTGTATCCCGGCAGGCCAGCTTCGGCCAGGGTCGGCACATCAGGCAGGGTGGGGCTGCGTGTTGCCGTAGTAACTGCAAGCGGACGCAGCTTTCCGGTTTTAATGTACTGAACCGAACTGCCCAAAATGTCGAACATGACTTTTACGTGACCGCCCACCACGTCGTTGAGCGCTGGGCCAGCTCCTTTGTAAGGTATGTGCTGTAATTTCATGCCGGTGGCGCTGTTGAACAATTCACCGGCCAAGTGTTGTGGTGTGCCGTTTCCTGCGGATGCAAAGCTAAGCTCGCCCGGTCGTTCTTTGGCCAGCGCAAGGAATTGCTTCAAGCTGGAAACAGGTACCGAAGGGTGGACTTCCAGCACCAGTGGAAAAGCCGAAATCTGGATAATCGGCGCGAAATCCTTTTCAGGGTCGAACGGAACCGATTTGTACAGAGTCTTGTTCACAGCCATCGGGCCGCTCGCCGCCAAAAGAATCGTATATCCGTCGGCAGGCGATTTGGCGACAAAATCCGACCCGATGTTACCGCCGGCGCCTCCCCGGTTATCAATAATGACCGGTGTATTGAGTTTTGTTTGCAAAGGCCCCTGGATTAGCCGTGCCATTGCGTCCGTCGGGCCACCCGGCGGATAGGGCACAACAAATTTAATCGGCTTTGACGGGTAAACGTCATTGGCTGCAGCAGTGAACGCCTGTGCAATGAGCATCGATGCAAGTATCGCCTTTTTAAGCATGTTTTATCTCCTCGTTTTTTATACACCTGACTACTGAAACAGCTCCTCACAAATTGATTCTTATCGCATCTGGCTCGACAGGCGCCGCTTTAATTCCATTACCGCGCTATGGACCGTGGTGAGCACGGGCTTGCCAGTCGCCTGCGCACACGCGTGCCGCGAGCGAGCCATGCTGAACTGTGCAAGGGAAATTGTGCTGCAGCCTGCGGCGGATAACTGCTTCGCCTGTTCAGCGATCAGCGCGTCATGTTTCTGCACGTCTCCGCGATTGAGTGCATCAAGTGCGCCATCCGCAAGTGCACACCGGATATCAACAGAAGGAGGAAACTCAGCTGGCATGGACTCCAGCGTGGGCGGAAATGTCGCGATAAGTCCTATGGTGCCGCCGGCACTCTCGGCATCGGCGATCATCGCTTCATTTGGTTTAAGAACCGGCAGATTCGCATAGCGCCGTGCCACAGCCTCAATGCAGGGCCCAAAGGCCGAGCACGTGAATAGGATTGCTTGGGCGCCTGTACCGACAGCATAGTCAGCCAGGTCCTGGAAGCGCCGGTTCATGACCTCATCGAGACCGCGGCTGGAAATCGCCAGATCGGCAGACAGGGAATCATCCAGCAAGTTCATCCGGGTCGCTTCTGGCCATTCGCGTACCATGGCCTCGTTGATCGGCTCAACGGAATGGCTGAGTGCATGGATAAGTGCAATGCGTGGCATGGGTCTTCTTTAATCGAAAATGACAGTCAAACGCTCAGTCCCTCGTTGCGATATTGAAGTCTACTTATCTTCAATTTTCGGCAGTTCGGGCGCCAGCAGACGCAGTCCCGCCATCAGCAGATCGTCATAGCGCTTGCGTTCGGCCGCAATGCTCTCTGGCGTCCATTTGTAAAAACCTTCTCCGGTTTTCATGCCGAATTTTCCGCTTGCCAGGCGCTCGCTCAGTGCACTGGAAGGTACGGCATTAACGGCGAGCGACGGATACATCGTGGCTGCGGCCGGGCAATGTATGTCGATCCCGGCATGATCACGCTGGAGCACGGGCCCCGCCGCAAGAAAACGAAAACCAAAGCCGAAACGCACCGCTGCATCGACATCCTCGGGCGTCGCCACGCCGGCATCGATCATCGCAAATGCTTCGCGCGCCAGCGCGTGCTGAAGCCGGTTGGCGAGAAATCCCGGCAAATCCTTGCGTACCAGGACCGGCACCATGCCGCAGGCATGCATAAAAGCCGACAAGGATTCAGCGAGCGGGCCGGACGATCGTTCTCCGAGTACAACTTCCACCAGAGGAACCAGGTGCGCCGGCATGAAAAAATGCAGGCCAAGCATCCGTTGCGCGGTTTCCAGACCCTTGCCGATCGCCGAGATGGGGAAGCTCGAACTGTTGCTGCATAACAGGGTATCTGGCCGTGCACGCCGCACCAGCTCTGCAAACAGTGCCTGTTTGGGCTCCAGTTTTTCGGGGATGCATTCAATCACCAGGTCAATCGACTGCCAGTTGACTTCGTCGAGCGATGCGCATGCGGATACGCGACTGCGCTTGTGTTCTGCTTCGAGGCTGCGTAATCCGTTGGTGAAATAGGCATCCAGTGCTTGCCGGCGCGCTTCACCCGGCTCCAGCACGATGGTACGGCAACCGCCGCGCGCCAGCACCAGGGCGACGTCAGCTCCCATGGTCCCGCCGCCTACGATAAGGGCGCACGCGTGCGCTGGCTTTGGCAGACCGGTTGGCGGATTTGCGAGCGATGGGGACGATTCGTTCTGGGTATTCATGCGTGACGATCTAAACGAAGAAAAATTCAGTGTGCAACGCGACTTTTTATCTGTAAATCGCATATTTTCTATAAACTTATCAATTATGGAGATAAATCTATCGGGTCGCGACCTCCGCGCCTTTCTCGCTGTCGCCAATTCCTTAAGCTTTAGCCAGGCGGCACAGCAAATGCACCTCTCGCAGTCCGCGCTGTCGACCCTGATCAGCCGACTGGAAGACGCGTTTGGCACGCGCTTGTTCGACCGTACGACACGTTCGGTCGCATTGACGGCGGCCGGGGAAGTACTTGCGTCGCATGCCGACCAGTTGTTATCTGATTTAGAGCGCACGGTGACTGCAGTACGGGATGTCACTGCGTTACGGCGGGGTCGCGTCGCGCTCGCGGCCCTGCCATCCCTGGCAGCGCGTGTCATCCCTCCGTTGTTCCGAAGCTTTAGCGAGAAGTATCCTGACATTCAGTTGTCCCTCATCGACACCTTGTCCGAGCCTGCGTTCGAACTGGTACGGGAAGGGCGCGTCGACTTCGCGCTCACCGCAGCTAACCCTGCCTACGCGGATCTGGATTACATCCCGCTCACAACGGACAGTTTCGTGTTGTTGGTCGCGCGCGGCCATCCGCTAGGACGTGAAAGCGGGAATGTAGAATTCACCGACTCCTTGGCATCGCCGCACATTTCGATGTCGCGCCATACCAGCGTGCGCCAGTATATCGATGCCGCTGCACTGCAAAACGGAATTGGTTTTCATCCTGCCTATGAAGTGGATCACCTGGCCACCATCGGCGCAATGGTAAGTGAGGAATTAGGCGTGGCAGCGCTCCCGGCCATGGCCGCCGATGTCATTAGTGGCGAGGGAATAGTGCGGCGCCCGCTGGTCAACCCTGTTATTCGCAGATCGATCGGCCTGGTGAGACGCAGGGAAGGCTCGCTGTCCCCTGCGGCGGAGGCAATGCTTTCATTATTGAGACACCAGATTCAAAACCCGCCTGCCTGTTGAATTCACCTTTTTTCCGCTGCTACCTAATCCTACTGCGTCACGAACGTGCTCCCCCTTGCAGGGGGATAAGTGCGGGGTTTCGCAAAGCATGCTTTGCGCCGCACGAATCCAAGCCACTTACCAGCGGCGAGGTGGGAAGGTTGGGATGGGGCGGCCCGCGCAGGGGTAGAGAGGTCGAATCCGCGCAATCGTTAGCGCAACCACTCCACCCCCACCCTAGCCCTCCCCCTGAAAGGGGGAGGGAACCGGACAGTGATGTTTTGTGACGCAGTAGTACTAATACCAATCCTGAGCCATAACGTGCCATAAAACCGGCCGACAGCGACGGTAACGATTTTGCCGTGTCAGGGTCCGTATTTTGGTCCCTTGTCATCATTCTGTGTATTAGTTCCGGGTCACTCCGGCGGCCACCGAGGGGGCGGGCCTTGTGCCTATGGCGAGCGCACCCTATCGGTCAGCGTTGCCTCCCAGAATCAGATAGCGTGCCAGAGGCGTACCTTCGGGCAGATTGTGCTCACGTCGGAGCGGCCCCTGGCCCCAGGCATCAGGGCAGGCATCTCGCAGCACATCGTGCAAGCCGTTGCAGCGTGGCGCTGGTCGGTCATCCTGTGGCCGGAACGGCAGGTTGACCGGGTCGATGGACCAGGCCGGGGATAGTGCTTTCGGTATCGGTGAAAGGCGTGGAACGATCTGGCGTGCCGGGCTGCAACACTATTTTGTCTATCTACAATTGATTTCCGACGGCGACCGTACAGAATGAAAGGATCAGGGCCGCCTGGCAAGCGACCTTCACATTGTAGATTTCCCTGCTTTTTCGATGAGCAGCATGTTTTTGATGTGACACAACATCATTGTTATAGAGTGTTGAAGAATGGGTATGGCCCCGGCGTCCTGGCCATCGAAGAGTGTTCACAAGGTATGAATCCATGCGTAGCCGTGCACTTGTCATGGACCTGCTCATCCGGACATGCCGAGTGCTGGCCGGTGTGGCGGCATACCTGGCTGCCGGCTTTCTGTTCATCGTGTCTTCCGCTGTTGCGACCCCCGCCCAGATTACGTTGTTAACGATAGATGGTGCAATCGGCCCTGCCAATGCGGATTACGTCGTTCGCGGCATCGCCCGCGCCGCTACTGACGGCAGCCAGCTCGTCATTCTGCAGATGGACACGCCGGGCGGGCTCGATACCGCGATGCGTGCCATCATTAAAGCTATTCTGAGCTCGCCGGTGCCGGTGGCAAGTCATGTCAGTCCGGGCGGCGCACGTGCGGCCAGTGCAGGCACCTATATCTTGTATGCCAGCCACATCGCCGCAATGGCTCCTGGCACCACCATTGGCGCTGCCACTCCGGTTCAGATCGGCGGCCCCGGCATGGAATCCGGGCGCGACAAGGCGCAGCGCCCGGGAAGCAAGCAGCCGCCCGGCGAGAACAGCGACAAAGAGCCTGACTCAGCGATGACGCGAAAGCAGGTCAATGACGCTGCAGCTTATATCCGCGGATTGGCGCAGATGCGTGGGCGTAATGCGGACTGGGCAGAGCGTGCCGTCCGGGAAGCGGTAAGTTTATCGGCGGAAGAAGCGCTCAAACTGGGAGTGATTAATTACATTGCCGACGACAGCCTGGCTTTAGCTTCGCGACTTGAGGGGAAAACTGTGTCGGTACTGGGGAATGACAAATTGCTACACACTCGCGGCGCAGCTGTCGTTAATGTCAATCCCGACTGGCGTACCCGGCTTTTGGCCGTCATCACCAGCCCGACCATTGCGCTGCTTCTGATGACCGTAGGCATCTATGGATTGCTATTCGAGTTTATGAGTCCAGGGGCTGTTGCTCCGGGCGTGATTGGTGCCATCTGTCTTTTATTAGCCATGTATGGTTTGCAATTGCTGCCTGTCAACTATGCCGGTCTTGCCCTCATTATTCTGGCCCTGGCCTTAATGGCGGCTGAAGCTTTCCTGCCTAGTTTCGGTGTGCTTGGACTAGGCGGGATTGCAGCCTTCGTAGCAGGAGCGCTGATGCTGATCGATACCGAGTTGCCTGGCTACGGTATTCCCATCGGATTGGTTGGCGCGATCGCGGTAGCAAGCGCGTTGTTGTTTGCAGCAACCGCAAGCGTGGCGTTAAAAACCCGGCGGCGCAAAAACGTCACCGGCCTCGACAATATGGTCGGGAGCGTGGCTGAAATTGAAAGGACTGGAGACGTCCCAAATGAGGCCTGGGCCCATGTACGCGGCGAAACGTGGCAGGTCGTGAGCAAAGTATCGCTGCAGGATAGGCAGAGAGTCCGCGTGATCGGGCGCAAAGGCCTTGTGCTGGAAGTGGTTCCTGTCAGTAATAATGAACAAGGAGAATAACTATGCTTGCTGATCTCGGCATAGGATTTGGTGCGCTTGCTTTCGTCGTGCTGGTCCTAGTTGCTGCATCCATTCGCATCCTGCGTGAGTACGAGCGCGGTGTGGTATTCCAGCTGGGTCGGTTCTGGGCAGTCAAGGGACCGGGACTCGTCATCCTTATTCCGGTACTGCAGCAAATGGTCCGGGTCGACCTGCGAACGATCGTGCTGGATGTGCCAACCCAAGATGTGATTTCGCGAGATAACGTTTCGGTCAAGGTCAATGCGGTGCTGTACTTCCGCGTAGTCGACGCGGAAAAAGCCATCATCCAGGTAGCCAATTTTTTCGAGGCGACCAGCCAGCTGGCGCAGACCACCTTGCGTTCAGTATTAGGCAAGCACGAACTCGATGAAATGCTTGCCGAGCGTGAGCGTCTCAACATCGACATCCAGCAGGTGCTCGACGTCCAGACCGATGCGTGGGGTATCAAGGTCGCGAATGTGGAAATCAAGCACGTAGATCTCGACGAGTCCATGATACGCGCCATCGCCCGTCAGGCCGAAGCAGAGCGGGAGCGGCGAGCAAAGGTGATCCACGCTGAGGGCGAACTGCAGGCATCGGAGAAGCTGATGCAGGCTGCGCGGGTGCTTGCACTACAGCCGGGCGCCATGCAATTGCGCTACATGCAGACCTTGGCCAGCATCGCTGGAGACAAGTCGACGACTATTGTTTTCCCGCTGCCAATGGAGCTGTTGAAAGAAATGACGGGCGATGGGAAAAAAGGGATTATCCAGGACCGGGTTTGAGTGACCAAACTCATAGGGAATATATTTCTGTTCGAGATGCAGAATGAAAAAGCTTCTGCTTCTTGTATCACACGCCCTGACCATTGGTCTCGGCTTCGCCCTTGGCGTGTCTAATTCCGAGATCTAACTGACTACGTGAATGGACACGATTGGCCGCCATAATGTGATCTGAAAAGGTGCCGTCATCCGGGCAACTTTAAGTCGAATCTTACTGCCGCCATTCGAGTAGCAACGGTTATGAGAATGCCCGTCGATAAACTGAGAGTTTCCGTAACCGATAGCCATTCCAGCAACAGATAGACCCAGCAGCCAAGAAAGGAACAGGTCGCATAAAGCTGGCCACGCCGAAAAACCATGGGGATTTCATTGCAGATTATATCGCGCAGCACACCACCGAAGATGCCAGTAATGACACCCATCATGACGCAGACAAAAGGGGGCATGCCCGCATGGACCGCCAAGGACGCGCCGAGAACGCTGAACAAGCCTAGGCCGAAGGCGTCGGCTGTCACGAGAAGTTTTTCCGAGAAGGCAGAACGAAGATGACGCATGAAAGGAGTAATCACCAATGCCAAGATAAAGATCAACAAGGTGTACTCCTGATGCTCGACCCAAAACAACGGGCGGCGATCGAGTAGCAGATCACGTAAGGTCCCGCCACCAAAGGCGGTAATGAATGCAACTGTAAAAACGCCCACCAAGTCCATGTCCTTTTGGCGTGCTTCAATGAAGCCTGAGAATGCAAAGGCCAGGATGCCCAGTGCCTCGACCACTTGAATCAATGTATTAAAATTCTGCATATGAAATTTACCAAACGTTAAACATATAAGGCTTATTCTTATTGGTGCCTCTGCAATAAGAACTGACCGTGACTGGCAAAGCTTTCTAAGTTGGAGCCAGCTTACTTTCCTCTAGCGTCGCTACGCCATGCATGCAGTTTTCTCTAAAAAACGCTTTTGGTGACGACGAGATCGCCGTCACCAGGCTTGGTCAACGTTTGTAGACGTAGCTTGCCATTACTCGGGTTAATCCAGGCATTTTTTTCTGGGTAGGTCTGATTTGCGGCGGATCTACAGTTTGGAACTACACACACTCAACGGGGTACTCTATGTGCGTCGATAAACTGAAAAAATCGGGACAGATCCTGTGATGCATCGCCGGCGCGAAAATTCATGATAATCGGCGATGTGACGCCGGCATCTGCAACAAGGCGGTAAACGACATCATCCCGCCGCAAGCGCTGAACGGAGCTTGGAACCAAGGTTACACCGATACCCGCGGCAACGAGGCCGATGGCGGTCTGCATTTCATTGGCTTCGATGATTGTGCCGAGATTGAGACCATGTGACCGGAAATGCTGCAATACATGATCCGCATAACTCGGACGCGGCCTGACGGGATAGAGGATGAAAGGCTCAGTCGCCAGCTGCTTTAAACCCAGACGCGCATGCTTGAGTAATGGATGGCGCAATGGCAAGGCGGCGACAAGTGCCTCGTCTTCTATGACATCACATACCAGTTCCGGGTCATCGAGAATGAGCCGCCCGATGCCGACGTCGATCCTCCCGGCCTTCAACGCTTCGCCTTGTTCAATAGTCGTCATTTCCGACAGTATGACTTCCACCTCATTGCTTGCCTTTCGGTAACTGCGAATCAGTTCTGGCAAGAATCCGTACAGCACTGAAGGCACAAATCCAATGCCGAACCACCGATGCTGCCCTTGGCCAATGCGGCGCGTCGCCCGCTGTATTTCATCGATCCTGGCAAGTACTTGCATGCATTGCTGAAGAAAAAACGCTCCCGCCTTGGTCAAGGCGAGCGGCCTTGCATTGCGGTCGATGAGCTGCGTGCCCAGTTCATCCTCCAGCTGGCGTATCTGGCGTGACAGCGGAGGCTGCGCCATATGCAGCAGCTCTGCCGCACGGCTGAAGTTCAGGGTTTTTCCTACTGCTTCGAAATAACGCAAATGTCGCAGTTCCACGATACCTCCAGGGTATAGCACGGTAGCCAAATGATATTAGACGGAGGATGCCAGAAAACTTACCATTGGCTCGTCAATACAGCCATGAATCCAAAAATGCATATTAAATCGAATCGCCCTTGCATCACGGCACTTGAGGCAATTATCGTCGACCTTCCCACCATTCGCGAACACCGCCTGGCGATGACGACGATGAGCCGCCAGACGCTGGTGATTGTACGTTTAAGCTGCGACGATGGCATTGAAGGCATCGGTGAGGCGACCACCATCGGCGGCCTCAGCTACGGTGATCAAAGCCCCGAATCGATCAAGCTCACGCTCGATCACTACGTCAATCCGCTGGTCATCGGCATGGACGCCACGAGCGTGAATGCCGTGCTGGCTAAGGTCGATCAGTCCGTGCAAGGTAATTCACTCGCAAAATCGGCGCTGGAAACAGCCTTGCTGGATGCTCAGGGCAAGCGCCTTGGGGCGCCGGTGCATGCCCTGCTTGGCGGGGCTGTGCGCAATTCTCTCCCCGTTCTCTGGACGCTGGCCAGTGGCGACAGCGCCCGCGACATCGAAGAAGCGAAGCAATTACTCGATATCCGCCGTCACAAGGTATTCAAGCTCAAGATCGGCAAGCGCAGTCCGCGCCAGGATATCGAGCACGTTGCAGCCATTAAGAATGCTCTCGGCGACAGAGCCGAGATTACTGTCGATATCAATCAGGCCTGGAGCGAGGCAACGGCTGCGCGGCATATTCCGGACCTGCAGGCAGCCGGTGTGATGCTGGTCGAGCAGCCCATTGCGCGTGACAACCGCCGTGGCATGGCGCGGATCGCGCGGATGTTCAACATTCCTATCATGGCGGACGAAGCGATCAGCACCCCTGCCGACATGTTCGACTATGCGAGCGACGGTGCGGCGGACATCGTTGCCCTAAAAATCGCAAAGTCAGGTGGCCCATTGGGCGTGATTCGTGTGGCGGCAGTTGCCGACGCGGCGGGAATAGGCTGCTATGGAGGCACGCTACTGGAAGGCACTATTGGCAGCATCGCATCTGCCCATGCATTTGCTGCCTGCCGCAGGTTGGAATGGGGGACAGAATTGTTCGGGCCCTTGCTGTTGAAAGACGATATCGTCGTCGAGCGCGCATCGGTCGCTGAGTTTGAACTCGCCGTGCCCGACGCGCCGGGTCTTGGCGTCGCTATCGACGAAGACAAGCTTGCCTTTTACAGGCGTGACAAGACACGCACCACGGTCGCATGAGGACAGGCCACCACGCACGCCCGCACAATCAATGACAGAAAGGAAAGATTCATGCTGTTTCTAGTCAGGATGGATGTCTTATTACCGCTCGATATGCCTTCGTCCGTTGCTGACGACATCAAGGCGCGCGAAAAGGCTTACGCGCAAGACCTGCAACGCAGCGGCAAGTGGGTTCACTTGTACCGCGTCGTCGGCGAATATGCCAACTACAGCATCTTCGATGTTGAGTCTAATGACGAACTTCATGGCTTGCTGTCGTCGCTTCCGCTGTTTCCGTATATGAAGATCATGGTAACGCCGCTGGCAAAGCATCCATCATCCATCGTTTAACCGAACCACCAGAATTGCAGGAATAAAAATGAAGCATTCCATTATTAAAGCCATTATCGGCGGCGTGGTACTGAGCACCGCATTCTCCGTCGCGGCCGCCGATGTCTATCCGAGCAAACCCATAAAATGGGTGGTGCCGTTCACCCCGGGCGGCGCCATGGACACCATGGCGCGCACGCTAGGCGAAAAAATGTCGCAAAGCATGAAGCAGCCGATCATCATCGAAAATCGTCCCGGTGCCGGTGGTGTGGTCGGATCGACCATGGTCGCCAAGTCCGAGCCGGATGGCTACACCATGATGATTGTGTCTATCGGGCATGCGGTAAATCCTAGCCTGTATAAGAAGCTTTCCTATGATCCCATCAAGGACTTCGAGCCGGTCAGCCTAGTAGGTATCGTACCGAACGTGCTCGTGGTCAATCCTGCCGTAAAGGCGGCCAATGTGTCCGACTTGGTCTCATTGGCGAAACAGCAACCGGGCAAGCTGACATTTGCTTCGGCAGGCAGCGGAACCACGATCCATCTGGCCGGTGAACTATTTGCTTCCATGGCGAATATCGACATCCTCCACGTACCCTACAAAGGGAGCGCGCCGGCAGTCACGGATCTCATGGGGCATCAGGTCGATATGATGTTTGATTCGGTTTCGTCCGCCAAGCCGTATATCGACGCCGGTCGCCTGAAGCCACTAGCAGTGACAACCAGCAAGCGTTCCAGTGTCTTGCCGAATGTGCCGACCGTTGCGGAGGCAGGCATCAAAGGCTACGAACTCAGTGGCTGGTATGCGGTGTTCGTGCCTGCGAAGACGCCTCAGCCCGTCGTCAACAGGCTCAACGACGAACTAGTGAAGGCACTGAAGCAAGCTGATGTAAAAGCACGATTCACGCAAATTGGTGCAGAAGCAGTCGGCTCTACGCCCGCAGAACTCGCCAAATACCTGAATTCGGAAACGGCAAAATGGTCAGAGATCGTCCGGGCCCGCAATATCAAGGCGGATTGATCGATTCGTTCGGTCTCATCTACCATTTTCATTGCAAATCCATAGGTGGAGCGAATAGAGAGGGACGCGTGTTCAGATCTAAGTTTTCCTGCGCGTCCCTGAGTTGCCCCTGGCATTCTGGTCAGGTGAAAGCGCTCGAGGGAAAAATGGACTGCTTCCGATGGCGTTGAGCAGGCCACCATTTTCAGTGGACTTCATATGCGCATTTGCAGGAAGTCATACACACAACAATACATGAGTAAAGAGGACTTGGACGATGGCGACATCGGATCTTGGATCCCATATCGTTCAGAACAGATCCACTCCTTTAGTAGAGCCATTTCCATGATCTCCGGCTGTGCTGACCTCGACTTGGAACAGGTTTGAAAAATTGCAACACTCCTGTGCCAGCATAAGAATAGATGATATGAAGTTACTTTTTCGCTCGCTACGATAAAGCGCGACGTAAGTAATCAGTGGCAGCACAGGATTTGTTTCAATCACTTCCAGGGCACCTCGATCAATCAGCGATTTGAGACAGTCCTTCGGTAAATAGCTGACACCAAGACCAGAAACGGTAAGGCCGATGAGCGCGATCAGACTGTTACTACTAATAGCGTTTGCTGGCTCGATACCCTGTGATTTGAACCAACGATCGTAGATGATCCCTGTTCCAGATTTGTCCCCTTGGGTCAAAATCGTATAAGCCGCAAGTTCATGGATCCGTAAGCCTCGCGCGTCTGAAAGAAGACCGGGTTTGGCCATCCATGTACTTTCAACCTGAGCTAAGGGTATCGCTGAAAATCGGTCTTCGACAAATGCATCTGGGACGATAATTGCGTCTACTTCATCGGCAAGCAATTTGTCCCGCAGGTTGACGCTCAAGTCCACGTCAGGTTCGATCCGGACCCGAGGATAATGCTGGCGAACCAATCGCACGAGTTTGGGCAACCATGTCATTGCAGTCAGTTCCGTGACGCCGATGCGAAGCCGACGCTCGACAATCTCTGCCTTACTGAATTGTTCGACGGCAGCGTCGCGTTCCTTCAAGAGCCGTTTGGCAATCGATAACAGCTCTTCTCCTTTTTCAGTAAGGCGCGCTTGACGATGTTCGCGGTCGAAAAGTTCTGTGCCAAACGTACTTTCAAGCTCCTTTATTCGTTTTGAAATCGCAGATTGCGTCGTGTTCAGCTTTCGGGCCGCCGGTACAAATCCACCCAGGGCAGCAATCCAATAGAGTGCCTCCAATTGCTTAAATGAAAACATATTCCACCTTTGGTGCAGAGATAGCTTCTATTATTCCTTAAAGCGATAATTTTATAGAAAAAAATATCGCTTTTTTTTGTTTGTCCTAGCTCCTATGATCAGTTCCTAAATCACCCCGCATGGCCATAGCGCCAACTGATAGGAGTCGCAGATGTCTGCACCGCCGTTTTTAGTTAAGTCCGTTCCGCCCGTCGTCAGTCGTGAAGAACTCGATCCGCTCCGCAATATTGTCGTCTCGCATCTGAGCGACAACCTAAGCCGCCTCTCCGGAGTACATGGACTGCAGCGGTATCACCGCAGCAAAAAGCTCGTTGGAACGGCGTTCACAGTCAAGACCCGACCTGGCGACAATTTACTGATTTATAAAGCTTTGATGATGATGTCGCCAGGCCACGTCCTTGTTGTTGATGGCGGGGCAGAAACGACCAATGCACTTGTCGGCGAACTTATCATGTTGTACGCAATGCAACGCGGTTGCGCAGGATTCGTGCTTGATGCAGCGATCCGTGATTCCGCTGCTTTCCATGATGCCGACTTCCCGTGCTATGCCCGTGCGATCAGCCACCGTGGGCCATACAAGAATGGCCCGGGCCAGATAAATGTCCCGGTAACGATTGGCGGACAAGTCATTAATCCAGGAGACGTCATCGTCGGTGACGAAGACGGGTTGATCAGTTTCCCGCCCTCGGAAGCAAAGTTCCTCATCGAGGCGGCCAGAAAAACTGCGGGGATCGAAGAAGCGATCAAAGAAGAGATAGCGAACGGGAAGATAGAACAAGCGTGGCTTACCCGTGTATTGCAACCATACGGTCTATAACCAACCTTGATATTCAAAGGCAACAAAATGAGTAGCTCTTATCTTGCGTCGCGTCTCGATACGGTGAAGCCTTCTCCAAGCATGGCGGCAAAGGCACGGGTGGATGCATTGCGCGCCTCGGGCAAAGAAATTGTCGACCTCACTATTGGGGAACCAGATTTCCCTACCCCTTTACACATCATCGCTTCCGGGATCGCGGCGTTGCAAAGCGGGCAAACCCGATATACAGGATCCACCGGGACGCCGTCCCTGCGCAGTGCAATCGCAAAAAAACTGGCCCGTGAGAATGGCCTTCCGTACGACCCCAGCGATATTGTGGTCGGCAATGGCGCAAAACATATTATCTATAACGCCTTTTCCGCCACCTTGAACGAAGGTGACGAGGTGATCATCCCAACACCATTTTGGGTATCGTACCCCGATATGGTCGCGATTAATGGAGGTATGCCCGTCATCGTAAAATGTGACGCGTCGACCGGCTTCAAACTGACAGCAGCAGCCTTGGAAAAGGCAATTACGCCGCGTACCAAGTGGCTGGTTCTTAACACGCCTAATAATCCGACGGGCGCAGTTTATACCGCCGAGGAACTGGCATCACTCTGCGAAGTGCTTAACGGTCATCCTGACGTTTGGCTGATGACGGATGAAATTTACGAACACTTTGTTTATGGAGAAGCGACGCACGTATCGCCGCTACAAATCGACCCACGGCTGATTGGACGCACGCTAATCGTGAACGGGGTTTCGAAAGCCTATGCGATGACAGGATGGCGTATCGGTTATGGAGCCGGTCCGGGAGTCTTGATGAAAGCAATCTCGTTGCTGTTATCGCAGAGCACGACCTGCCCGAGCGCTATTAGCCAGGCCGCAGCAACGGAGGCCTTGAATGGTCCTCAACAATGCGTAAGGGAGGCCACTGCTTTATTCAAGGATCGCCGCGATTCAATGGTACGGCTCCTGAATGAAATTCCGGGCATCGACTGCACGCTACCCGACGGTGCCTTTTACGTGTTTCCAAACGTCTCTGGCGCCATCGGGAAAACGACACCATCGGGAACCCGCTTGGGATCCGACATCGATGTAATGATGTATTTGTTGGAAATGGCCGGGGTTGCAACGATCGACGGTAGTTCGTATGGGCAACCGGGCTATTTGCGGATGTCGTTTGCCACTTCGTTTGAACAAATTGAGCAAGGCTGTGCACAGATTGCGACGGCATTTGCCCAACTCAGATAATTGTAGTATCCCTTCAATTCAAGAGAGAGGCCTGTTATGTTGAATATTCAAAATGTAGTCCTGGTTGCGGCCTTATCGACAATCAGCTTGTCTGCAGCAGCCGACCAGTTGGCGGACATCAAGCAAAAAGGTACATTGGTTTGCGGTACGCTAGTGTCCTGAGTTAGAAGTTCGTTGAATTATTCTGCGTATCAGTTGTCCGACGCCTATTGGTTTTCATGGCGAGGACGGCATGGCAGGCAGACCGAAAGCGGAACTGGTGTTGAGCGCGGCGGAAAAAGAGCAATTGCATGCCTGGGCGAGACGGCGTAAGACGGCGCAAGCACTGGCTTTGCGTTCGCGCATCGTCCTGGAATGTGCCGGCGGAGCGGAAAACAAGGCGGTGGCGGTCAAGCTGGCGGTGACGCGCCAAACGGTATCGAAATGGCGCGCCCGCTTTGTTCACATGCGCCTGGATGGTTTGCTCGATGCCCCGCGCTCGGGAGCGCCGCGCACGATTGATGATGCGCGTGTTGATGTTGTGATTGCCAAGACGCTGGAGGAACAACCGTCGAATGCCACACACTGGAGCACGCGGGCTATGGCGCGCGAAGCGAAGCTGTCGCAAACGGCGGTCAGCCGCATCTGGCGCGCCTTCGGTTTGCAACCGCATCGTCAGGAAACGTTCAAGCTGTCCACCGACCCGCTGTTTGTCGAGAAGACCCGCGACATCGTCGGGCTTTATCTCGATCCGCCGCTCAAGGCCATGGTGCTGTGCGTTGACGAGAAGAGCCAGATTCAGGCGCTGGACCGGACCCAGCCTATCTTGCCGCTGGCACCCGGTGTTCCCGAACGGCGCACGCATGACTACCAGCGCCATGGCACGACGACCTTGTTTGCTGCACTCGACATTGCCACCGGTGAAGTCATTGGGCAACTGCATCGACGTCATCGCAGCAGCGAGTTTCTGAAATTCTTGCGTACGATCGAGGCGTCGGTGCCGAATGACCTGGACATTCATCTGGTGATGGATAACTATGGCACGCACAAGACCCCCACCATCCGCAATTGGTTCGCCCGCCACCCGCGTTTCCACGTGCATTTCACACCAACTTCGGCTTCGTGGCTCAACCAGGTCGAGCGCTGGTTCGCCACGCTGACTGAAAAACAAATTCGCCGTGGAACCCATCGTTCGACCCGTCAATTGGAGGACGCCATTCGGCATTACCTGAAACTCAATAACGCCGATCCCAAACCGTTTGTCTGGACCAAATCGGCCGACGACATCTTGGCCAGCATCGAACGCTTTTGTCTGCGAATTTCTAACTCAGGACACTAGGGACCGCCGAACCGTTCAGCTTTTCCAACCCCGCAACCCGTGAAGTGCAGGGTTATGACGTCGATTTTTGTAACGCGATAGCGAAAAGCCTCGGCGTAAAGCTCGAACTGAAACTGATTTCCGTGGCTGCCCGCATCCCGGAACTTCAGCAAGGGCGCGTGGATGTCATCGCGGCGAACCTCGGCTGGACGCCGGAACGCGCGGAGCAAATCACCTATAGCAATAGCTATTATGTCAGTCAGCAAAAAGTTGCGGCAAAGCGGTCGTCGGGACTGAAATCCGTGAGCGACTTGGCTGGCAAGCGTATCAGTGCGCCCAAGGGATCGACCTCCGAACTTGCGGTACGTAAATCAATACCGAACGCATCGACAACGACGTTCCAAGATCCCCCTGCAGCGTTTCTCGCCATGCAACAAGGTAAAGTTGACGCCTTTGCCGTTTCAGAACTCATGTTGCTGAAATTCCAGCAGCAAACGGAAGCAACTGCGCCGATCGACATTCTTGAGCCATCCCTCATGAGTGAAGCATGGGGCATCGGAATGCGGAAAGAAGAAGCCGGCCTGATGAAGCATGTCAATTCAGTATTGGAAGGAATGGAAAAATCCGGCGAAGCCAAACAGATCTTTGACAAATGGTTAGGGGAGAACACATCGTACAAGCTGAAGCGCTCCTTCAGAATTGAACCGATCAAAGGCTAGAGCAGTTTCAGTCTGACTTGCCAGGCGAGGCCGAGGCGATTTGCCTGTGGAACAAGGCGCGGCGACGCGACATGGCGAGCCATGGCAAGGAGTCGCAACGCCGTGCCGCGGGCAAAGCGTCCGGCATCGACGGTACAGTCAGGCTGAAACTGCTCTAAAGTACTTGGTACGTCGACATTAACCATAACGTCCCGGCATTGCCGGGCGTTGAAAAACTGTGTGCCACGATGGCTATCTAAATGAATCTCAAGATCGATTTCTCTGTTCTGCTTCGCGACGATTATCCCAAGTGGATTATTGACGGCGTTGTCACGATGCTGCAGCTCACGGCCTACTCCTGGCTACTGGCAATGGCTATCGGAATCGTGCTGGCAGTGATCCGGATGTCAAATAATCGGTGGGCAGAGTATGCAGTGGCGGGATATGTCGAGTACCACCAGAACGTACCCATGCTAGTGCAAATCTTCATTTGGTACTTCGCCGTGCCGACGCTGTTTCCTGAACCGGTCCAGCAGTGGTTCAACGCCCAACGTAGCGATTTTCTGTTTGCGGCGATTGCCGTGGGTCTGTGTATGGCTGCGTATGTCTCCGAAGATCTTCGCAGCGGCATTCGGGCCATTCCAAGAGCCCAGATGGAGGCAGCACGCGCTCTGGGGCTGAGTTATTTGAAGGCTTGCAGGATCGTCATTATCCCGCAAGCCCTCCGCATTGCCATTCCACCGCTTGTTAACCATACCGTCTTACTTTTCAAAAATACGAGTTTGGCCATGGCAATAGGCGTCGCGGAACTGACGTACGCCACGCGCGAAATAGAAAGCCAGTCTTTCCGCACTGTGGAAGCTTATCTACTTGCCACAACCGTCTACCTTGGCATTTCGCTACTCATCATGGCATGCGGCGCAGTCCTCGAAACGAAATTTCGCATCAAGGGTAGGTAAGCGATGAACGACATACTCAGTATTCTTCGTGATAACTGGACGCTACTGTTGATCGGACAGTATCCAAACGGCCCCCTCGGTGGTTTGGCCATCACCCTGATTCTCTCAGCCGTCGGTCTCGCGCTTGCTTTTCCGGTAAGTGTCTTGCTGGCAGTTGCACGTGTAAGTCCGATTTGGATACTTCGGATTCCGGCAACTGTGATCGTCTACGTCATCAGGGGCGTTCCCTTAATTATGTTCATCTTCTGGGTGTATTTTTTCGTTCCCCTGTTGATAGGCAGAACCGTCAGCGGCTTTACCACCATGCTGGTGACCCTTGTCATCTACCAGGCAGCGTATCTGGCCGAAGTGATTCGGGCCGGTATTGAAGGGCTGCCAAAAGGCCAGTTTGAGGCGTCCCGCGCATTAGGCATGAGTTACATGCAAACGATGGCGAAGATTGTGTTGCCCCAGGCGCTATACAACATGTTACCGGCCATGGTTAGCCAGTTCGTTTCGACGATAAAGGAAACCTCTCTTGGCTATGTGATCAGCGTGAACGAGCTCACATTTGCCGCGAACCAGATTAATACCACGTTACTTACTAAGCCGTTTCCCGTCTTCTTCATACTTGCGCTGATTTACTTTGTGCTGTGCTTCACCCTCACGCGGTTTGCACGCGCGCTGGAAAAGCGCATTGCAGCGAAGCGCGCAGGTGCCAGTCAAGTACAGGTTCGCAGTCCAAGCCCTTCATTGACTGCTGAGGCTG
The DNA here is from genome assembly GCF_003591035.1 of Noviherbaspirillum saxi. Lineage (NCBI taxonomy): Bacteria > Pseudomonadati > Pseudomonadota > Betaproteobacteria > Burkholderiales > Oxalobacteraceae > Noviherbaspirillum > Noviherbaspirillum saxi. The sequence continues at coordinate 786,385 of NZ_QYUO01000002.1, forward strand.
CATGAGCCGGACGGAAATATTCGTGATTAGACGCTCGTGGAAACTAACTCATCTGGCCAAGGCCTCGCTCAAAATATGATGATCACATTCGACAAAGTAAATAAGTGGTACGGCTCCTATCATGCTCTCGACAATGTCTCAGCACATGTTGCGAAGGGCGAAGTCGTGGTTGTGTGTGGTCCGTCGGGCTCAGGTAAATCGACCTTGATCCGTACCGTAAATCGCCTCGAAGAGATTCAGGAAGGCACCATCGTTTTTGATGGACAAAATATCTACGCGCCTAAAATTGATATGAATCACTTCCGTTCACGCGTAGGATTTGTATTTCAGAGTTTTAACCTGTTTCCCCATTTATCGGTTGCTGACAACATTGCGATGGCGCCTATCAACGTTCTCAAGACAAAGCGTTCAGACGCCCGAAAGCGCGCCCTGGAACTGCTGGAGCGTGTCGGCCTGGCGACTAAAGCAGACGCTTACCCAGGTCAACTGTCTGGAGGGCAGCAACAGCGTGTCGCTATTGCACGCGCTTTGGCGATGGACCCGCCTGCCATGCTTTTCGATGAACCCACCAGTGCCCTTGATCCCGAAATGGTAGGTGAGGTTCTACAAGTGATGAAACAGCTAGCACGGGACGGAATGACCATGATCTGTGTAACGCATGAAATGGGCTTCGCTCGCGAAGTGGCTGATCGCGTTTGGTTCATGGACAAGGGTGCATTAATAGAAACAGGCACGCCAGAACAATTTTTCGTCAGTCCACAAAGCGACCGCGCACGAAAATTTTTGTCAGACCTTAGAAATCATTAGAGAAGGTGCGGACTATGTCCGCCACATCAAAAGTCAAAGCTCGGGAAATTATGAAAATCATTATCGGGCGCCGCGAGCAAACGACAGGTCGCCTCTGGCTGTTGGCAAAGCATAGTTTTTCCGCAAGTTCCTTTCTGCTATGTCGGATGATTAAATGATATAGCCCCAAGCACGTTCATATTAACGATGAATGTGATCAACTAGATCGGCGACTAGCATCGGCTTGGCGAAGAGCCACCCTTGTGCAAACTGAACCCCGTGCTGTTCTAAGAAGCGGGCCTGGTGTTCGCTTTCCACGCCTTCAGCGATAATGGATAACTTGAGAGACTGTGCCATTTTGATGATATGGAAAATGACATGGCTCGTGGCGCTGTTCGTTCCGATCGTGTCGACGAATGATTTGTCGATTTTGAGATAGTCGAATTTCAGCTCCGTGAGGTAGGAGAGGCTTGAGTATCCCGTTCCAAAGTCGTCAATGGCGACTGCAATCCCCATGGACCTGATGTCGCTTAGTACTTGATTTGCCAGATGCGCTTTTAGTAGCGTGCGCTCGGTTGCTTCTAACAGAAGGTTGTTTGCTCGGAGGTGTCCGTGCTCGAGTAGACGCTGCAATGTCTCGATAATGGTGTTGGACTCAAGGTCGATGCCGGATAAGTTCATCCCAATGTGAAATCGGGGATTCTTTTTGAGAATTCCTACACTATCGTGGGCGACTGTTTCCATAATGCGCAGTGTCATCTGTTGAATCAATCCGGTTTCCTCCGCAATCGGAATGAATATGTCCGGCCGGATATCCGACCCGTCAGGGCGGCGCCAACGGACCAAGGCCTCTGCGCCAATCCACTCCCGCGTACTTAGATTCACCACTGGCTGATATACCATGTAAATCTCACTGGTCTTCAATGCGCTCTTTAACAAGGATCGGACAGATAGTCTCTGTTTGGCGACGTACCATAGCGCACCCATTACCACTAGCCCGGATGCTGCTCCGAGAGATCCCAGAAGCCACGTCAATTGCCGGACGCGGGGCGCTAGACGATTTCCAGGGATGGCAGCGTATGCGGTGATGCCTAGCTTGGCGGAAGGGCGTGCGGCGACAATGAACTGTCCATCGAAGAATGGCCTATTCCTGGATGCGCTCAGACGGGTAATCCAGGCTGGATCGAAGCTACCGCGCCGCGCGTTAAGGTTGTGGCTGATGGTACTAAATATGCCTATCGCGATATCGGGGTCGTTGAGAAAAACATCGATTGCTAAGTCACGATGAATGATTACGACATAACCCTTCCTTTCTACCAATAAAAAGGTTTTGTTTTTTGCCATCGGTAGATTCACCGACGCCCGGACAGCATCGCCGTTTTTACCAATGTGGTCAGGCCGGCCAAGGGAGATTTCCTTGCCATGGAATCCATACGATGAACATAATAAGTAGTCATTCGAGACATAACCTATTCCCTGGAGGTAGCGGGAACTCAGGGCCAGTTCCCGCATCAGCCGAATTTTGGCATCCGCGCATGGACCGGAATTCGTATTGGATTGAAGCGCCGTGACCGCTCGGTCCATTTCATCACCTGCTACTTCAGCATGTCGTATAACCTCACCAGCAAGTGAACTTGCGTATTCAATTTCTGAAGCCAGAATTTGATCTTGTGCAATTTCGTGAGCTAGTGTAGTGCTTTCGAAATCATTGAACTATGTTCCCTGCGCGTTGCCATAACATCATTCTTTGAGCGGAGCGAATGATGAACGAGGCCACGACGATCAAGTTGAGCGGTGAACAGCGCAGTGAACTGGAGCGCCGCGTGAGGTCGCAGACGATCGATGCGCGGGCTGCCCGGCGCGCACGAATCGTTTTGCTGGCGGCTGACGGCGTGGGCAATCATGAAATCGCCCGGCGCATGGAAATCAGTCGGGGCCAAGTCATCGCGTGGCGTCGCCGGTTCGCGCAAGGCGGCGTCGCCGCCATTGACGGCGACCTGCCGCGCAGCGGGCGCAAACGGCGGATTGACGCCGCCGAGATCGTGCGCCTGACCACGCAGACGGCGCCGAAAGGCGCGACGCACTGGAGCACGCGCACCCTCGCGGCGGAGATGGGCATATCCGACACGACGGTCCACAAGGCATGGAAAGCCCATGGCCTCAAGCCGCATCTGGTCGCCACGTTCAAGGTTTCCCGCGACCCGAGATTCGCGGAGAAGCTGGAAGACATCGTCGGGTTGTACCTCAGTCCGCCGGAGCATGCGCTGGTGTTGTGCTGCGACGAAAAAAGCCAGGTGCAGGCGCTCGATCGCACGCAGCCGGGACTGCCGTTGAAAAAAGGCAAAGCCGCGACGATGACCCACGATTACAAGCGGCATGGCACGACCACGTTGTTTGCGGCAATGTGCACGCTCGACGGCGCCGTCATCTCGCGCTGCGCGCAACGGCATCGCCATGGCGAGTGGCTGGACTTCCTGCGTCAAATCGATCGGGAAACGCCGAAGGAAAAGGAACTGCATCTGATCTGCGACAACTATGCCACCCACAAGCATCCCACCGTGCGGGCGTGGCTGGAGAAGCATCCGCGCTTCCATCTGCACTTCACTCCCACCTCCGCCTCCTGGCTCAACATGGTCGAACGCTTCTTCCGCAGCCTGTCGACCGATCGTCTGGAGCGCGGCGTGTTCAGGAGCGTGCCCGAACTGATTGCCGCCATTGACGAGTACATCGCTGTGCATAATGAAAATCCCAAACCCTTCGTCTGGACTGCCAAGTCCAATGACATCCTGCAAAAAGTCATTCGCGCCAACCGCCGCCTTGGTTCAAAGAAAAACGAAGCACTACACTAGCCACATGAGTATTGCGGTCATTGCAATTCCCAGGCACAAAGTAATAGCTAAGAAAGAGATATTGGTGAAACGCATTTTGAAATGAAGAAATGAATTTAAACTGGTTAATACAACTCCTGTGGGCGTGGCTGCGCTTACTTGTTGGAAAAGCCGTTAGACAATAATAAATAGCAAAAGATTACGGGACTATTGCACCACATTTGGAGTGGAGTTAACGCCTGAAGTTGGACAGATACGGAGGCAGGAATGCGATACGCTTGATGCGCTTTCAATGAAGTAGCAGCAGATGCGCGCTACTTAATGATCCGCAGCGGCTGACTCAAGAATATGGTTGCCTATTTGACGCGTTGTGGATTTCGCGGAGAAGGTCAGACCAGGCCTGGATCAAATCGACTTTTCCCAACGGCGCGAACTGGTTCAGACCCTGATCAAGCGCGCTGCAATCACCTTGCTTACTGGTCCGAGCCAAATTTTCTGTTGATTCATTTCTCAGCTCACGGCGTTGTGTACGTCCACGGTCTAATACGACCATGGAACATCCGGGCTATTTCAGTTATATGGCCTGTTCGCGAAAAATTTTTGGGGTTGTTCCGGTGAAACTCTTGAAGACCGTCGTAAGATGAGCTTGGTCACCGAATCCTAAACAGGCGCTGATTTCCTTGATAGACATCTGGCTGTGCGCGAGCAATTTCTTTGCGCGTGCAACACGACGATCCATAACGAAGCGATGTGGCGTCAATCCGGTGCTGAGCTTAAACATCCTGCTGAAGTGGTACTCGCTGAAGCCAGCGACGGCGGCCAGATCCTTGAGACCAAGCTCTTCGTCGATGTTTTTCTCTATAAACTCTATCACGCGGCGAAGTCGCCATGCGGGTAGGCCTTCTTTGCCACTCGGCATCTTAAGTGGGTGAGATGAATAGCAGGTGATCAGTCTTGCTGCTAGCGCGATGGCCAAGGATTCCCCGTATAGCCGCCCAGACGGGAATCCACTCCGGCATTCCGCAAGGATGGCAAGTCCAATTTGTCGGATCTGTGCATCCTGCACGTAGCTGGAACGTATCAACTCGAATCTTGATGGAAGACCGCGCAGTTCTCCAAGCACTCGCTGGAATGTCAATTCCGAGGGCATTAGAAATAGCACATTCAACGGCTCAGTCCAACTAGCTCCCGTCAACGAGCCAAGAGGATCAATGTGGATCACGTCCTCTACTAAGCCTGTCTCATAGCGACTTTGTGCACCGAGCCGTTGAACTGTGACCTGGTGATCTACAAGAGGTTGTACGATTGTTGTGCGCCCGATATAGCAGTCTGTCATTTCGGCCGGAGCGACACGGTCAAGTTCGGCAGACAACGCGTCGTCCCACGGCGCATCGTGGCTCGATACTTTAATATCAACACTACCGATAAAAGGGCGCAGTACACCAGACGGTGTGTTGCTTACCAGCACTCGCGTTTGAACAGGATTGGATTGCGACATCGACTAGCGCGTGAGACGAAAACAGAGCTCGTTAAACGTAATACGAGAATAGTAGCATGAAGAAAGTAATGCTCCTGCGGCCTTTTTGATCTTTGAGAAGGCTTCTCCAATCGCCGTCGGTGATTTTCCGAGGTCCCCACCCCGGGTTTTCTGTGGTACGGCCTAATACCAATCCCAACCCTTAACGTGACATGACATCGCGTCTTTTTCTGGAGGCGCCGAGCCGCCTGGCTGCGTTGCACTCGTCGTCAATAGCCCGCTATTGACTCCTCGTGCTGTTGTGGTCAAAGACATATCGCCGGTGTGAGAACTTCACAGCATAAAGATTCGCCGGAGCGTGACGCTGATACGCATTTTTTAGCACGATAAAACAAGCATTAGCAGCAATCTGCAAGAGATAAGTCGGGTCAATATGTACTCTATCCGTTAAGCCATACGGCGTACTACAAGGAAAATATGGAGACGAAAATTGCCTGCAGGGGCGAAGCGCTGCAGTTGGAAGCGAGTTTCTTGGAAATTCTATCTGACACTTACCGCCATTAGCGCGAACATGAAACACATTTCAAGCCCGAGTACTTTCTTCGCACTCGCGTGTTTCTCCAACGACGGGAGCAGCGAGACCACCGATAACGGTAGGCGCCTGCACAGAGTCGGGACGCGATAGATCCGACTTCGATAAGGTGCATTTCCGAGTCATCACGCAAAGCGATAAGACATCACAGCATTTCAGGTCGGAGAAAAACTCTTCGGAAAAGCCGCTGTGTCACAAGCATTATCTTCCTGCATGTTTGAAGAAAGTGTTCGCACGAATCGACGGATGGCTTTCCGAGTTGGGTTTGATGCCAGAGTAGTAGATGTAGCAAGTCTGGAAGGTAGCAGATACGACCTTCCCATAGTTCCTGCCGTAGGCCACTTAACCATAATGATATACAGAGACACAATGAACACTACTCGTATAGTGGCCCATGTATCCAGCCGCCGAGCTAGGATGACATATCCCCATCTCCGCCTATTCCTGCGCCGCGATATAGATCATCACTGCAGGTGATGACAATTATACGGGCCAGCACGTTGTTCAATGATTTGTCCCTGCCTATGATGTGCCGAAAAAAGGGCAACTAGAAATCCGCGGTCGAAAGGAACGCATCACTGAAACGTGAGCGCTTCAGTCCGCGTGCACATCATGGGAGCAATCGTCTCATGCGATTTTACGCGGCGTGCGGTGTAGATAAAGAACAGGAATCCGCTGGGACGCTGTGAGCGAGAAAAACTTTCGGTTGCTTTCCGACGTAGAGGCCGCAATCGCCAACCGAAATCCAATTCAACAACGAGAAGGAGACAGAAGTGCCGAATCCAAGAGCCATTCCTCAAACCATGCGAGGGGCACCAAAAAAGCCGGTTGCAATAGCCGTTGCCTTCCTGATGGCGAGCCTAACCGCTCCAACCTGCGCCATGGTCATTGAGACCGACACGCCGAGTTTGAAAGTGACTTGGGATAGTACTGTGAAATACAGCACTGCATTTCGAGTTAAGTCCCAAGATCCTGCGCTTCTGAGCAACCCCAATGCGGATGATGGAGACCGAAATTTCGGTAAGGGCTTGATCAGCAATCGGGTCGACCTCTTCAGTGAGCTCGACCTCCAGTACAACAACTTTGGTGCACGGCTCAGTGGGGCTGCATGGTACGACGATGTCTATAACCGTACCAATGACAATCCTGGCTTTGCCGGAGGAGCATTTCCAAACCATCGCTCGCGAACCTTCAATGAGTTTACTCAGGCGACGCGGGACCTGCATGGACGAAAGGCGGAGCTGCTAGATGCCTTTGTGTTCAGTAAGTTCGATCTTGGCGAGTCACGCGCACTTGTCCGTCTTGGCCAGCATGCGATGGTCTGGGGAGAAAGCTTGTTTTTCGGCAGCAACGCAATTGCCGGTGGTATGGCGCCGGTCGATGTCACTAAACTGGTTTCTGTGCCAGGCACGCAGTTCAAGGAAGCGATTCGCCCGGTACCCCAAGTGTCAGGACAAGTGCAACTGACGCCGGATGTGACGTTAGGGGCTTTCTATCAGTTCCGTTTTGAACCGAACCGGTTGCCAGCGGTGGGCAGCTACTACTCCCAGATCGACACTAACGTCGTCGGTGGCGAAAACATCTTGCTCGGGCCCGCAGGCGTGGCTCCCCGACAATTCGATATGGAACCGAAGGATTCTGGTCAGGGTGGCCTGCAACTGCGCTTTCGCCATGCAGAGACTGATTATGGACTGTACGCGATCCGGTTCCATAACAAGTCGCACCAGTTGATCACGAACCTGATAAATATCACGCCGGGACGAGCACCGACATTACTGCCAGGCAGCTACTACATCGGGTATCAGCAAGGAATCACCGCTTTGGGTGCCAGTGCGAGTCGTACCTTTGGTCCGGCCAACGTTGCCGTGGAGGCTTCGGTCAGACGCAACCAGGATCTGGCCAGCGCAGGCCATGCCACTGACGTCAGCGCGGCGTTTGGTGCGCCGGCGACGAACCTGAGCGACCGTCCCGGCTACGCAGTGGGGAGAACAGCCCACGTGAACGTGTCGCTTCTCTGGAGCCTGGATCCGACCGCGTTCTTCAGCGAGGCAATCGTGGCGGCGGAACTTGCATGGAATCGTGCTTTGAGCTGCCAGAAGAATTGCACGGTGTTCGACGTCGTGACCCGCCAGGGCGCGATTGATAACAATGCGACGCGTGATGCCGTTGCTCTGCGCGTCCTGTTCGAGCCGAAATACCGGCAAGCGCTCCCCGGTCTCGATATCAGCGTTCCGATTGGTTTGGGATATGCGCCCAAGGGATCACGCTCCATGGCCCTCGGGTCCGGTGCCTTGCCGGCCGACGGTAGTGGAGATATCAGCGTGGGTATTAATGGCAACTATCTGGATGACTGGCAGTTCAGCCTGGCGTACACCAGGTATTTCGGCTCTGCCAGACCTTTCCTCGATACCAATAATTCGTTCAGTTATGGGCAAAGCCTGAGAGACAGGGATTTTGTGGCGCTCTCCCTTCGCCGTACATTCTAAATGTCTAATTCTTTGGAGATATCATGATTCATAGGAACACCTACTGGAAGGCAGCTCTTGCGGCAGCTGGTCTTGCTTCCGCCTGCGGCGCATTGGCGGCAGTGCCTGCAAGCGAAGCAGAGCAACTAAAGACCACGTTGACACCGCTTGGCGGCGAAAAGGCAGGCAACAAAGACGGCACCATTCCTGCATGGAGCGGTGGCCATACGACATCTGTCCCTGGCTACAAGGCGGGTGGCAAACGCGGCGACCCGTTTGCCTCGGACAAGCCCTTGTACAGTATCAGCGCAAAGAATCTGGACCAATATGCGGACAAGCTGACCGATGGAACCAAGGCTCTGTTCAAAAAGTACCCCGATACGTTCCGTATCGATGTGTACCCCACGCGGCGTTCAGCTGCTGCACCGCAATGGGTGTATGACAACACATTCAAGAACGCGATGCGCGCCAAGATCGTAGACGGTCCTTCCGGCGCGATTCCTGAAGGTGCCTACGGCGGGATTCCGTTCCCGATTCCAAAGACCGGCGTGGAAGTGTTGTGGAACCATTTGCTGAGGTGGCGTGGCGAAGCCATGTATTACGACATGCTCGGAGTCCTGGGCACGGCAGACGGGAAAAAAGTTGTGACGGTGGACGGACGTGCCGACCAGCAAATGCCTTACTACTTCAAAGATGGCTCGCCGGAGAAATTCAACGGCGACTATTGGACCCTGCGTTTGATCAATAACGGCCCGCCGGTGCGTGCAGGCGAGGGTATAGTCGCGCGCTTCAACCTGAATGGCGACGAACAGACGTGGGTTTACCTCACGGGCCAACGCCGCGTGCGGAAATTGCCCAATGCATGCTGCGATACCCCTACACCGGCAACAGCCGGTGTTATGAGCGTGGATGACATTGAGATGTTCGCCGGGCCAAACGGACGGTTCGACTGGAAGCTTATAGGCAAAAAGGAGATGATCGTCCCCTATAACAGCAACAAACTGATGGCTCCGGAAAAAACTGGTGATGTGATCGGCTCCCATCATGTCAATCCCGATGTAATGCGCTGGGAACTGCACCGCATCTGGGTGATCGAGGCCGATCTCAAGGCAGGAAAGCGACATCAGGCGCCAAAGAGCAGGTACTACGTCGACGAGGACACTTGGAACATCGTCTTGGCCGACAGATGGGACGCCAAGGGACAGCTCTGGAAAACCATGTGGATGGCCTCTACCGTGATGCCGGATCTGCCCGCCACCGCTTCGACTACGTTCGGCTTCTATGACCTCATTTCCGGCACGTCGTATACCAACGTGCTCGCGAATGAAAAACCCGTTCAGTTCAAGGTCATGCCGCGTTATTCCGATTCGGTATTTACGCCTGATGGCTTGATCAGCGAAGGGGTCAGATAAGCCGCCGCCCGACGCGCCGCAGCGACAGCAAGTGCTGCGGCATGGAATTTTCAAGACGATGAATATGATGAAAATAAACATGGTGGTGTTCCTTGTGACGCTGCTTAGTACGTGGGGACGCATTGCCACAGCGGCAGACAATGGGGTGACACCTTTGATCGATCCGCTGCAACGCCCAGCGCAGATTTCGGCGCAGGCGCAACGAGCGGTGATGCTCGCTGCGGTTCATGCCGGCGATCACCTTGTCGCGGCAGGCGAAAGGGGAATTATTCTCTGGTCCGCCGATAACGGCGCAAGCTGGACGCAAGCCGTCGTTCCGGTATCGGTCACCCTGACTGCATTGTCATTTCCCACGGCCGAGCACGGTTGGGCCGTTGGACACGGCGGCGTCGTACTGCACACTAAAAATGGTGGCCGCAGCTGGGAGCGACAGCTTGACGGCCGTGCGCTCGCACAAATTGAACTGGACTCCGCACGTAGAAAGGGTGATGAAAACCGGATAAAAATGGCGCAACAGTTGGTTGGCCACGGGCCGGACAAGCCTCTATTGGGAGTCCATTTTTGGGACGAGCGCCGCGGATTTGCGATAGGAGCTTACGGATTGATCGTTGGTACCGAGGACGGCGGGGCGAGCTGGCAGTCCTGGATCGATCGCGTCGACAATCCGCGCGGCTTGCATTTGAACGCCCTCTATGCGACCCGCTCGGAAGTATATCTGGCCGGCGAGCAGGGAATTATCCTGCGCTCCAGCGACGGTGCCAAGACGTTCAGGCAGATTTCCTCCCCATACAAGGGAAGCTGGTTCGTCCTCGCCGGCCATGATGGCTATCTGCTGGTAGGTGGATTGCGAGGAAACGCCTTCCGGAGCCCGGATGGTGGCGCCACATGGGAGGCGCTGCAGGCCTCCGCTCCCGTCACCTTAACCAGTGCCGTATTAACGAAAGATGGAAAGATCCTGATTGGCAACCTCGCGGGGATGCTGATGCAAATCTCTGGCAACGGTCTTCGCCTGGCGTCAATTCCCTCGCCAATAGGGCAGCCAATTACCGCCATGGTGCAAGCAAAGAACGGAAGCTTGCTCGCCGCAACATTCACAGGCTTGAAAAGCCTGGTTCACTCCGACGCCACGGGCGTCGCCTCTGGTCGTTAAAAAACTATGCATTCTCCTGATCGCTCCACAGCCAATCACGCCGGTGCCCTCGACGATTTCGATCGACACTCCGGGTCCCTGCTGGAACGCGCGCTCTTTAATCACCGGTTGGTGGTCCTTCTGATCTGTGCAGTACTCACCGCGTTCTTCGGATGGCACGCGACTCGGCTCAAGCTCAACGCCAGCTTTGAGAAGATGATTCCAACTGCGCATCCCTACATCGCGAATTACTTGACGTACCGAAGTGAACTCAGCGGTCTTGGCAATGCCGTGCGGCTGGCAGTGGTATCGAAGAGCGGTTCCATTTACGACGCAAAGTACCTCGACAGACTACAGAGGCTCAACGATGACGTATTCCTGCTTCCCGGCGTAGACCGCGCGTTCATGAAGTCATTGTGGACGCCATCCACGCGATGGGTAGGGGTGACAGAAGACGGATTGGAAGGCGGGCCGGTCATTCCCGAAGACTATGACGGTTCTCGGGGGACCATCGAGCGTCTGCAGCGCAACGTCGAGCGCTCGAATGAGATCGGCCAGCTCGTGGCACGGGACCAGAAGTCAAGCATCATCTATATCCCTTTGCTTAGTACCACTTCTGACGGAAAACCACTGGACTACTCCGCTTTGTCGGCGGAACTGGAACTCCTGCGCACCAAGTACAGCGACGACGTCACTGATATTCATATTACGGGATTTGCAAAGATGGTTGGCGACCTCATCGACGGTCTGCAGCAGATCCTCGCATTCTTTGGCGTTGCATTGGTAATCACCACCGCGATGTTGTATGGATATACACGGTGTGTAAGAAGCACGGTTCTTGTGGTGCTTTGTTCGCTGGTCGCTGTTGTGTGGCAACTTGGGCTGCTGCCGCTATTGGGATACGAACTCGACCCGTACTCTGTGCTTGTGCCGTTTCTCATTTTCGCTATTGGAATGAGTCATGGAGCCCAGAAGATGAATGGCATCATGCAGGACATCGGCCGCGGCATGCATCGCGTCGTCGCTGCGCGTTTTACATTCCGCCGCTTGTTCCTTGCCGGCCTCATGGCCCTGATCTGCGACGCCGTTGGCTTCGCCGTACTAACCATCATCAGCATCAAAGTAATTCAGGATCTCGCGCTGATTGCCAGCATCGGTGTCGCCGTATTGATTTTTACCAACCTGATTCTCTTGCCGATCCTGCTGAGCTACCTCGGTGTGAGCAAGGTTGCCGCGGTCCGAAGCTTGCGAGAAGAGCGGGATGAAGATGCAGGCCTGCAGCAACCCTTGCTGTGGCACGTGTTGAACCTCTTTACGCAGCGTCGCTGGGCAACTGTTGCCGTGCTGGTGAGTGCCGTCCTTGCAGTAGCAGGATTTGCAATCAGCCTGCATCTGAAAATCGGTGACCTTGATCCTGGCGCACCGGAATTGCAGCCCAACAGCCGTTATAACCGGGATGCGGCTTACCTCACCGAACACTATGGCGCCAGTAGCGACGTACTGGCAGTGATGGTGAAAACCCCCGATCAAGGATGTTCCAACGTCGATACCCTGATGCGTGTCGATCAACTCGAATGGGAGCTCGGACAGATTCCGGGAGTGGAGGCGACTAATACCCTTGCTCGCCTGAATCGAGCGGTAAGCATCGGTCTCAATGAAGGAAATCCGAAATGGTATGACCTGATCAACAGCCAAAACATGGCGAACACGATTACTGCCGGAGCCCCTCGCGGCCTTTACAACGAGACCTGCAGTCTGCTTACAGTGTATGCATACTTGAGCGACCACAAGGCGGACACGTTGGCGCGTGTGGTGGAAGCGGTGGAAAAATATGCCGCCGTATACGACACCAAGGAGGTGAAGTTCCTTCTGGCAGCAGGCAATGGCGGTATCGAGGCCGCAACGAATATCGTCGTTAAAAAGGCGAATAGAGACATGCTTTACTGGGTCTACGGTGCAGTGATCTTGCTGTGTCTTTTAACATTCCGGTCGTGGCGCGCGACGGTCTGTGCTGTCATTCCCCTTGTTGTGACGTCGATACTCTGCGAAGCATTGATGGTAGCGCTGGGAATCGGCGTGAAAGTGGCGACCTTGCCCGTTATCGCTCTCGGCGTGGGCATCGGGATCGACTATGCGCTTTACGTGATGAGCATTCTCCTGGCAAGGATGCGCGCCGGAGATTCGCTGTCTGACGCCTACCGTGTGGCGCTGCGCTTCACAGGAAAGGTAGTGCTTCTGACCGGTATCACGCTGGCAGTTGGCGTGGCGACCTGGTCACTCTCGCCGATCAAGTTTCAGGCAGACATGGGGATCCTCCTCGCCTTTATGTTCCTTTGGAATATGGTCGGAGCGCTGGTCTTGCTGCCTGCACTCGCATACTTTCTGCTGGACGGGAAAAAGGATAATTCGCGCATCGCACCTGACGTGGTGCGGGTCGAGGAAAGCGACAGGGCACAGAGCATGCCAACTGCCAATCTGATGTAACTCATACATGTTACGGCAACGTCGGAACCATTTTTTGAGACCGACGCCAGCTACGACATGGACGATTAAGTCCCGGTAAAAAGGAGGAGACGTGATTGCTACATTTGACCGGCTGAGAATTGCCACGCGCCTGCGGCTAGGCCTTGCTGTCATGGTTTTGATGCTCGTTCTGGTATCGCTCCTTGGCATAGCGCGGATGGCCGAAAATCAGAAGCGAATGGAGGAAATCACGCAGGTTAACGGTGCCAAGTCAAAGCTGGCAATCGACATGCGCGATTCCGTATACGAACGAATGGTTTCATTAAGAAATATTGCGCTGGTCAGCTCGATGGCCGAAATGCAGCCAGAAATGGAACGGATCAAAGCGCAAGAGGAAATTTATCGAGCAGCACAACAGCGCCTTTCGGAGGCTCTGCGGAATCGGAACGGGACCGATACTCAGGAAAGCGCCATGCTCAAGAGAATTCAAGCGGTGGAAGCGCAAGCGCTGCCATTGATCACGAAAGCCGCAGAACTCGCCATGGCGTCGCAGGCCGACCAGTTCTATTCCTTGCTCATGACGGATCTACTTCCCGTGCAGACCCAATGGATGGCAACGCTGGGCGACCTCGTCCTGCTCGAAGATCGATTGAGTGACCAGGCAACATCGGACGCCAAAGCTGCGTATGAGAGCGCCCGGATATTCATGGTGCTCATGGGCGTCGCGTCGATTCTGGTCGCGGTGGTCGTGTCTGTTGTGTTATCCCGGAGCATGGTACGGCAACTCGGCGGCGAGCTGAGCTATGCAATGTCAATCGCGGAAAGAATCGCAGCTGGGGACCTGTCAATTGAGGTCAATACAGCGTCCAACGACCGCTCGAGCCTTTTAGCCGCGATGAAAGCGATGCGCGACAGTCTTGTTCAGATTATCAGTAATGTGCGTCAGAACGCTAACACCATTCTGATCGAATCGGGTGAAATCGCTGCGGGCAACATTGATCTTTCCGCTCGAACCGAAGATCAGGCTCGCGCGCTGCAGGAGACATCATCCTTGATGCATGATCTGACCCGCGCGGTCGCACATAACGCGGAGAATGCTGGCCTTGCCAACCAGATGGTCAGTGCTGCTGCCAGGTCCGCAATACAGGGCGGGCAAGTGGTTGCGGAAGTGGTGACGACCATGGCCGCCATCAACGAAGCCGCAAAAAGAATCAGCGACATTGTCGGGGTTATCGACGGTATCGCGTTTCAGACAAACATTTTGGCATTGAACGCTGCTGTGGAGGCCGCGCGCGCTGGAGAGCAGGGTCGGGGATTTGCCGTCGTGGCTTCCGAAGTGCGCGCACTGGCTCAACGCTCGGCCAGCGCAGCGCGGGAAATCAAGGAGTTGATTGGCGACTCGGTGTGGAAAATGGGTCTCGGCGCGCAGCTCGCCGACCAAGCTGGGGCAACCATGGAGCAAGTCGTTGTGGGAGTCAGGCGGGCCGCTGACCTTATGACTGACATTAGCGCAGCAAGCAAGGCGCAAAGCAGTGACATCGCCCATGTCAGCGATGCCGTTTCGAAGATGGAACACATGACGCAGCAAAACGCTGCGCTGGTGGAACAAGCAGCGGGCGCAGCAGAAAGCCTGAAGGAAAAGGCGGTCGGGCTTGCGCATTCGGTCAGTGTGTTTAGAACCGGCCATGAAAAGGACGCCGTGAATCCGGTCCAGTCCGGTTTCGCTGCAGAGGCAGACTTCGAAAATGTTGGAGCGGTAAAGCAGGTGCACTATCTCGCTATCCAACCGCGAGGCAAGCATTCACAAAAGGCGCCGGCACGGTCCGAAAACGCCAGGCGCATCGCGCGATCTTGATCCGTATCGTTCCGGAATAGCCTGTCGAGGCGCACCAGCCTATCCATTTTTCTAGCCGCTGACAGCGCGACGGACAGCTTGTATCACATCAGAAGTCCAAACAAAGCTCGGGAGACAAGGATGAAGTTGCTTTCTTATGAGATACGCATCTTCCCATTGCATATGGTCCCCGGTCGGGATCGACCGGCTGCCGGCTGTTTCTCAAGGCTTAACCACGCTGCACTCGCGGCGCGGTTTCAGTATTAAAGCGTGCACTTGCCTGAATAATGCGCTCCTTGAGCCACTGATGCGTAGGCAGTGTATTGCTGCGGCGATGCCAGCTCATATAGACGACGACCTCCGGGATTGCGATGGGCAGCGGTTGTGTGCCGATCGATCCCCTGCTGGCAGGTGCAGTGGCAAAGCGCGCTGGAAGTGCCGCAATCAGGTCAGTATCGCTGAGTATCTTTGTCACCACCGAGAACTGGTTGACCGAAAGGGAGATGTTGCGCTGTTGGCCAAGATTCGCCAGTGTCTCGTCGATGATGTTCGGTACCTCCTCGTCTCCGGACTCATTGATCGCAATTTGCGGCGCACGGCAGAATGTTTCCAATGAAATCGTCGATTGAAGCAGAGGATGTCCTTGTCTCGCAGCAATGACAAACGAATCAGACCAAAGCGGCATGGTCTGGACCACCGTGGTGCGCGGTGGTTCGATACTGATCGCAAAGTCTACTTCGCCCCGCATCAAGCGCGGGGCCGCGAGTACGGGGTCATGCGGAACAAAGAAGAGTTTGATATGTGGTGCGGCCGCTTGCACGCTGCTGTACAAGGTAGGAGCCAGGAGCGCCACCGTAATGTCAGCCATCGCGATTCTGAACGTTTGAACGGCGTTCGCGGCATCAAAAAACTGGGGCTGCACTGAACTGCGCAGTTCCTGGAGAGCACGATGAACGGAGGGCCATATCGCAATTGCGCGAGGCGTGGGATTGACCCCGCGCGCGGCTTTTACAAACAGCTGATCCTGGAACTGGAGGCGCAGGCGGTTCAATGCATTGCTCACAGCTGACTGCGTCATTTCCAGGCGTTCCGCTGCGCGTGTCACGTGCCGTTCGGTCATGACCACATCGAACACGTTCAGCAGGTTTAGATCAACATTTCCTCGTGCGTGGGGTGGTAATGAGGGCGACTGGTCGCGCTTGTCCTGCCTGGTCACCATGCTCGTCTCCGTAATCATTTAAGGTGATGACAATTATACAGTTAAGTAAATTGTTAAATGACGAGAGGCCACCTACTATGTTTCTATTCCATAAGATCCAATGAAGGAGAAGGTGTGATAAGTGAACTTTACGATGTGATTGTCGTTGGCTATGGGCCCGGCGGAGAGGTAGCGGTTTCCACGCTCGGCGCGGCAGGTGTCAGGGTGCTGGTTGTGGAACGGTGGCCGCAACCGTACCCATTGCCACGGCTAACCACCTTGTGCGGCGAGTGCTGCAGGGTGATCCAGGCCACAGGCAAGAATGTCGAGGCCGCCTTTAGTCATACTCTGGTGTCTGACTCCTGCAATTTTGTAGATGCCGACGGTGAACCGGTGTTGACCGTGCCTTACTCCGGCAAGCTGGGGGGCTGGCCAAGTCGCGTCTCGATGTTCCAGCCCGATATCGAGAAGGCAATTGCCGAGAAGGTGGAAGCAATGCCAAACGTGACCTTGCTCCGTGGATGGGAAGCGACGGAAATGTGGCAGGAATCTGATGAGGTCCACCTAATCGTTTCACCGTCCGGACGTGCAGAGGGAAGTACTTCGGGGCCACGCACGGTGCGAGCGAAGTACTTGGTCGGCGCGGATGGTACCCGGAGCTCAGTCCGGCAAATGGCATGCATTCCGATGGACGATTATGGCCTGCATGAGCGCTGGCTCAACTTCGATGCGGAACTGGTCCGCCCGCTACCTGAAAAGTTCATGACACTCCGCATCTTCATGGACCCGGAACGTCCTCACATGTACATGCCGATCGGTAAGCGCGGGCTTCGCATGGAATTCCGCGTAATGGAGGGGGAAACAGACGAATGGGCCACGACGCCGGCGGTCACGGACGAGTTCATGTTGAAGAAGTACGGGCTAACCGCGGCGGATGTTCGCATTATGCGCCGGGTCGTCTATCACTACCGTACCCGCCTGGCTAGCAAGTGGAGTCACGGGCGAGTATTTTTGGTTGGTGACGCCGCACATACCATGCCACCCTATATGGGACAAGGTGCGGCTGCGGCCATTCGTGACGGCCGCAATCTCGCCTGGAAACTTGTTGAGGTGCTGTCGGGCCGTAGCGACCAGGCATTGCTGAACGAATACCAGGTGGAGCGCGAGCCTCACATAACGACAATTCAGAATGCCTCCAGTGCACTTTCCAACGTCGTCAATGTCACGGACCCAGTGAAGGCGGCGGCGCGCAACAATGGAATGCGCGAAGAAGGCGTCGCGAAGCCACCGCAACTGCCAAACTTGACCAGTGGGGCATTATTTCGTTCCGCAGATGGCGGCACACCGGCGCCGGCCGGCCACTTTACCCCGCAGGGAACATTGCGTCGCAACGGAGCAGTAGCCATGGGAGACGACATCCTGGGAGACCGGTTCCAACTCTGGACCCGGCGCGATCCGGGGCAATTCATGGGAGTCGGAGAACTGGTATGGCTCAAACAGCTTGGATGCACAATTGCCGTTTTCGAGGACGCGACATCGCGTGACGCCGTAGTTGACGTTGAGGGGGTTTATCGAGAGTTTATGGATCACCATCGCGTCGATGTGATGCTGCTCCGTCCGGATTTCTACGCATTCGGTGGTGTGAATGAGCGCGATGCCAACGAAATGGTGCGGCAACTTGCGGAACGCCTCTATAGCAAGACGAGCCCGCGTTCCGCAGCAGGAGGCTGATGATGGCGTACAACGTAGAGGGAATTCTCCTTGATCGGCCTTTCCGGATTCGCCGCATCGGCCATTTTGGCCACCACACACATGACATTAGCGCCACAGTCGATTTCACGGCGTCCAAGCTCGGACTGTTACCAAGTGACCAGCACGATTTTCATCGTCGCTTTCCGGAATTGGGAAAGACCGATGCTACCGGGTGGTTCTTCCGTTGCGCTTCGGATCATCATTGCCTGGTCGTAGCCAGTCACAAGTTGCTGGCAACGATGGAACCGGCGCGTACCGGTGAAATAGTGAATCAATTGTCCTGGCAAATTGGAAGCCTGCAGGAAGTCGTTGACGCTATCGAATATCTGGACAAGAACGCCAAGTTGCGCAGGGTGGGGCGGGACGCGCCTGGATCCAACTACCACGCCTATGCCTATGATCCGGACGGATACGTCAACGAAGTTTATTACGGCATGGAGCAGATCGGATGGGATGGCTGCAGCAAACCCGACACGATGTATCACCAGGCGCTGAAAACGTGTCCGGAACTTCCCCGTCAACCGGAGTATTTAGAAGTCGACGATTCCCATACGCGTAACGAGCATTTAAACGGTTTCCGTTGGAGAGAATCTCGCCCTGCAAGCTATCCGGTCGCAGGAATTCTCATGCCGCAACCGTTCAAACTGACGCATCTTGGTCGAATCACCTTGTTCGTTTCCGACTTGCCAACGTCTCTCGATTTTTACTGCAATGTAATGGGATTAAAAGTCACCGAGCGACTGAAGGTCAGGGGACATGAGTGCGCGTATCTGCGCGCTGATAACGAGCACCACACGCTGGCACTGTATCCGAATGCCTTGCGAGACATCCTCGGTTTTTCGGCCAGTTATGGCATGGCGGTGGCTACCTATGAGCAGCTCAAGGCGGCGCGCCGTTTCCTGCAGGAGCAGGGGCTGCGTATCCTGAACGTACCCGCGGAACTGTCTCCCGGTGTCCGTTACGGGTTCTGGGTGCAAGGCCCGGACCCGGTGGCTGTGCACATCTATTACGGCATGGACCGGATCGGTCGCGACGGCATCGCACCTCAGCCAACGACGCTTCCGTTGTCCGCCAGCGATTGGCCGGAGACCATCGTACACGGTGGCCCTGCATGGTACGACCCTGCATTCCTCGGCCCCTGGGCCTGATTTTTTCTTGGGATTTCTTATGCCATATCTCGACGTTCCCGGCGCACGCCTGCGCTACGACGTCAGTGGCGATGGCCGGCTGCTCGTGTTCGTTCATGGCGCCGGCGCCAATGCCACTGTCTTCTTCCAGCAGGTCGCCCATTTCAACCGGAGCTATCGCGTCCTCTGTCTGGACATGCGTGGTTTCAGAGGGTCACACTGCGATCCCGAGCGGTTTCATCCACGTCAGTTCAGTGACGACCTGGCGCGCGTGCTCGATGCAGAAGCGCGGGGCCCAGCCGCAGTTGTTTGCCAGTCAATGGGAGCGTGGTCCGGCCTTCCGCTTGCAGTGCGTGAGCCCGAACGGTTCGCCGCCCTGGTCCTGTCCAGTTCGCCCACGCCCGCCTATGGCCCGCACCACACCGTCCTCCAGCAGGTATCCGACCGTTTCGGCAATGTCGCCGCAGGCAAGAAGGTCGCTCCCCAGGACTTGGGCTTCACGGACAAGTTCGTCCAGGAACGTCCGGACGTACTGACCCTCTACCAGATGCTCGCGAGGATGAACCAGAAACTCGACTTGTCGAAAATCTCGGATCCGGAACTGCGACTGTTACCGGAACACTTCGTCGGCTACCGCGTGCCCACACTGGTCGTTGGTGGCTTGCAAAACCGCCTGATCGGGGGCGAAACACACCTCGCCGCTGCACGGTGCATCCCTGGTGCTCAGGACTACACCTTTACCAACTCAGGTCATTCCTCCTACTTTGAGGAACCGGACCACTTCAACCGGGTCGTGGAGCAATTCATTTCCGTCCACGGCCACTTTTCGCAGACCGGCGAAGGAGGGAAGCCATGCTGACCCGTCACTCACTGGCATTGCAAGAGGCAAAGGCGCTGTCAGCAGCGGCCGAACAAGCGGCTGGAACCTTGGGAGTGCAAGTTTCTATTGTAATCGTAGATTCAACCACTTATGCGCAGGTCGTCGTTCGCATGGACGGCGCACCACTGATGAGTGCACAAGGGGCGTTTGACAAAGCCCGTACTGCGGCTGAAGGCGGTCATCCAACAAGCTTTTTCGAAAAGCCACTGAACGCGGGCCGTTACTCGATGCTCAAGCTTCCGCACACGCCGATCGAGGGCGGAGTGCCGGTGTTTGTTTCCGGCGAGTGCGTTGGCGCGATTGGCATTGCCGGGGCGCCGCCTCACCTTGACGCGCAGATTGCGGAGTCGGCAATTGAATCATTTCTCAAATCTTATGGAGACAATCGATGAAGTTAATAAGTTTCAAATCGGGGAAGCAGGCCTCTTGGGGGGCTGTCGTGGATGGGAGCATTGTTGATCTTGCTGTTCTTACGGGGCATCCGACCCTGAGAAGCGCCATCGAGGCCGGTGCGTTGGCAGAGATCGCTGATCTGATGGCGGATGCAAAGCCTACGCACACGATGGAGTCTGTTACCTTGCTTCCGGTTGTTCCGGATCCGGCAAAGATTTTTTGCGTTGGTACAAACTACCATGACCATCGTATCGAGACGGGGCGGGAAGTGCCGGACTATCCGGTGATCTTCGCTCGCTTCGCCAACTCGCAGGTAGGTCACCAGCAGCCCATTCTTTGCCCCGTCGAATCGGACCAACTGGATTTCGAAGGAGAGATCGCGGTCATTATCGGACGCCGCGGACGCCGCGTCTCCGAAGCAGAGGCCTGGGAGTATGTGGCTGGTTACGCCCCGTATTGCGACGGTACGATTCGCGACTGGCAGCGTCACACTCACCAGTGGATCCCTGGTAAAAATTTCCCTGCAACGGGTAGTTTCGGTCCCTGGATGGTCACGCGCGACGAGATTGAAGATGGAGCCGATCTGAGCCTCATCACCCGCCTGAACGGTCAAGAAGTGCAGCGGTCGTCGGCTTCGCTCATGATCTTTTCGATCCCAAAAATAATCGCCTATTGCTCAAGCTTTACCGAATTGGAGCCCGGTGATGTCATCGTAACAGGCACGCCTGGTGGCGTCGGAGGAAAACGTGTCCCGCCACTCTGGATGAAGGCGGGTGACATTGTTGAGGTAGAGGTGGGGCAGGTCGGGACGCTACGCAACCCGATCGCAAATGCAGCAGCATGACCTATGGCGTAGGCATGTGAGATGCTGTTGATCTAATGGCCTGTAAAGCAGGCCTGCTGCCAACATCGTTAGGGGTTGCATCGGTGTCGAGGCTCGGCAACGGTGCAACCCGCCGGTTCTGATGCAGGCAATTGTCGAGTGCAAGGCAGAACCGTACCGAAAATGCAAGGCGCGAAAATCCGTGCAAAGGCCATATTGCGAGAAACAAGAGCGTCAATGCCGAAGCCGCCTCCGTTCGACCGCAAAGAATCAACAGTGCGACTACTGGCTACGTAACTAATAGCAGCAAAGGCCAAGTGAAAGCAAAAATCTGCAAGATGTGTGATGCAGCGATGCGTATAGTCCGTGTTGCTTTCCCAAAGCTTCTTTTCCAGAAAAAGTAAGCAGTAGACATCAATGCAGAATTAGAAAGCCGCATCAGGAGATACGCATGTCGAACACCCTTTCCTCGTCGCGCCAAGCCTATTATGGCGAGATTGCGAAGCACAATTTGTCACCTCTGTGGGAATCGCTGCACGCGCTCGTGCCGAAGGAACCTCGTCCGCAGGCCATTCCCGCAATCTGGAAATACGCACACCTGCGCGACCTGTTATTGGAGTCAGGCCGGGTCATCAGTGCGGCCGAAGCCGTCCGTCGTGTGCTGATCCTTGAAAACCCTGGCTTGCCGGGCAAGGCAAGCATCACGTCGAATTTGTATGCCGGCTTCCAGCTGATTTTGCCGGGAGAAATCGCTCCGAGCCACCGTCATACGCAGTCAGCGCTGCGCTTCATCGTCGAAGGCAATGGTGCGTGGACCGCTGTCGACGGCGAGCGCACAACGATGCATCCAGGGGATTTCATCATCACGCCGTCATGGACATGGCATGACCACGGCAATCCGGAAATCGAGGCCGGCGGCGAACCGGTCGTGTGGCTCGACGGTCTCGACATCCCGCTGCTCCAGCAACTCGACGCGGGCTTCGCCGAGAACTTCCCCAGCGACACCCAGCCGATCAGCCGTCTGGAAGGCGACAGCTTTGCGCGCTACGGTTACAACATGCTGCCGGTGCACCACGAAGTGAAGAGCGGAAACTCGCCAATCTTTAACTACCCTTATGCACGCAGCCGCGAAGCTCTCGATACCTTACAGCGCACCGGCGCAATTGATGCGTTTGATGGCGTGAAGCTGCGCTACGTAAACCCCGCAACTGGCGGCTATCCGATGCCGACGATGGCGACCTTCATGCAACTGTTGCCAAAAGGCTTTAATGGAAAGGCTTATCGCAGCACAGAGTCGGCTGTGTTCAGCGTGGTCGAGGGCTGCGGCACCGTGATGATCGGCGAACATGCCTTTACCTTCGCGCCGCGCGACGTGTTTGTCGCGCCTTCATGGCAGCAAGTGCGTTTCGTAACTGAAGAGGACGCTGTGCTGTTTAGCTACTCGAACCGCCCCGTACTCGCCGCACTTCACCTGCTGCGCGAAGAGCGCGCGTAATCACCCTCATCAAATCGATCGCGCGGTCTAATCCGCTCAGCGCGAGACCTTAGTCAATATAGAGAGAAACTGCATGGCTTTTATTTTTCCACCAGAGGATCCGGTCGTTGTGCCGGTCGTGGGAACGAGCGATTCGATCGCAGTGCGTCGAATCTATTGCGTCGGCCGAAATTATGCGGCGCACGCGCGCGAGATGGGCTTCGACCCGGATCGCGAGCCGCCGTTCTTTTTTCTCAAGCCAGACAATGCCGTGGTCCCAGTGGCTTACGATCAAGTACTTGAACTCGACTACCCGTCCGAGACGCAGAACTATCACTACGAAGCGGAACTTGTGGCTGTGATTGGCAAAAGTGGTTCCAATGTGCCGCTTGAACAAGCGCTCGAATACGTGTGGGGCTATGCGGTCGGCCTCGATATGACCCGCCGCGATCTCCAGATGAAGATGCGGGAAATGGGCCGTCCATGGGAGATCGGCAAGGCATTCGACCGCTCGGCGCCAATCGGCCCGATTCATCCCGCCACAAGTGTCGGTCACATCGCAATGGCCGACCTATGGCTTACCGTTAATGGTGACACCAAACAGAAGAGCAATGTTACCCACCTGATCTGGTCAGTGGCCGAGACAGTTGCGTACCTGTCGAAGTTCTTCCGCCTT
The DNA here is from genome assembly GCF_003591035.1 of Noviherbaspirillum saxi. Taxonomy (NCBI): domain Bacteria; kingdom Pseudomonadati; phylum Pseudomonadota; class Betaproteobacteria; order Burkholderiales; family Oxalobacteraceae; genus Noviherbaspirillum; species Noviherbaspirillum saxi. The sequence goes on from NZ_QYUO01000002.1 coordinate 809,694, forward strand.
GAGCCAGGCGATCTGATCTACACCGGCACCCCGGAAGGCGTCGGTCCGGTCACAACGGGTGACACGATCAGGGTCGGGGTCGATCGCCTGGGCGAACTCACTGTACGCATTGTGTAGCGGAAGCCTGCCATGGAGCTCTTTAGTTTTTTCAATAGTTCGGCTTCGTATCGTGTGCGTATTGCACTTGCGCTCAAGGACATTCCTTTCGAGTACCACCCGATCAATATCCGAACGGGTGAACATCATAAGGAGGTGTATGTAAAAGGTTCCAGTCCGTCTGCGAGCGTTCCTGCCATGAGAGATGGCGAATTTAGCCTTAGTCAATCACTCGCCATAATTGACTGGCTGGACGCACACTATCCCGAGCCTCGCCTGATTCCTATCAATGGAGACGCACGGGCACGCGTATTGGAACTGAGCTGCCTCATCGCCTGCGACATCCACCCCGTTAACAACATGCGCATACTGAAATACCTGCAAGACGAGTTAAAGGTGACCCCAACGCAGAAAGAAGCTTGGTACCAGCACTGGATCGCCGAAGGCATGGACGCCGTAGAGCGACTGTTACAGCGGGCGGAAAAGCAATCCGGTGGGCCTTGGTGTTTCGGCAAAGTACCCACCTTGGCCGATTGCTGCCTCATTCCACAAATGGCCAATGCAAAGCGTTTCGGATGCGATTTGTCCAGATATTCGTTGGCAAATGCCATCTATCTGCATGCAATGGCGGACCCGGCTTTCATCCAGGCAGCACCAACGAATCAACCGGACCATATCGCGCCGTGAGTGCGTGGTGGTCCTATCCCGGAAGATGGAAATGACGCGAACAAGTGACGCGTTTTTGTTTTTTCGTATCGCCCGGGGTCCCATTGAAAAATTAGCAGTTATTTATGGAGCAGGAGACAAGTTATGACGGAATTAGTACACGTAGACGTGCTGGTGGCGGGTGCGGGTCCGGCCGGAGCTTCTACCGCAGTATTTCTCGGGAAGCAGGGAATCCGCACGCTGATGATTTCCCGCAATCGCGGTACGGCAGACACGCCACGCGCGCACATAGTCAATCAGCGCTCTATGGAAGTGTTACGCGACGCCGGACTGGAGGCCGACTGCCTTGCCGTCGCATCCCCGGCCGAACATATTGCCAACACGTTTTTTCTCCGCGGCTTGGCCGGTGAGGAAATGGCTCGCCAGTGGGCGTGGGGCAACAACCCCGCGCGCATGGGCGATGTACTCACGGCAAGTCCTTGCTCCTTCGTTGATTTTCCGCAGACCAAGATGGAACCAATCCTCGTAGCTGAGGCCACGCGCTTAGGCGTCAACGTGCGTTACGACACGGAGCTGTTGTCGTTTGAGCATGGCGATGATGGAGTAACGGCCAAACTAGTGGATCGCGTCAGTCAACAGGAGTATTTCGTGCGCGCCAAATACTTGATTGGTGCCGACGGCGCGAACAGTCGTGTCGTCAAACAACTCGGCTTGCCACTGGCCGGCAAGGAAGGGCTGGGCTCGGCCTATAACGTTCTGTGCGAAATGGATTTATCGGCCTATACCGCGCACCGTAAGGGATCGCTTTATCTGATACTGCAGGCCGGCGTAGCGGAGTGGGCCGGCGTCGTCGTATTCCGCATGGTCCATGCCTGGAACAAGTGGCTTGTTTCGATCTACATCCCGCCAACATACAGCGGCCCTGATGCGACCCAGGAACAGATCGTATCGCGTATTCGTCAAGCCATCGCCGACCCGGCGGCGGCAGATTTGCCCATCAAGGTGTTAAACACCTCGAAGTGGTCGATCAACGACATCCATGCTGAAAAAATTTCGGATGGACGTGTGCATTGTATGGGTGACGCCGTCCATCGCCACCCGCCGGCGGCAGCGCTTGGTTCCAACACTTGTGTGCAGGACGGTTTCAACCTTGCGTGGAAGCTCGCTCTGGTGTTGAAGGGCAAGGCGCATCCGCGCTTGCTCGACAGCTTTAACGCGGAGCGCCAACCAGTCGCCAAACAGATCGTGGCACGGGCCAACTTGAGCATGTGGCAGGCGAACGGTCTGGCGGACTACCTGGGTGCCTGTCTTTTCAGCACACAGACGGAGGCCGACGTGAACGGAAAACTGGCAACGCGCGAAGGCCAGGAGACTCTGCGGCAGCAACTTCTCGACACGCGCTACAACGGTGAAGCGCATGGCGTCGAGTTGTCACGCAATTATCGTTCGGATGCCGTCGTCGAAGATGGCACGCCGGAACCCATACCTCCACAAGATCCGGAACTTTACTACCAGCCTTCGACACGACCAGGCTCCGCATTGCCGCATGGATGGCTTGTGCCTCGAAAGCCTAGCCCGCTCGTATCGACGCTGGATCTGGCAGGTAAAGGCAAGTTCCATATTTTCTCTTCGCACGGGGGCGAGGCATGGAAGCAAGCGGCGAAGAATGTGTCGGAAAAATTCAATGTCGACATCGGCGTCACCTTGGTGGGCACTGGCCTGGACTTCGAAGACCCATACCTGGACTGGTCGAGGGTTCGCGGTACCGAAGACGATGGTTGCGTACTAGTGCGTCCCGATCTGGTCGTCGGCTGGCGCTGTCCACAATTGCCGGTCAATCCGACAAAGGTGTTATCGCAGACCATGGCAAGCATTCTAGGTTGGTCTACAACAGATTGATTACACCGATAAAGGACACATCATGAGCAATACGAGTTTGATTACTCATCTGCGCTTCGTAGGTTTTGCAATGCCGCAGTTAGAAGAACAGCGTGCTTTTTACAGTAAGGAATGGGGCCTTACCGAAGTCACAGAGAAAGATGGTGTGTATTACTTCGCAGCGGAAGGTTCGCCAGAGCCGTATGTCCTCCGTTTGCGCAAGGACGATAAAAAGCGCGCGGACGTGATAAGTTTCGGCACCGCGAGCCGTTCAAACGTTAACCTGTTAGCGGAGCTGTTAAAGCTGGATGGCGTCAAGGTTATCCATGAACCGTGCGAACTCTCCACACCTGGCGGCGGCTATGGCGTGCGCTTTTTCGATCTCGATGGTCGCGTCGTCGAAGTCTCGGCTGAGGTCGCGCCGCGCGAGCACCGCGAACTTGCGTCTGGCGAGTCAATTCCTGCACGGCTTTCCCATTGCGTGGTCAATTCGCCGAATCCCCAGGCGACGGTTGATTGGTACGAAAAATATCTAGGTTTCCGTGTAGTTGAAACCTTGCACATCCATGGCAGGACACTGATGTGGTTCATGCGCTGCAGCCATCCGCAGCACCATGTATTCGCCGTGGGTAATGGACCGCACGTTGCGATGCACCACGTGTCGTTCGATATGCGCGGCATCGATGAATTCCTCCGCGGTGTGGGACGGTTGCAGCGTGATGGTAACGAACTGATTTGGGGTCCGGGTCGTCACCAGACTGGCGATAACGCGTATGGCTATTTTCAGGATGCAGCAGGCAATACGGTGGAATACACCGCCGGTATGAGTCAGCTTGATGATGCATGGAAGGCGACGGAAGGTGACCTGTCTGACCCAGCCGTACTCGATGTATGGGGAACCTCCAACGCGTGGGGAGAGCACGTCATGCGCAGTCACTTCAACACGCCAGACGAGGGTTTGTTCGTGGCCCCGCCGCTTTAAGGAATGCAGCAATGATAACGCTAATTGCAAACGCAAATGTTTTCGACGGTAGCGGTAGTCCGCGACGCAACGCTGATGTGCTCATCGAGGGTAATCGCATCGTGCACATTGCCGACCACATCGCGCGACCCGAGGGAAGCAATGTCCATATCATTGACGCTGGTGGCGCCACGCTGATGCCGGGTTTGGTGGATGGACACACCCACCTCGGCCTTGGATCGACAATCGAGCACCGATCATCACGCACCGAACCCGAGGAAGAACAGGCACTCATCATCAGCCACAACGCGCGGGTTATGCTTGATCACGGCTATACCAGTATTTATTCCGGTGGCAATCGGCGTCCGCGCGTGGAAGTCGCATTGCGCAAGGCGACCCGCGAAGGCTGGATGCCTGGCCCACGTCTACGCGCGGCATCGTGGGAAGTCAGTGCAGATACGATGAAGTCGCCGTCTGCCACACTCAAGCCGAAGTCCATTGAAGGCCACATTGGTGCGAATGAACGCGCGCCGATTACCGATCAGGTGCGCAAGTTTGTACACGACATGGCCGATGTCGGTGTGGATATCGTCAAGATGCCGATCACCGGTGAAAGCGCGCTCATCGAGTACACGTCGTGCATTCTTGAGTTCAAGGAAGAAGAGGTGGCGGCGGCTGGTGAAGCGGCGCGCGAGCGAGGCCTGTGGCTCACTGCGCATGCTCATTCGCCGGAAGGCATTCAGATGGCAATTCGCCACGGCTTTCGCGCAATTTACCACGCGACCTACATGGATGACGATTCCATCGCAATGGCTGCAAACGCGAAGGATCCAATCTTTATAGCGCCATCGCCGGGAAGCCTGTGGATGATGGGTAATATGGACAAGCCGGCGACGCCGGGCATGGAAGTCGATGCGGCAACTGCGAGCATTCGTGAAGTGGTTCCGAAGCTGGTCAAGGCGGGCATCCGCGTTGTGCCAGGCAGCGATTACGGTTTCGGCTTCAATCCTATTGGACTGAATGCGAAAGATCTCGAACTGTTTGTCGAATGGTTCGGCATGACGCCGTCTGAATCGCTGCGCTGCGCTACCGAATACGGTGGACAGTTGATGGGCATGGGCGACGAGCTTGGCTTGGTGCGGGAAGGTTATTTGGCTGATTTGCTGCTCGTCGACGGCGATCCGACGACTGACATCACGATTCTGCAAAATCCGGAACGGCTATCGATGATCATGAAGGATGGCAATCTGTACAAACTGGCATGCCATCGCGGCATTGATCGCGCCACGATCCCGCCTTCTGTATGAATACAGTGGGAAGTGACTTCGATGTGGGCGCCTTTATCCACATCTCGACTGCCAGCGGCAGTCTTGTTGGTAGAAGGCGTGGTGCTGTCATTGCGTTTAAGGGCATTCCCTATGCAAAGCCGCCGGTCGGTGCGCTGCGGTGGCGACCGCCTCAGCGCGCTCCGCGGTGGCAGGGTGTACGTCCGGCCCTCGACCTAGGGCCTGCACCGATCCAAGAGTTGCCTCCGCGATCATCATTGTTGTACCGACTAAACAACGACGATAGCCGTGCGTTGGTGATGAGCGAGGATTGTCTGTACCTCAACGTATGGAGTCCGGAACCATCGCCGGGAACCAACTTGCCTGTGCTGGTATGGATACATGGCGGCGCGAATAAAACTGGCCATGGAGGTCAGGATTTATTCGATGGCAGCCGCCTTGCCGCGCGCGGCATTGTCGTGGTGACAGTCAACATGCGCCTTGGCGCGCTCGGTTTTCTTGCGTTACCCGAACTGGCCGCGGAAGATTCGAAGGGCGCATCCGGAAACTATGGCGCGCAGGACGTGGTTGCGGCACTGGACTGGGTGCAAGATAACATCGCTTCGTTCGGTGGTGATGTTACGCGTGTGACCATTGCCGGCAACTCGGTGGGGGCCGCAACCGTGACCCATCTGATGGCCGCCCCTGCAGCGCGTGGTCTGTTCAGGGCGGCGCTCGGCCAGAGTTTGTCGGGAATATTCCGCCCAGAGCTTCGGATGGCGACTCAGGCGGAAGCCGCCGAGCGTGGCCGCACTGCGGTGTCTTCACTGGGTCGTTCGATCGAGCAGCTTCGTGACTTGCCTGCGACGGCATTCGTGCCCATTGCATCACAAGGCATCATTGTTGACGGGCGCTTGTTGAGCGAAGACACCACCGATGTTTTCATCGCAGGACGCCAGGCCAGAATTCCGCTGCTTGTGGGTTGGAATGCGGATGAAGGTAGCTTGTATGCTTCCCCCAGTGCCGTGGACGATCTGAAGCTGGAATTGCATTCCGAGCAGGCACAAAGCATGTTGAAGCAAGTCTATCCCTACGCTTACGACAAGGACGGACACGGAGATCGACGTGCGCTGGTCGGGGATCGGCGCTTTGTCTATCCGGTCTGGCGGTGGGCACGTACGCATGCCGAAACCACAGGTTGCCCGACTTGGGTTTACAAATTCGAACATCTGCCTCCCTTGCCTGACGAGCTTCCGCCCCCGCCGGATGGCGGGGCGGGATACGGGACGTTCCATACTGCGGAGCTGCCGTATGCCTGGGACAACCTCGGAGTCCGGCCGTGGGCGTGGAGCGATTCCGATCATGTCATGGCGAAAAACCTCGCGGATACTTGGGGAAGATTTGTTGCTACCGGCGACCCCAATGGCAATGGTCTGCCGAAGTGGGATCAATTCGATTCATCGCATGAACATCACCTAATGGTGTTCGGCACGACAACGAAGCCAGGATTCGCCTCGCGGCGCGAAGCTTTTGACATATTCGACAGCATGTACTTTCGTACGAAGCAGTGAATGAGAAATAACTAACCGATGAGCAAGAGGAAGGCATGAACACCGATATCACGAACGTTGACAATTTCATCTCGTACGAGCAAAGGTCCGTCTTGGACACTTTGCCGTTCGATCCCTACGCGGCAATTATTGGCCCGCGACCAATTGGTTGGATGGGTACGAAGTCGAAAGATGGTATTGCGAATCTTTCCCCGTACAGTTATTTTAACGCCCTGAACCACCAACCTGCTTTACTTGGTTTTGCAAGTATTGGTTACAAAGACACCATCAGGAATATCGAGCAAACCGGTGAGTTCACCTGGAACCTGGTTTCGCGTGACATTGCGGCAAAGATGAACCAATCCAGTGTTTCCGTGCCTCCGGAGGTGGATGAGTTTAAATTGGTCGGGTTGACTAAAGCCCCCAGCCGAGTAATTGATGCGCCACGGGTTGCGGATTCCCCCGTCAGCCTTGAATGCCGACTTTCGCAAATCATCCAGCTCAAGGATTCGCAAGGCAAGGAGGTGGACACTTGGTTCGTCTATGGCGAGGTCGTGTACGTCCACATTCGCAAGGACTTAGTGGTCGACGGGATTTATGACACGGTCAAGGGACGCCCCATACTCCGCGGCGGTGGCATGTCCGACTTTTTCGAGATCATCGAAGCCAGCCGGTTCGCAATGTCGAAACCGGAAGACTACATGCACAAGAGATAAGAGAAGTGGCATCCGGGAAGGTTCAGTCAGGAAGGGTCGCTTTCGGAGGCAGGCTATTGGCCATCGTCTTTGAATCGAGTGTTGTAGAACATACCACGCACTGGCGCTTGATCGACAACAGGTGAAATAGCACCGCCGCATTTTCTAGTAGCCTCCAACAGGTCGCCGCGAAAACCGAGTGCGGACTTTGATATTGCGAATCTCAGGATGCCCCGGTTGCAGCGACCGGCAGTGACGAATGAATTGCAGTCGCTCTAGATGCTCGGCTTGGTAGTCCCGATACCCACTGCTATTTCTGTCCGGCTCTGCAAGCACGCCAGATTTTTCGAATGACCTGATCGTTTCAATATCACAACCTGTCTTCTTTGCAAGTTCGCCGACGTGCATCGCCATCTCCAAAAAAGTGCTTGACCCTGTAGCGACTACGGGGTTTTTAATTGCGCTATACATAAAGGAGTTTGACATGGCTGCTTGTTGTTCTGGAGGCTGTTCCTCTACCAAACCACCCGTGGACAAGACGTACCGGCGCATTCTTTGGATAGCGCTGGTCGTCAACGCGGGTATGTTCGGCATCGAACTGTTCAGCGGCTGGGCTGCCGGTTCGGTATCTCTGTTAGCTGATGCAGTCGACTTTTTTGGCGATGCTGCAAACTACGCCGTGTCCCTATTCGTTTTGGGGCTGGCGCCGATTTGGCGGTCCCGGACAGCGCTTATTAAAGGCCTGACAATGGGCGGCTATGGGCTTTTCATTCTCGGTGCGGCAGGCTGGAATTTGGCTTCTGGAACAGTGCCTGAGCATGTCACCATGGGTAAGATCGGCGTTCTTGCGCTATTGGCAAATTTGTTGGTCGCGGCGCTCTTGTTCGCCTACCGCAATGGCGATTCCAATATGCGCTCAGTTTGGCTATGTACCCGAAATGACGCCATCGGAAACGTTGCAGTGATGTTGGCAGCAGTTGGTGTCCTCGGTACTGGTTCCGGCTGGCCGGATATTGTCGTAGCCTGCATCATGGGACTTCTCGGTTTGAGCGCCGCACGTACAGTCATTAAACAAGCGCGTAAAGAAATGAAAACGGCGGCGGCCCCTGTGGGTGCTCAGCCACGAACTGCCACCATCGAACTCAAACGTCGTTGAAATATGAGGCCTGACCTGAGCGCAGCATTTGATTCTGAAATGGCAGCGGCTCGGCATCGGTACGAAAAAGGGCAGTTCGACCACGCCTGCAAACAGCTGCCGATTGACCCTGCGATTCGCAATTTAGTTGACTGATTACTCATCCTAATGACTGTTGCTATTGATTTCTTGACCTCCAAAAAGAAAGAAATCAGTGCTAATATCGGGCCCGTGAAAAAACTGATTCTTATTCTCCTGCTAACTGTTCTGCCGCTCCAGTATTCCTGGGCAGCGGCAGCTGCGTATTGCGAGCATGAACAAGAGCAGCAAACCTCACACTTCGGTCATCATACTCATCAGCATCAAGCTGAAAATGATGAGTCGAGTGACCCGAGCAAAAGCAAACAAGTCCATAGCGACTGCGGTGTTTGCCAATTTTCTGGTCAGGCTTCATTTCTGACCACATTCCCTGCGGCTGTTCCGCCCAATGATGTCGTGCATAGTGTGCGACTACCTGATTACTACTCATCCCACATTCCAGATGGCCCTCAAAAGCCAGACTGGCGTCTTGTCGCCTAACGCGACGAGACGAACTACCGCGCCTATCAAAACGTAAAACCGAGGTGACGTCTCGTCAAATTCTTTCCCATTTGTCAGGAGAATTTGATGTATCGGTATCTCTTGCCGCTAAGTCTTGCGGCATTCAGTTTGCCAGGGAGTGCGCAAATCCCGCCTGTCGGAGTCAGTCACACCTACATTGCCACGCAGGCTAATGCCGCCCGCGTAGCAGAACCGGCTGCACCGCTCACGCTTCAGGCCGCCATTACCTTGGCTATGCAATCCAATCCGGACCTATCTGCCGTGCAATATGAGCTGCAGGCAGTTGAGGCCACCTTATTGCAAGCCAATGTGCTTCCAAATCCGTCGCTTGAAATCGGTATCGAGGACAGGCGCCGCGAAACCCGCGAGTCGACGCTGCAGGTCAGCCAGTCCATTGAACTGGGCGGGAAACGCTTTGCACGTGTGCGTGCTGCAGAAAGCAGCCTTTCGGCCGCGGTGGCCGATTTAAACGCCAAGAAGGCGGAGGTCCGTGCCACTGTCATTACAGCATTCTTTGATGCTCTCGCCGCACAAGAACGGGTACGCCTTGCCGAAGAGGCTGGCGAGCTTGCTCAGCGGGCGACGAACGTTGCCAACAAACGCGTGGCAGCTGGCAAAGTGTCTCCCGTAGAAGAAACGAAAGCACGTGTTGCTGAATCTAGCGTTCGCCTAGAACTTGCTCAAGCCAGAAGCGAGCTAAATTCAGCACGCAAACGGCTCAGCGCGACATGGGGCAACCTCTTGCCCCGGTTCGAGAAAGCTGAAGGTCAGCTCAACGTTTTACCCGAGTTACCCGGGATGGACGGCATCTCACAACGATTGACGACTTCACCTACGTTGACCCGGGCACGACATGAAGTCGACCGTCGACAGGCATTGGCACAGGTGGAGCGCAGCCGCCGCATCCCTGATATGGCGGTTACGCTGGGTGTCAAGCGCTCGGAAGAGCCCGGCCGTAATCAAGCAGTGGTCGGACTATCTATTCCGCTACCTTTATTTGACAGCAACCGTGGAAACGTCCTGGAATCGTTACGCCGTGTTGACAAGGCACGTGACGAACTGTCCGCAACCGAGATTCGCGTGGATGGCGAGCTCGCACAGGCTTATGAAAAGTTGAGTGTCTCGCGCCAGGAGGCTGAATCACTGCAGAAAGAGATCGTTCCGGGCGCGCAAAGCGCCTATGACGCTGCCTCGAAGGGATTCGAGTTCGGGAAATTCGGCTTCCTGGATGTGCTTGATGCACAACGCACGCTGCTGCAAGCGAAGTCCCAATACCTGCGAGCGCTGTCAGAGGCGCATCGCGCTGCCGCGGATATCGACCGCATTCTCGGGGAAGCTACGCCCGCGACCAAGCAATAAGAGCAGACCATGAAAAATCTTACGAAGAAACAGCTATTTTCAATTCTCGCCATCGTCATGATTGGTGTCTTGCTGGGCGTTCTCATCATGACGATGAACAAGCCCAAGCCGGCAGGTGATGAACATGGCCACGGTGGGCATGGCGGACATGCTGACCACACCGAAGAGAAAGGTGGGCATGGGCATGATGATGAACATGGCCACGAAGAAGGTCAGGCAAAAGGTCCTCACGGCGGTAAATTGTTCACCGAAGGCGACTTCGGCCTTGAGATCTTGATGGCCGAAGAAGGCGGCGAGCCACGCTTCCACGTCTACATGTACGAGAAAGAAAAGCCGCTTCCGCCAAACTCGGCAAAGGTTTCCATCACCCTGACGCGCCCGGACGGCGAAAAACAGGAACTCGCGTTCGTGCCTGAAAAGGATTACCTGAAGAGCAGCGCGCCGGTTGCAGAGCCTCACGTATTCGAAGCCACGGTTGCAGCGCAAACAGCCAACGAGCCATACCTCTTCACGTTCGAGGAGATGGAGGGGACCGTCGCAATAAACGACGAGCAGTCCAAGGCTGCAGGCGTTACCGTCAATACCGCGGGTCCGGCAAGGATTAACAGCTCGCTCACATTGCCAGGGGAAATCCGCTACAACGAGGACCGTACAGCGCATGTCGTGCCCCGGATGGCTGGTGTTGTTGAGAGCGTCAAGGTCAATCTTGGGCAAAAGGTAAAAAAAGGCGAGGTCTTGGCCGTTCTCGCCAGTTCTGGACTTTCGGAGCAGCGCAGCGAGCTGTTGGCCGCACAAAAGCGCCTGGCATTGGCCAAAACGACTTACGAACGGGAAAAGAAGCTGTGGCAGGAAAAAATCTCGGCAGAACAGGACTACCTTCAGGCAGAGCAAGCGATGCACGAAGCCGAAATCGCTGTTCGCAATGTGCAGCAGAAGCTGAACGCACTGGGTGCCAGCGCATCCAGCCGCGGCGCACTGAATGCCTATGAAATCCGTGCGCCATTCGACGGCATGATCATGGAAAAGCACATCTCGCTAGGCGAGGCCATCAAGGAAGACGCAGACATTTTTACCATCTCGGATTTGTCGACGGTGTGGGCTGAAGTTGCTGTGCCAGCGAAAGACTTGAATGCGGTTCGCGTTGGCGAAAAAGTCACCGTCAAGGCGACCGCATTCGATGCGAAGGCACCCGGGACAATCTCCTTTGTTGGCTCTTTGCTCGGCGAGCAAACCCGTACTGCCAAAGCCCGGGTTTCACTACCTAATCCGGACATGTCCTGGCGCCCGGGGCTGTTTGTAAATGTCGCAATCGTGTCGAATCAGGCCGAAGTTCCAGTCGCAGTAACCACTGACGCCATTCAAACCGTCAATGACAAGCCGACTATCTTTGTTCGCGTTCCCGGCGGTTTCCTTCCACAGCAGGTCACACTCGGTCGGTCCGACGGCAAGCTTGTCGAAGTGGTCAAGGGACTGAAGACCGGCAGCAAATACGCAGGTGCCGGCAGTTTCATCGTCAAGTCGGAGCAGGGTAAAGCCAGCGCCGAACATACCCATTGATGCGAAAAGGATACTCCTATGTTTGAACGCATCATACGTTTTGCCATCGAGCAGCGATGGCTGGTTATGCTAGCCGTATTTGGGATGGCAGCCATCGGTATCTTCAGTTACCAGAAGCTGCCAATCGATGCGGTTCCTGATATCACCAACGTCCAGGTCCAAATCAATACGTCTGCACCAGGATATTCGCCTCTGGAGACGGAGCAGCGGATTACCTTTCCTCTAGAAACGGTAATGTCTGGTTTGCCCAATCTGGAACAAACCCGGTCGTTGTCGCGGTATGGCCTGTCGCAAATTACAGTCATCTTCAAGGACGGTACCGACATCTACTTTGCCCGACAACTGGTCAATGAACGACTGCAGGAAGCCAAGGAGCGGCTGCCGGCAGGTGTGACGCCTGCCATGGGACCGATTTCCACAGGACTGGGGGAAATTTACTTGTGGACGGTCGAGACCAGGGAAGGTGCGAAAAAGCCAGGCGGCACACCCTACACACCGATGGACCTGCGCGAAATCCAGGACTGGATTATCAAGCCGCAGCTCCGCAACGTCCCGGGCGTCACCGAAATCAACTCCATCGGTGGCTTTGAAAAGGAATATCAGGTCGCACCGGTTCCAGAACGACTGGCATCCTATGGTCTGACGCTCCAGGATGTCGTCAACGCGCTTGATCGTAACAACGGCAATGCCGGTGCCGGCTATATCGAAAAGCGTGGCGAACAGCTCCTGATTCGTGCCCCGGGCCAGGTGCAGTCCATCGAGGATATCAGCAACATCATTTTGGGCAACGTCCGGGGTGTGCCTATTCGGATGCGTGATATCGGCGCGGTCGAGATTGGCCGTGAGCTGCGCACCGGCGCTGCCACCGAAAACGGACGAGAAGTCGTGCTCGGTACAGTGTTCATGCTGATTGGGCAGAACAGCCGCACCGTTTCGCAGGCCGTCGACAAGAAAATGGAGGAAATCAACCGCACGCTTCCAGAAGGTGTGGTCGCAGTTACCGTCTACGACCGCACTGTTCTGGTCGATAAAGCCATCAATACGGTAAAGAAGAACCTTATTGAGGGCGCGGTACTGGTTATTGCGATTCTGTTCCTCTTCCTTGGGAATATCCGTGCGGCCATCATCACCGCGATGGTTATTCCACTGTCAATGCTCTTCACCTTCAGTGGCATGGTGTCGAACAAAGTCAGTGCGAACCTCCTGAGTCTCGGTGCGCTGGACTTTGGCATCATCATTGACGGCGCTGTCGTGATTGTGGAGAACTGCGTCCGCCGGCTTGCGCATGCGCAGGCGCACCATGGACGACCGCTAACCAGAGCGGAACGATTCCATGAAGTGTTTGCCGCTTCGCGGGAAGCTCGCCGCCCGCTGCTGTACGGCCAGCTCATCATCATGGTTGTGTACCTGCCGATTTTTGCACTGACCGGTGTGGAAGGTCGGATGTTCCATCCGATGGCCCTGACGGTGGTGATTGCTCTGCTTGGCGCGATGATTCTGTCAATCACGTTCATCCCGGCAGCCGTTGCGCTTTTCATTGGCAACAAGGTCGCCGAGAAGGAAAACGTCGTGATGCAAGGGGCAAAACGTCTGTACGCTCCGGTGCTGGACTTCGTGATGGCAAACAAGCCGGTCGTGCTCACGTTTGCGGCAGTCATGGTTATCCTGTCGGGGTTGCTGGCAACTCGTATGGGAACTGAATTCGTGCCCAGCCTGAACGAGGGCGACTTTGCCATTCAGGCGTTGCGAATCCCAGGCACCAGCTTGTCGCAGTCAGTGTCGATGCAGCAGCAACTTGAACGGATGCTGAAGCAGAAGCATCCGGAAATCGACCGTATCTTCGCTCGTACAGGGACTGCTGAAATTGCCTCCGACCCGATGCCGCCCAACATCTCGGATGGGTACATCATGCTGAAGCCCCAAGACCAGTGGCCCAAACCGAGGAAGACACGCGACGAGCTGTTGGCAGCGGTACAGCAAACCATTTCAAAGATACCGGGTAGCAACTACGAGTTTTCACAGCCCATTCAGCTTCGTTTCAATGAGCTGATTTCTGGCGTGCGAAGCGACGTGGCGGTCAAGCTGTTCGGTGACGACATGGACGTGCTCAATGATACGGCAGCCAGGATTTCGGCCACCTTGAGTCGCGTGTCGGGAGCGGCCGAGGTAAAGGTCGAGCAGACCACTGGCCTGCCCATGTTGACTATTAATATCGACCGGGAGAAAGCGTCACGGTATGGCTTGAATGTCGGCGACGTGCAGGACATGGTGGCAACCGCCATTGGTGGCAAGGAAGCCGGCACCCTGTTTCAAGGCGACCGTCGCTTTGACATCATTGTCCGCCTTCCGGAAAACGTCCGTAACGACCTTGAAGCGATGAAACGGCTGCCGATTTCGCTGCCCCGGGCCGAAAACGGCAATGGACGACCAACGTTCATTCCCCTTGGCGAGGTAGCCAGCCTGGAGCTCGCGCCCGGTCCCAACCAAATCAGCCGGGAGGATGGCAAGCGGCGTATCGTGATTAGCGCAAACGTACGCGGTCGTGATATCGGCTCTTTCGTTTCTGAAGCGGAAAGTGCGATTCGTGAGCAAGTCAAAATACCCGCCGGTTACTGGACTACCTGGGGCGGCCAGTTCGAGCAGCTACAGTCTGCCGCTCAACGATTGCAAATTGTCGTGCCATTGGCGTTGCTGTTGGTATTCACGTTGCTGTTTGCCATGTTCGGCAATCTTAAGGACGGCTTGCTCGTCTTTAGCGGCATTCCATTCGCACTGACTGGGGGTGTTGTCGCACTCTGGATGCGAGGAATTCCAATGTCCATTTCGGCTGCGGTCGGTTTCATTGCGCTGTCCGGCGTTGCGGTGCTGAATGGCTTGGTGATGATTTCCTTCATCCGCACGTTGCGTGAAGAAGGTCGCTCCCTGGATGAGGCAGTCCGTGAAGGCGCGCTGACACGTCTGCGGCCGGTGCTGATGACCGCATTGGTCGCGTCGCTCGGTTTTGTGCCAATGGCTATCGCAACAGGCACTGGAGCTGAAGTCCAACGTCCGCTGGCAACGGTGGTCATCGGCGGCATCCTCTCGTCGACAGCATTGACGCTTCTGGTTCTTCCGCTTCTCTATCGCCTGGCTTACCGCAAGGACGAGGAGCTTGAGGAGCAAGCCGCTCCGATACAGGCAGTTCCCCAGCAACTACCCACTTAAGCAGGCTGCCCCCGTTGACCTTCAATGGGGGCCCGCTTGACTGCTACACCAAGGCGTTTTACTACTATCAGGAGAAAATATGAAATTTCATCAATTTGCTTCGGCTACTCTCGCGGTACTTGCCATGTCTTTTGCCAATATCGGCATGACTGCAGATGACCATAAAGGCCACAACCATGAGGATAAAAAGGGCGGTGAACACGCTCATGATGCCAAGCCGATGTACGGGGGTATCGTGTCTGTCGTCAAGGACGTCAACTACGAGCTGGTTGTAAAGCCCGACACGATAACTCTTTACATCACAGACCATGGCAAGTCGGTCAATACTAAGGACGCGTCGGCGACCCTGACGCTGCTGTCTGCTTCCGACAAATCCGAAGTGAAGCTTGTCCCGGCAGATGAGAACAAGTTGCAAGCGAAAGGAACGTTCAAGGTTGACAAGGGTACCAAAGTAGTCGCATCTGTCGCCACGGGCAGTAAGCCGCAAAGCGTTCGCTTCACGCTAAAGTAAGGCCGATCGAAGTTTAATGCTGAAGAACGATAGCATGACATCGGGCCCATTTCAGTTTCGCGTACGGTCAGATCGGCAAACCAGGTCTCTTTGCTCTTCAGAAAAACACCGCCCCATCCTGTTTCCTAAGAAGAATCCTTTCTACTACTGTACTAATTTTAGAGAGTGGGTCAAATATCCTTAAAACATTTCTCTCATTCAGTGGTCAACATAGGTAGCGAATAGTCGGAAATTAACTATTCGGGAGAAAGGATCTTACAAAAAGCTCCCTTTTTCAGTCCAAATTCTCCTGCCTTCCAGGATCACCGAAAAACGTAACAGGAAAGCGCAGTGTGAAAGTTCATTCAAGTTTTCAGAGGTGAGCAAGTGAAACGCGTTACCGTTCTAACCTCAGCGGTTTTCTCTTTATTGCATTTCCACGGCGTGGAGGCTTCTGTTTCTGATGGAAAGCTGCGTCAGCACGATAAAAAGAATCACTCTCAAATACAAGGTCAGACCAGGCCGACAATCGTTGTTTCAGCGGGTGGCTGGGGCAATGTGGAGTCGAAACAAATTGAATTGCTACTCAGTGCAGTGGCGAGTGAGATCCTCACGCATTTCCCAGGGAAGAAGCTCGACCCGATTATTGTGTCCCCGTCGTCACATGCGCCGGTCGTGCTCTACCAAAAAGGTCCGCGCAATGAATATCAGATTTTATTGGCCGCAAAAGATCAACACTGGGCTGAGTATATTTATGAGTTCTCGCATGAGTTATTTCATATTCTTGCGCAGTATGAATACCATGCACCACCTCATCATGCACGACACCAATGGTTTGAGGAAACGCTGTGTGAAACCGCTTCTTTGTATATGCTCAAGCGATTTTCGTTAACCTGGTTACAAGCCCCGCCGCTACCGGGATGGCGCTCCTATGCATCGGAAATGCAGGCCTTCACACGAAGAGCGCTGTCGGATCCCCACAGACAGCTCCCGACGAATGTCACGTTTGATCAATGGTTTCGTGATAATGGGCCGTCACTGATTTCCAAGCCATATTTGCGTGAAAAGAATGAATTGGTAGCAAATATCTTGCTGCCATTTTTGGAAAAAAATTCCGACTGGCGTGCCATCGCTTATCTTAACGTTAATGGCCCAAAGGGCAATTCCAGTTTCTATGACCATCTTGTACACTGGTACGGAGCTACTCCAGTGGCACACCGGTATTTTGTTTCCGAGGCTATCCATCTGTTCCGTTTCAAAAGTCCGGTCGACCATGCGTATGCGAGAGCAGAAGCCCAAGTGCCACTGTCTTCCTCAGGAAAGCTTCAGTCCAATGAAGGTCCTGCAGGACCAACACGACATTAAGTCGCCCCGAAGCAAAAAATCTATCACTTGAAGTGAGTGCGACTGCGACATATAGTGGTCCTCACCTACCGTAGGCATTCACCTCAACGGTTCCGAAATGGGGGCGATCCGCATGCCAACCGCATAACGATGGATCCGCACCACAAATGTGTGACCCGGCCCTTCATATTTCGCCGCTTACGACTATCGGCCATAACGGGAATCACGCTTAGCAAATTTTAGATAGCGCATGTAGTACATATCCTGCGATGCCACGCAAGGTTTCCATTGCGGCATCGTTACGCCTTTTGCCTATGCGTAGTGGAGCGTATTTCGCCAACAATAAGGCATGGATAATCTTCGTATCGAGGAGCTTTAATATGAGAACGAATCAGTGGATTACCGCTCTTTCCACCGTTTTTGCATTGACAGCAGCAGGCCAGGCTGTTGCTGAGGTTGGCATCATGGATGGAGCTGACTCATTCAAAGACTTTCAGTCCTTCAAATCACGCGCGGAGGTCCGCTCCGAATTAAGCGGATCGCGGGCGCCTGCCGCGCCAATGAGCAGCGGTAGTAGTCGCAACGATGAGCCGGCGAGTGGCGCGTATGGCGTAGGAGGTGCACGCTATTCCACGCAAAATCTAGAGGACGGTCGAGGAAATGTTTCGCATCCTCACCAATTGCGTCAACCCAATATGCCGGGCGATATCTACTTCGGAGGTTAAATTCTATAGGCGTGCGCACGGCTCGGTTTTTCAAGGAAAGGAGTGATTGCTTTATTCTTTGAATGAAATATCTGAAAAGCAACGATAAGTATGGTTCAGGGCAGCGGCCAGTTTCTTGACTGCTGCGCTGTCCTTATTGTCTTCGCTTGCGACCAGTAGGTGGGCATAGGGAGAATCGCCGTTTTCGATGATGAGCGAATCCTTGACCGGGTTGAGCTTGGCTTCCGGTGCATAGTTGGTATTGATTAACGCAAGGTCCACCTCTCTTCTCTCGCAGCTCAGGCAGCATGCTAGAATCGAAGAGCCATTGCCGTAACCCATTGTTCGGCAACGAGTTTTTCCGAGAGTGAGCATGATATGAAATTTAGCCTACGCCAAATGGAAGTTTTCCGGGCGGTAATGCTTACCGGTTCCATTAACGGCGCGGCCAAGCTACTCTTCACGTCGCAGCCGGCAGTCAGCCGAATCATTTCGCACACTGAACAGACCTTGCGCTTATCGCTGTTTAGTCGCGTCAAAGGAAAGCTGGTACCTACGCCGGAGGCAGAGGCGCTCTTCCGCGAGGTCGATGAATTTTTCCAGCAGGCGCTTCGTGTCGAAGACTTTGCCCGGGGGCTTGCTCAAGGGCCATCCGGGACGCTCAACATCGCCTCTAGCCCCTGCCTTTCACGCAGTTTCATCCCGAAGGCGATCGCCGAGTTTGTGCAGCGCTATCCGAATATTCGCGTGAATTATCACACGACCCTGCTCAATAGCATGGCGCAGGAAGTGCTAAGTAACAAAGTTGACATAGCCGTTTCCGTTCTTCCGCTGGAACATCCTAACCTGACTGTGCAGCCATTTACGGAAGGTCGTATGGTCTGTCTGGTTCCACTTGGTCATGAACTCACTCAGCAAGCCAGCGTCTCCATCGCTGACCTGGCGCGATATCCGCTCATCGCCCACCATCCGGCCATTCCATTCGGCCAACTGGTGTCGGCTGCGTTTCGCAAGGCGAACCTGACGCTTTCTTCGCGCATCGATATTCACCAGACCGACGTCGCATGTTCACTGGTGCGCTCGGGGGCGGGGATTGCAATGGTTGACCAGTTTACCGTAGAGGGAATCGACTGGAATGATCTGCAGGTATTGCCGCTGGAGGACGAAATCCGTCTTACGCCGAGCATCGTACGGTCCGTTTTTGATACCCGCAAAACGCATGCAGACAAGTTTGCCGAGATACTTCGTGCGATGCACTCGTATTCTCCGCAGCGCCCGCACCAGCGACAGGATTCGCCCACCGTCCAGGCCCTCCGGACGGCGCCGTACGAAAAATGCGCAAACTCTGAGAGTACGCAAGCTGAAGTGTCCAAGCGTTCTCCACGCGCTGTCAACAAAAAATGAATTGAGACGACGCGCGTTTTACACGCAGTTTAGTCTCACTTTCTGCTGCTTCCGCATCGGATGTCTTGCTCCCACTTAATTTGCTTGGTATCAGGAAATGTAAGTCTGCATCCGTACCCAATGGCGGCAGCTCATGGCCGTGAACGATCGATACCTTTCCCATTTCTGCGCCGGGTTGGTGCCTCGCCAAGCCTTAACATAAAGTTATACCCCGCCCCATAAACGGAATTTGCCCGGGTATCCAGCCAAGCCTACCATTTGTGACATTGCCATGCCGCGAAAGCACCACAGAGCATGGTTGGCAGTATCGCAACTCACTTGGGAAGAGATTCTTTATGAAAGTCGGACTTATTGGCTTGGGAAACATTGGCGTGCATTTTGGGACGCGCTTATTAGCGGCTGGGTATGAACTCATTGTTCACGACCGCAATGAAGCCATGCAACGGCGCCTGGTGGAAAAGGGCGCTCACGGCGTCGGCAGCGCGCAGGAGCTTGCTTCGAGAGCAGAAATCGTTTTGCTGTGCCTGCCGATGCCGCGCATTGTGGCTGAGGTTGCCGCGGAGGTTGCGCAAGGCAGTGCTGTACGTATCGTGGTCGATCTTTCCACCACTGGTCCCTCGGTCACCAAGGAAGTGGAGGCACTACTCAACGCGCGTGGCATCGCGATGATCGGCGCGCCGGTTTCGGGCGGCACCGTAGCAGCCGAGAAGGGAACACTGGCGGTGATGCCTGCTGGCCCCGAGGATACCTATAAGGAAGTGGAGCCGCTGCTACGCGTCATAGGGAAAAACATCTTCTATTTGGGCACGGATCCGAGCCTGGGGCAGACGATGAAGATCATCAACAACACGCTTTACGCGACTAGCATGGTCGCCAGCTGTGAAGCCCTGGTGTATGGGGTGAAGGCAGGCCTGGATTCGAAAACCATGCTCGATGTCATCAACGTTTCGAGCGGTCGCTCCTTCGCCACGCTGGAGCGCATTCCGCAATGCGCACTGGACCGCAGCTTCCCGATCCGCTTCACGACGGAACTGCTGCACAAGGACATCAAGATGTGTATCGATGAGGCCGAGAAAATCGGCGCTCCGATGCTGGTAAGCCCGGCGGCGCGCCAGTTCCTTGCCTTCGCGATCACTCAGGGCGATGGGCAGCAGGATAACGTATATCCCATTCGCCATTTCGAGCAATGGGCTGGCGCGCAGTTTGGTAAAGCGTCGACCGACGAGTAATGCGTCACTAGTTTTTCCCGGACGCTTAGGCGCGTATGCGTGTTGTGCCATCTACTGATGTCAGTCATCGGAGCGAAAGGCCGGTGAAGTCTGCCATGGACTGCACCGAATGTAGTAGATGCCGGCTGCTCGCTCCCACGTTCATAATTTTTTGCTTAGGAGTTTTCCATGTCGTTAATCAAAATCCGCAAGAAGCTGCTCAACATCGAGTCGGTCTATCACGAGGGTGGTCCTGCTCGCAGCGAACCGATCAAGATGGGCAGCATCGCGGTTGTGATCGAGAATCCGTATGCAGGTCGCTACGTCGAAGAGTTGACTCAGCTGGTTGAGGACTCGACCAAGATGGCCATGGAGATCGTGCCGGAGCTCATCGAGGCTCTCGGAGGCGCCGACAAGATCCAGGCCTATGGCAAGGGAGCAATCGTCGGTCTGAATGGCGAACTCGAGCATGGCGCCATCTGGCATATCGGCGGCGGCTATCCGATGCGCCAGCATCTGCCAAAGGCTAAGTCCATCGTGCCGGCTGCAAAGGTGGTGGCAAGCGCGGGTACAAGGCTGCAGATCCCCTTGCACCACATCGAGGCTGCCTATGTGCGCAGCCACTTCAGCACCATGGAGGTGGGCACGATAGACGGCCCGCGTCCGAACGAGCTTCTCTATGCGCTGGTGATGGCAACGGGAACACGGGTGCATGAGCGTCTCGGTGGATTGCGGGCCGACGAGATCAAGGTGGGCGACGGTCAGCGCTGACAAGCAAGTACGGCGTGGTGGTGCCACGCCGCTAGATTTCAATAAAGGAGACAATAGTGAAACGATCTACCTTCCTGCGAGCATTTGCATCCGTCGTCGTTGCGACGACCTTCTTCGCATCCTCTTCGCACGCGGCCGACTGGCCGGAGCGCCCGGTAACGCTGGTCCTTCCATTCGCGCCCGGCGGCAGCACCGACTATACGGCCCGTTTGCTGGCGCAGAAGCTCAGCAGCACGCTCGGCCAGCAGGTGATTGTGGAAAACAAGCCTGGCGCCGGCGGCAACATCGGCGCTGCGTATGCGGCCAGGGCAAAGCCGGACGGCTATACCTTATTGATGCACACGAGCACCGTTGCCTCCAATGTCACGCTATACAAGAACATGGGATTCAACCTGCAGAAGGATCTGATTACGGTCTCGCAGGTCAGCCTGATTCCGAATGTACTGGTGGTCAACAATGACGTCCCGGCCAAGGACCTCAAAGAGTTTGTCGATCTGGTCAAACAGAAAAAAGTGCACATCACCTACGGATCCGCCGGCAACGGTGCTTCCCAGCATTTGTCCGGCGCCTTGTTCAACAACATGGTGGGCGGCGACATGGTCCATGTACCCTATAAGGGTGGTGCGCCGGCCAATACCGACCTCTTGGCGGGCCAGATTCAGGCCGTGTTCTCGCCGCTGGTCGAAGTTCTGTCATACATCGACAGCGGCAAGCTGCGGCCGCTGGGCGTAACCACCAAGACCCGTTCGTCGCGTCTTCCCAGCGTGCCGGCGGTAGCGGAAGTCCTGCCCGGTTACGAAGTCGTGCTGTGGAACGGTGTATTTGCGCCTGCCGGCACGCCGCAGCCTATCATCACCAAGCTGAGTGCTGCGATCCGCGAGGCGCTGCAGGATCCGGCCGTGCGCAAGACGCTTGCGGATCAAGGCTCAACGCCGGTAGGTAACTCGCCCGAGGAGTTCAAGCAATTCCTGACGACCGAGATCGACAAGTGGGGCAAGCTGATCAAGCTGTCCGGTGCTCGCATTGATTAAGGTAAGGAGTGACCGGTTGGGCAAGACTATCCTGCCAATACGGCGGACGCGCCAACCGGCCAATTCTCTTCAGTTGACTCCAAGACCCGGACTTCACATGCCCATTCCTTCCAAAGCCATACGCGCCATTCTGGCTGCAGCTGTCGTGTGCACAGCGGCCGGATGCACCACGCCGCACAGCGCCAGTACCAACACCGTCTATTTCCTTTCAACCCAGGACGGCCGTGCTGCCCTTGCCGATGGTGCGCCCGCTGTTGGCAAGGCGGATGACACGCTGGCCGTGATCGAGGTCAGCGGCTCGCGCCTGCGTGTCGTCCACCAGATCGCCATGCCGGTTTCCCTGGTGGGACCGCCGAGCTCAATCGCCATTGCGCCAGGCGGACGCATGGCCCTGATCAGTGCGGCTACCCGACGCGACCCGGTGAACGCGGAAAAGGTCGTGCCCTACGATCTCGTATCGGTGGTTGCGCTCGACCCGAGCGGTGCAGCCGCACCACGCGTCATCGCAACGGTGAATGCGGGGGCAGGCGCATCGGGCATTTCAATCAATCGCGCCGGCACGCTGGCGCTTGTCGCAAACCGCGTCGAGGGATCGGTCTCGGTGCTGGCAATCGATCAGGATAAGGTGGCGGCTGTGGACAAGGTCATGCTCGGCGAGAAATCGGGGCCAGCACATGTCGCCTTTACACCAGATGGCCGCCGCGCGCTGGTGACGCGCGACGGCGACAACCGTATCAGCATGCTGGCTATTGATGGCCGCACGGTCAAGCTCGATCAACGCGCAATCTTTGCCGGCCTGCGTCCCTATGGGCTAGATATCTCGTCTGATGGACATTGGGCCGCGGTGACGAATCTGGGCGCCGGCAGCGGCGATGCCGACACGATCAGTTTGATCGATCTTCGGGCGGAGCCGCCGCGCACCGTCGACACAATTACCGTAGGGCAGACACCCGAAGGAGTGGTTTTCTCGCCGGACGGCAGCAAGCTCGGTGTGACCGTAATCAATGGCAGCAACAAGCCCAAAGCTTCGCCCTTTTTCGGAACGGCCGCCTATGTGCAGTACCGTATCGATGGCGGACGTCTGCTGCCTGCCGCGAAGTTGGCGGGCGGTCAATGGCTGCAAGGGCATGCCTTCACGCCGGACGGCCATGGGGTTCTGGTCCAGGATGCCATGAACCGTCAGGTGCGGCTCTACCGCGCCGACGGCAATACACTGGCCGATACCGGAGAGCGCCTGCAGTTCGACTGCTGCACCATCGACGTTGCGGCCGTGGCGCTAGGCCGGATTAATTATTATCTATAACGCTACGCAATCTATCTGATCATGAAGATGAATGATTCCAATATGAAGCCCGTGCTGCTCGTCTTGGTATACCTTTCCGAAGAACACCGCGCTCTGGTATCCGAGCGCTTCGAAATGATTTACGCACCCAATGCCGGGCTCGGCGCAGACCGATCCAATGGCCAGGCGCAGATCGCCGCGCGCGGTACAGACATCCGGGTCGTGCTGACCAACGGCACCAACGGTCTGCTGGCCGAGGAAATTGCGCAGTTGCCCCGGCTGGAGCTGATTTGCACTGTCGGAGTCGGCTTTGAGAATGTGGCGCGGGACGCGGCTCGCGCCCGTGGCATCCCGGTATGCAATGCGGCCGGCACCAATGACGACGCGGTCGCCGATCATGCGATGACGATTCTGCTGGCCGCTATTCGCCGCCTGCCTTTCCTTAACAACGGCGTGCGCCATGGTTTATGGCGCGACGATATTCCGCGTCCGCCGCACGTCTCCGGACGCAGGATGGGGATCTTCGGCCTGGGTGCGATCGGCAAGAAGATTGCCAAGCGCGCGCAGGGCTTCGATATGGAGATCGGCTACCACAGTCGGACACGACGTGACGAGACCGGCTTTCAATGGTTCGACGATATCAAGGCGCTGGCGGCCTGGTGTGATTTCCTGGTGATCGCTGCACCAGGCGGCAAGGAGACGTACCACATCGTCAATGCGGAAGTGCTCGATGCGCTGGGACCGCAGGGGGTGGTGGTTAATATTGCACGCGGCACACTCGTCGATACCAATGCAGTGGCCGATGCCTTGCGCGACAAGCGCATTTGGGCAGCGGCACTCGATGTGTACGAGAACGAGCCCATGCCGCCGGCACCCTTGCTGGAGTTCGAGAATGCGGTGCTCACGCCGCATATCGGCGGCATCTCACCGCAAGCAATCCATGCGTCGGTGCTGCGTTTCCTGGAAAACGCCGAGGCGCATTTCAGCGGCCAGCCGCTGCTGACACAAGTGAACTAAAACGAGTTGGCGACTGAACCGGGAGAACAACTGTGCGCTCCGCGACGAGCGACGCAGCTGGTTACGGTCGTCCATCTCTTTCTATGCGCATCAGCGCGGGAGCAATCAACCATGCCTTTCAACAATCTTATCGGCGGCGAATGGGTAGCAGGCGCACGCTACGGGCACAACCTCAACCCCTCCGACACCGCTGACACGATCGGCGAATATGCTCAGGCCGACGTGACGCAGCTCGATGCAGCCGTGTCTGCCGCCCAAGCAGCCTTTCCGCGCTGGTCCACAGGCAGCGTGCAGGCACGCAGCGACACGCTCGACAAGATCGGGTCCGAAATACTGGCACGACGCGAAGAACTTGGAACACTGCTCGCTCGCGAGGAAGGGAAAACCCGGCCCGAAGCCATCGGTGAAGTTACCCGCGCCGGTCACATTTTCAAGTTCTTTGCCGGAGAATGCTTGCGTCTTTCCGGCGAAACTTTGCCCTCGGTGCGTCCCGGGGTAGGTGTTGACATCACACGCGAGCCCATCGGCGTCGTTGGCCTGATTACACCGTGGAATTTTCCGATTGCCATTCCCGCCTGGAAGATCGCCCCGGCTCTGGCTTTTGGCAATTGCGTCGTCTTCAAGCCCGCCGACCTCGTCCCGGCTTCGGCCTGGGCGCTTGCCGAAATCATTCACCGCTCAGGTCTTCCGGCTGGCGTCTTCAACCTGGTCATGGGACGCGGCAGCGTAATCGGCGACCCTCTGGTAACCCATCCTGGCATCGTAGCGGTGAGCTTTACCGGTTCCACCAGCGTCGGCCACCGCATCGCTATGCAATGCGCCGAGCATGGTAAAAAGGTGCAGCTGGAAATGGGAGGCAAGAATCCGCAGGTTGTCCTCGACGATGCCGATTTGGCGCAGGCGGTGGAGCTTTCCGTGCAGAGCGCTTTCTTCTCCACTGGTCAACGCTGCACTGCATCCAGTCGTCTTATCGTCACCGAAGGCATCTACGACCGCTTCATTGCGGCCATGAAGGAGCGCATGGCGACGCTCCGAGTGGGTGACGCGCTCGCAGCCGGTACGGATATCGGGCCGGCCGCAAGCCAGGCGCAGATGGAGCAAGACTTGATGTACGTAGACGTGGCCCTTGGAGAAGGCGCGACCCTGGCAGCCGGCGGGACAGCGGCAAGTTGCCACACCGGGAGCGGCAATACCGGCTTCTTCGTCACCCCGACACTGCTCACGGATACCGCCGCAGGCATGCGGATCAACCGCGAGGAAGTTTTTGGCCCGCTGGCGGCCGTCATCAAGGTAAAGGACTACGAAGAAGCACTGGACGTCGCCAACAATACCGAATACGGACTCTCGGCTGGAATCGCGACCACAAGCCTGAAGCATGCGACCCATTTCAAGCGGCACGTGCAGTCGGGCATGGTCATGGTCAATCTGCCGACTGCCGGCGTGGACTACCATGTGCCGTTCGGCGGCCGCAAGGCCAGCAGTTATGGTCCGCGAGAGCAGGGACGCTATGCACAGGAATTCTTCACCACGGTGAAGACCGCCTATACCGCGGCTTGAACGGTAGTGCAGAAAAAAATCACCCTGGAGTGGGGATCGTTGCCACGCCGGTCCACCCTGAGTGGCCACACCGAAGCAAGGTGCGTGGAAAGTAAAGCAACGTCCATCGTTCCCGCCTTAATACCAGCTGCCATGATTGCACACGTCGTTCCTCCTGATACCCTGATGCAGAGCTACCGTGATTTCCTCGGCGCGCTAGCCTCTGCCGGCTTTCGCGGAGAGATTTCCACCGCCTATGCTGACCGGACGGTCCTCTCCACCGACAATTCCATCTACCAGCGGCTGCCGCAGGCAATCGTTTTTCCTCTTGATGCGGAAGACGTGCAGCGGCTCGCCCGACTGGCGGCTGAACCCGCTTACCGCCGGATAGTGCTCACCCCCCGCGGCGGCGGCACTGGTACGAATGGACAGTCGCTAACGGATGGCATTGTGGTCGATGTGTCGCGCCACATGACCCGGATCCTGGCGATCGATCCGCAGGCACGCCGTGTACGCGTGCAGGCAGGAGTAGTCAAGGATCAACTGAATGCGGCGCTGGCGCCGTACGGCCTGTTTTTCGCGCCGGAACTGTCGACCAGCAATCGGGCGACGCTGGGAGGCATGATCAATACCGATGCCAGCGGACAGGGAAGCTGTACCTATGGCAAGACGCGCGACCATGTGTTGATGCTCGATTGCGTCCTGCTTGGCGGTGACCGCTTCGAGAGCCGGCCGCTCGAGCGCGCCGCGCTCGGCGACCTGTTGCGGCGACCCGGGCGGGTAGGGGACGCGTACCGCGCGGCGGTGCGGATCGTTGAATCTCAGGCTGCGTTGATCGACGAACGTTTCCCGAAGCTCAATCGCTGCCTCACCGGTTACGACCTGGCCCACCTGAAGGAGCCGGACGGCAGGTTCAATCTGAATAGCGTGCTGTGCGGCGCGGAAGGGTCGCTTGGTTTCGTGGTGGAAGCAGAGCTTAATGTTCTGCCAATCCCAAAGTATTCCGTGCTCGTGAACGTGCGTTATGCGGGCTTCATGGACGCTCTGCGCGACGCCCGGGCGTTAATGTCGCACCAGCCGCTCTCGATCGAAACAGTGGACTCCAAGGTGCTGCTGCTGGCCATGAAGGACATTGTGTGGACCAGCGTGGCGGATTACTTTCCGCGGACGGAGGGCGAGCCGGAGACCCTGGGCATCAATCTGGTCGAATTCAGCGGCGATGATGTGGACGAAGTAAACACGCGTGTGTCCGCATTCACTGCGCATTTGCAGTCCGATGCGAGCGTACGTCGGCTCGGGCACACGCTGGCCACGGGCGCGGAGGTTGTGGAAAAGGTCTACACAATGCGCAAGCGTGCCGTGGGCCTGCTCGGAAACGTACAGGGCGAGGCGCGCCCACAACCCTTTGTCGAAGACACCGCCGTCCCGCCCGAGGTGCTGCCGGAGTACATTGCCGAGTTTCGCAGCCTGCTTGACGGCCTTGGGCTCAGCTATGGCATGTTTGGCCATGTCGATGCCGGCGTATTGCATGTCCGCCCCTTGCTGGATCTGAAAGATCCCGAGCAGGTGAAGCTGATACGCACGGTTTCCGACGGTGTGGCAGGCCTGACAAAGAAGTATGGAGGTCTTCTTTGGGGCGAACATGGCAAGGGTGTCCGTTCAGAGTATGCCCCGGAATTCTTTGGCGAACTCTACCCGGCGTTGCAGCAATTGAAGGCAGCGTTCGATCCAAACAATCAGTTAAATCCAGGAAAGATCGCGACCCCAGCCACCATCCGCGAGGCGAAGCTGCTCCGCATCGATGGCGTGCCACTACGTGGCGAAGCTGACAGGCAGATCGACGAGCGCGTCTGGCGGAGCTACGGTGCCGCGATGCATTGCAATGGAAACGGCGCCTGCTATAACTTCGACCCGGACGACGCGATGTGCCCATCCTGGAAGGGAACACGGGAGCGCCGGCATTCCCCCAAAGGACGTGCCTCGCTAATGCGCGAGTGGCTGCGCTTGCAGGATCTGGTGGGAACGGACGTGCTGGCCGAACCGCGTGCGTCGGTCCTCGCCTTTGCACGTACATTGCCGCAACGCTGGCGCAATAGCCGATCCGGAACCGCCAAGAATGATTTTTCGCACGAGGTCTACGAGGCGATGGCTGGGTGCCTTGCCTGCAAGTCGTGCGCCGGGCAGTGTCCGGTCAAGGTCAGCGTGCCCGATTTCCGCGCGCGCTTCCTGGCCCTCTATCACGCCCGTTATCTGCGGCCGCTGAAGGACTACCTCATCGGCTCGTTGGAGTACACGATCCCGTACCTCGCGCGCGCGCCGCGTTTGTATAACGGAATCATGTCGTCATCCTGGATGCGCACAATGCTCGACCGATGTGCAGGCATGGTCGACAGTCCATTGCTCACACGCTTCGACGTGGCGCCGCTGTTGCGTCGCCTGCAGGTTCGCGTTGCAAGCGCTGAATTGCTGGCAGCGCTGACGGCGGAAGAGCGTGAGCGCAGCGTGGTGCTGGTGCAAGACGCATTCACGCGCTGGTTTGAAACGCCGGTATGGGCCGCGTTCGTCGAACTGGCCGCCCGTACCGGCTACCGTGTCTACATCGCACCATTCCGGCCGAACGGCAAGCCCTTGCATGGTCAGGGCTTCCTGCCCGCATTCGAACGGGCGGCGGCCAGTAATGCCGCTTTGCTAAAGGCGCTTTCCGCAAGTGGCATTCCCCTGGTAGGGCTCGATCCGGCGATGACCTTGGTGTACCGGCAGGAATATCTCAAGGTGACGGGTGCGCAGGACTGTCCACTCGTTCTGCTGCCGCAAGAATGGCTCTTGCGCGTTCTACCTCAATCCGATCCGACCGCCGGTGCAAACTTCCGGTTGCTCGCCCACTGCACCGAGAGGACCAATGTTCCCGCCAGTGTCGGCCAGTGGCAGCAGGTCTTCGCCCGTGCCGGGCTGCGACTGGACGTTCAGGCCAGCGGATGTTGCGGGATGTCAGGAACTTACGGGCACGAGTCGCGCAACGTAAGAACATCCAAAACGATATTTGAACAGTCTTGGGGACCAATCCTCGACGGCGGCACCGAAATATCACAAGGAGAGCTCTTGGCGACGGGGTATTCGTGCCGGAGCCAAGCGGCGCGCTTCCGTGGACGACGGTTACGGCACCCGGTGGAGGTGCTCCTTGAGAACATCGACCACCATTGAGTCAGATTACGACGTTTTAACATAGTGTCCTGTTTCCTAAATTCGTTGAATAAATGACGACGACAATTGCGCCGATACTGCGTCAAAAATGCGCGCAAGGCCCCGGCCTTGCTGTGCTTTTTTCCTTGTCTCGACACAATTTCGCCGCATTTATTGTTCAACGAATTTGCGGAACAGGACACTAGCGCCTGCACAGCGGTGCATGGCTTGTCATCAAGAGGAGAGTGCAGTGACACAACCTGGATTTCGCATTTATAACCGCGCAAGGACCGACGAAAACCTGATTGCGCTGTTTGGAAACCTTCCGGCATCAATCATCAGCGACAACCTGTCTCGCCTTAACGGGACGTGGAATCTGCATCCGTTTCATCGTCCCGGTACCCGTCTGCTTGGCCAGGCATTGACGGTGCGAGTACGGAGCGGTGATAACCTGATGATTCACAAGGCCCTGCAGATGGGCGGTGTTGGCGATGTCCTGGTGATTGACGGTGACGGAAGTCTCGACCGTGCGCTAATGGGAGAGATCATGAAGCGGGTCGCTCAGGCACGAGGATTCGCAGGCGTCGTCATGGACGGGGCAATCCGGGACGTCGCCGCCTATCGCGAGGATGACTTTCCGTGTTACGCGCGTGGTGTCTGCCATCGTGGTCCTTACAAGGAAGGTCCCGGGGAAATCAACGCTCCAGTGTCGATCAGCGGCGTAGTCGTTCAACCCGGCGACATTGTCGTTGGTGACGATGATGGAGTTGTTTTCGTCTCACCCGTGGACGCCAGGGCGGTCGCCGCGGCGTCCAGGCAAAAAGCCGCTGACGAAGCGGCAATCTTCGAGTCGATCGCCTTGAACAGGTACGACGATGCGTGGATTGAAAAGACACTTCGAACACGCAATGTGCAGGTGTTGGAGTAATCAAAAATGCGCGCAAGGTATGGACGCGTACAGTGTCTTTATCTATGCGCTGCTTCAGGAAAGGACGTCGTTGCGCAATTGTTCGCTGCCATTCCTAGCCGGGGCAGAAAGATTTCCGCAATCATGCAGCGGGCACTACCGCCTCCCAAACGCTCAATAGTTTCGACGGGGGCGAACACGCGTTCTGCATAGCTGGCGATGCGGTGCTGTTGTTCGAGGTCCAGTGAGTGCCATGCGCTACGCGACATAGCAAATACGGGGCGTCCCTGGTCGGAACGCAGTTCCAACATGTTGCCTGCGAACGATTCCATCTGGGAATGCGTAATCTCGATAATTTGCTTTCCGGTTTCATGCAACTTGTCGCGGACTGCCTGTCGCTCTTCGGAGTCAGGGATGGAATCCATGCAAACGATGGCCAAGGACTTGCCGACGCACATCATGACGTTCGTGTGATAGATGGCCTTGCCGTGCCGGTCAGTTGCTGAAAACCATAGTGCCTGGAATCCGGTTCGCTCCTCGAACGCTCGCATGGCGTCGGGATGACTGCGCGATGAATGACAAACATACGCGATCTTGTGGTCGTGGTCGAGCACCATGGACCCCGTTCCCTCCAGGTACTTGTCTTCCATCTCGAACCGCCCAAGGTCAACAATCTCGCGGATAGCGAACTGCTTTTCAATTTCGGCGAGCACGGCGACGCGACGTTCCATCCTACGGTTCGGCGCCTCCATCGGGTACAGGAAAACTCTTCCGTCGGAGTGAAAGCTTACCCAGTTGTTCGGAAAGATCGAGTCCGGCGTATGTGGCCGCGGCGTGTCGTCGACGACGACTACCTTGACACCGGCATTTCGCAATGCATGGACATAATCGTCAAACTCTCGTTGGGCAAGGCTCTGCGCGACGTCATCCACAAGGTCGCTTTTCTGAAACGCGTTGCTGGTTGCGGTTTGCGGATTGGACACGAACTTGACCGGTCGAATCATCAGGACGTGGTTGGTAGTCTGCATATTTTTTCTTGAACCCTTGAATCTTCATGGCGTTATGGGGGACGAATCTGTGCGTGGCCTCCAACTCGGTCTTAGGCCGTCATCACGACCCGCGACGAATCGTTGACGTCGCTCTCGACCCATGGTGCAACATACTGGTAGAGATCTTTCGGGTTATCCGGCATGGGCACCAGGTCGATATGCGATCCGATAGACTTTGCTTCAGCCAAGTCGTTGACGTACCGTAGCGCCGAGAAATCTTCAAGCGCAAAACCGACTGAATCGAATACCGTGACTTGGTCATGGGTTTGGCGGCCGGGTTCCATTTCAGCCAATACTTGCCACAATTCCGTCACCGGGAAATCGGCAGGCATCTGCTGAATGTCTCCTTCGATTCGGCTTTGAGGCTCGAACTCGACAATGACACGCGCGTTTCGCAGGATGTCTGCATGCAGCTCGGTTTTACCAGGACAATCGCCGCCAACGGCGTTAATGTGCATGCCCGGCTCAATCATGTCCGGCGTGAGGATTGTTGCGTTCGTTTTGTCAGCGGTGACTGTGGTGACGATATCAGCGCCCTGGATCGCCTCACGTACGCTCTTCGCAGCGATGATATGCAGGTCAGGAACGCCCGCCAGATTGCGAATCAGTTTTTGCGTCGCAGCGGGATCAATGTCGTATGCGCGCACTTCGCGGATGCCAAGCAAAGCCTTGAATGCCAACACCTGAAATTCGCTCTGTGCGCCGTTGCCGATGATGGCCATCGATTTCGAGTTGTGGCGCGCGAGCGAGCGGCCGACCAGGGCGGAGGTTGCGGCGGTGCGGAGGGCAGTGGTAATAGTCAGTTCGCTGAGAAGACGCGGATAGCCGGTTCGCACGTCTGCAAGCGTACCGAATGCCATCACCGTCAACATGTTGATCTGGGTGTTCTTTGGGTGGCCGTTAACGTACTTGAACGCGTACTGTGCGTCGTCCGACGCCGGCATCAATTCGATGACGCCAATGTCGGAATGGTTCGCGACGCGGGCCGATTTTACAAAATCGTGCCAGCGCAGATAATCTGCGCGGATATAGCCTGCAAGCTGGGTGATGAATGTTTCGGCACCAATCGACTTCACGAGCTTTTGAACGTCCTTGATATCAATGTAGCGGGTCATTTTTATTCCTTCTGTGGGTCTGCGTTAGCAGCCACTCCGTGATGACGTTGAAGCGCAGGAGCGGCGAGTTGGCAAAATTATCCAAGGAAGCCGCGTCACGAAACAGTGTTCAAAATGCTCAATTCGGCCTAGAATTTGGCGAAATGACAGGTCATACTTCCAAAATGCGCAAATGAACGACACAGATCGCCAACTTCTGGCCTTGTTAAGAGATAACGCGAGGGAATCCGTCACCGATCTCGCAAAAAAGCTGCGCGTTTCACGCGCGACGGTGCAAAACCGTATTGGGAAGCTGGAGGAAGACGGCGTTATCGCGGGCTACACCGTAAGGCTAAAGCCGGATGCCGAAGAGCACCGGATCCGCGCATGGATGGGAATCGCAGTGGAAGGAAACTGCGCGCCCAAAGTGATACAGGCTTTGCGCGGTGATCCGGGCGTTCACACACTCCATACGACAAACGGCCGTTGGGACATCGTGGCAGAGCTACGTGCGGACAATCTGGAATTATTTGACCGCGTTTTGGGTCGTATCCGCAGCATCGAGGGAATTACCAATACCGAGACCAGCATCCTGCTTTCTACGCACAAGATCTAGTACTACTGCGTCAAAAAGTACGCTGTAACATCGCCTCCCCCTTGCAGGGCTGATCATTGCCCACAAGTTAGCAAGGCCCTGAAGTTCCTTCCCCCTTGCAGGGGGAAGGTTAGGATGGGGGTAGTGAGGTTAAGTCATCATCTAACGAAAATTTAACCATCCTACCCCCATCCCAGCCTTCCCCCTGCAAGGGGGGAGCCTGACATCGCTGGGCTTATGACGCAGTAGTACTAGGTCCAGTTTCCTAAATCACGCCGCTGCGCCCGCATCAAGATCAGACGCCCAGATAGGCACCAAGCGATTCAGGCGAAGCGAGAAGTACTTCCGATTCACCCTGTAGCACCACCTTGCCTTTTTCCAGCACCACGGCGTGGTCAGTGTGTGCAAGCACCGCGCGATAATTCCTGTCGACGATCAAGGTACTGATTCCGGTGCCCCGGATCTGATTGATCACTCGCCAGATCTCCTGGACAATCAGCGGCGCCAGGCCTTCCGTTGCTTCATCAAGGATCATCATGTCGGGATTGGTCATCAGCGCACGTCCGATGGAAAGCATTTGCTGTTCACCGCCTGACAATTGCTGGCCACCATGGTTCAGGCGTTCTTTCAAGCGCGGAAACGTCGCCATCACGCGTTCGAAGTTCCAGTCGTTCCTGCCGCTTGGTCCCCTGCGCGCGCTCATCACAAGGTTCTCGCGCACCGACAGGTTGGGGAAGATGCCTCGCCCTTCAGGGACATAGCCTATGCCAAGGCGTGCCATCTTCTCTGGCGAAAAACCGGATACCGCATTCTCACGCCAACGGATCTTGCCCGACGCTGCCGGGACATAGCCCATTAATGAGCGGATCAGCGTGGTCTTGCCCATTCCATTGCGGCCTAACAGGCCGACGGCTTTGCCGGCGGGAATATGGATGTCGACACCATGAAGGATATGGCTGTCGCCATAGTAGGTATTCAGTGACTCGATTGTTAGCACGGTAGCCTCGATAGGGAAATCAATGGTCGCCCAGGTACGCAACCTGCACATCGGGATTGGTTCTTATCGCCTGCGGTACGTCGCTGGCAATGACTTCGCCGTTGACCATCACGGTGATCCGGTCCGCGATACGAAAAACCGCGTCCATGTCATGTTCCACCAGGAGTACCGCGTGGGTGCGCTTGAGGTTTCCCAGCATGGAAAGCATACGCTCGGTTTCCTCGGCACCCATGCCGGCCAGCGGCTCATCGAGCAATAGCACCTTCGGCATCGTTGCAAGACACATGGCGATTTCCAGCTGGCGTTTCTTGCCATGGCTCATGCTTCCTGCATGGACTTCGGTCTGATCCGACAAACCTGCGGCTTCCAACGCGCTGCGCGCGATCCGTAGCGCGGTATTGCAACGCGATGCAGGTTCCCATACCGCCCAGGGGCGCGGCAATGCTGCCTGCGCCGCCATGCGGCAGTTTTCCAGGACCGTAAATTCCGGAAAAATCGTAGTGCGCTGATAGCTGCGCCCGATACCGGATCGCGCCCGCTTTGGCTGTGACAGGGTGGTCACGTCCTTGCCGTTCAGCTTGATGGATCCATCGGTGGGAGCGATCTCGCCAGAAAGCATGTTAATGAGCGTTGACTTGCCGGCTCCGTTGGTCCCGATAACCGCGTGCACTTCGCCGACATAGAGATTGACCGACACGTTATTGACGGCCTTGAGTCCGCCAAATCGCCGCGTAAGTCCGTCTGCTTCCAGAAGGGGGGAGGCAGTGGACGTCGAGGTTGTCATTTGCCGGCTCCTTTGCCGCTTGAGAGGGCTGCCGTATTACCAGAAACCAGATGTTTGATATGGCGCTTCAGGGACATTAAGCCGACGAGTCCGTTAGGAAGCAGGGCGACGAAAAAGATCATCGTCAGTCCAAGTGTCAGTTGCCAGCGTGCCGCAAGACTGCCCAGCAAGGCTTCGGATGAATAGAATTCTTTCAGCAACACAAATGCAATGGCGCCGATCACCGCACCGCGCAATGAGCCGATTCCGCCGAGGATGATCATGAGCAGCACCGCTCCCGATTCGTGCCATGACAGCATTTCCGGAGTAACGCCACCGTTTTTTGATGCCATCAAAATGCCTGCGACGCCGGCCAGCATGCCGGCCAGTACAAAAGCGGCAAGCTTGTACCAGTAAGTCTCGAAGCCGGCTGCACGCATGCGCTGTTCGTTGACCCGTATGCCGGCCAGCGCATGCCCGAAGCGCGAACGCTGCACCAGGCTTAGGATGCCATAGGTACAGAAGAGGGCGACAAGGGCGAAGAAATACATGTGACGCCCGTTGTCGAGATCGACCAGCGTCACTGAGCCAAAGCTGAGCGCGGGACGTAGCGCCAGGTACATGCCGTCGCTGCCCCGTCCGAGCGGCGTATCGTGGAATACGTAATACGCCATTTGCGCAAACGCCAGAGTGACCATGATGAAGTACACGCCCTTGGTCCGCAGACTCAGGGCGCCAACAACGAGTGCATAGGCACCGGTCACCGCAAGGGCGAGGGTTACGATGAATAGCAGCGACCCTGCCTCCGCATCCGGCGAGGCGAGCGCGGTGACATAGGCAGCAATACCAAAAAACGCGGCATGACCGAGACTGACCAGACCGGTGGTCCCGACCAGCAACTGAAGGCTGAGCGCGAAAATGGCATAGATCATTATTTTCAGCGCCAGGTCCTGCAGATAGGATGACAGCACCATGGGTAACATCGCGAGCGCACCTGCGACGAGGAGGGGCATGATCCAGCCCGCGGTGGACCGGGATTGAGGCATTGCGGCGCCTGCCGGGAGAATTGAGGTCAACATGCTTAATATCCTTTGCTCTTCAGACCTTCGGGACGCCAGATCAGGATGAGCGCCATGAGAACATAAATGCCGATTCCGCTTAGCTGTGCGAAAAACACTTTACCGAAGGTGTCAACAAATCCAACCAGAAGCGATGCAATCAATGCACCGGAAATCGAACCGATTCCTCCGATCACCACCACGACGAAACACACGATCAGAATATGGCCGCCCATGCCGGGGTAGACCGATGTCATCGGCGAGGCGATCATGCCGGCCAGCGCTGCGAGCGCCACGCCTGCGGCGAAGACAATCCGGTATAACAAGCGGATATTGATGCCGAGTCCGCGCACCATGTCTCTGTTGCTCGCGCCTGCGCGAATCATCATGCCCAGCCGTGTACGATTTACCACGCAGTACAAGGCGATGGCGACCACGATACAGGCGGCCGAAGCGAACAGGTTATAAACCGGGTAAGTCATCACCTCGCCCAGCGCCATGCCGCCGGTGAGCCACTCGGGCACTTTTACGCCGTGCACATCGTTGCCGATCAGGATGCTGCGCAGCTCCTCGAATACCAGTATCAGGGAGTAAGTCATCAGCACCTGCTGCAAGTGATCGCGCTGATACAGATAGCTGAAGAACGCCCATTCCAATACATAACCGAGAATCGCGGCGAGGGCGATGCCGGCCAACAGCTGAGCGATGAAATAGTCGCCGAAGATCGGAGCGAGCGAAAACGCCATGTAGGCGCCGATCATATAGAAGCTGCCGTGCGCCAGATTGATGACGCCCATGATCCCAAAGATCAGGGTAAGTCCACTGGCAACCAGAAACAGGAGCAGTCCATACTGGACAGCGTTCAGGCATTGAACGAGGAAGGTGGATAGATCCATGATGGCGGGTCGCTTGATAAAAATTGCGCGGTGCGTGCGCTGTCGGAATGCACCTGCGTAAAGATGCAGGATCGGATTAAGCCTGCCGGCCGAACGTTATGGGTTTCCCCTATCAGTGGGCGATTGCGATGGAAAAGCGGCAGCACGAGAACTGTCATCGAATGCCTTTGCCCGTGCGCCAGATATGCAAACCTTCGTTCGCTTGAAGGTTTGCATTCCATCATGCATCAGAAAAGCTTGCACCCACGCGCCGGATCAGCCAGACCCTTGATTGCGACGCCCTTGACCTCGTTCAGATTGCCTTTCACCTGGCGGATATAAATATCCTGCACCGGATTGTGTGCCGGGGACAACGTGAATTTTCCCCGGGGGCTGTCGATCGATGCGCTGCGCATCGCGAGCAGCATCTGGTCGCGCTTGCCGATGTCGCCGCCGACCGCCTTCACGCCGGTAGCCAGCAGTTGTGCAGCATCGTATCCCTGCACGGCATACACGTCCGCATTCGTTTTGTAGGCCTTCGCAAAGTTGAGGCGGAAGGTGTTGTCGCGCGGTGTATTCAGGTTATCCGCATAGTGCAAGGTCGTGAACAATCCCTGAGCCGATTCTCCTTGCGCCTCCAATGTTCCATCGGTCAGGAATCCCGGCCCGTAAAGTGGAATGGTTTTATGCAATCCTGCGGCGACATAATCCTTGACGAATTTGACCGCGCCGCCGCCAGCGAAGAACGCGTACACGGCGTCTGGCTTTTTCGAAGCAATCTCGGTCAGCAGCGCCTGATACTCCACATTCGGGAAAGGCAGTGTCAGGTTCTGCGCGACGGTGCCGCCGCCTTTTTCAAAGCCTTCCACGAACCCTTTCGCCGATTCCAGCCCTGCTGCATAGTTCCATGTGATGGTGATGGCTTTCTTGTGGCCGCGTTCGGCAGCTACCTTGCCCATGGCAAACGCAGGCTGCCAGTTCGTGAATGAAGTACGGAAGATGTTCTTGGCGCACATCGCACCGGTAATCAGGTCCGCGCCGGCATTGGGCACGATGAGCAGCGTGTTCGTCTCACGCGCGACTTTCGCCATCGTCGTCGCGACACCGGAATGCACCGTGCCTACCAGGACGTCGACCTGATCGCGCTTGACCAGTTTGTTGACGTTGTCCGTCGCTTTTGCCGGATCGGATTCGTCATCGACCTTGAAATACTGAATGTCACGACCTGCAAGCTTTCCTCCCTGCTCATTGATATAGAGCTTGAAGCCGTTCTCGATCATGTTGCCCAGGCTGGCAAAGGTGCCGGTCGCCGGCAGCATAAAACCAACCTTGATCGGATCCTTGGACTGCGCAATGCTTGCGCCCGAAGTAAAGATGCCTGCGACCGCGATGGCGAGGGCAGTAACAGCTGGTCTTGATGTGTATTTCACGGAGGTCTCCTTGGTGACGTATGGGTTCACGTTGAACTGGTAATAAATCGGGCGGCTTCTTGTGTGAGCGCTTCAGGTTGATCGCGACTTCAATATTTCATGATCAGATGATTTGCTTTAGTCCTGGAGTGCGCGCAGCTTAAAGCGCTGGATCTTGCCGGTAGCGGTCTTCGGCAAGTCACTGACGAACAGGATTTCGCGCGGATACTTGTGCGGCGCCAGTCTTCCTTTGACAAAGGCCTTGAGCTCGTCCTCGAGTTCCCGGGCCGCAGTGCGAGACTCGGCCAGCACGACGTATGCGGTGGTCTTCACCAGACCTTCAGAATCCGTTTTGCCGATGACTGCGCATTCCAGCACCGCCGGATGGCCCATGAGCGCGCTTTCAACTTCGATGGGCGAGACATACTGTCCGCTTACCTTCAGCATGTCATCGTTTCGTCCTGCATAAGAGTAATAGCCGTCGGTATCGGCGCAGTATTTATCGCCGCTTTTCAGCCAGTCTCCCAGGAATGTGGCACGGCTCTTTTCCCGATTCGCCCAGTAGAGCAGGGCTGCGCTGGGGCCACGGATATAAAGGTCGCCTATCTCGCCAGGCGCGACTGGCTGTCCGTTCTCATCCCGCAGTTCGATGTCGTAACCGGGCACCGGCTGGCCCGACGTGCCGTAGCGGACGCCGCCATTGCGATTGGAAATGAAGATGTGCAGCATTTCGGTGGAACCCAGGCCGTCGAGGATCTCGCAGCCGAAGTGATCATGAAACTTTTCACCTACCTCTTTTGGCAGAGCTTCGCCTGCTGAAGTGCAGACACGCAAGGCCACGTCTTCTTTCCCGGGGAGTGACGGCGATGCGAGCATCGCGACATAGAGAGTGGGAACGCCGTAGAAAATGGTTGGCTTGTGTTCGGTCAGGCGGGCAAATACTGCTTGAGGCGTCGGCCGTTCTGCCATCAGTATGGCGGTCGC
This sequence comes from Noviherbaspirillum saxi, assembly GCF_003591035.1. NCBI lineage: Bacteria > Pseudomonadati > Pseudomonadota > Betaproteobacteria > Burkholderiales > Oxalobacteraceae > Noviherbaspirillum > Noviherbaspirillum saxi. Next base: position 848,358 of record NZ_QYUO01000002.1, read on the forward strand.
ACCGACGCTGAGCGGAAAGGTGAGGCCGTTGCCCAAACCATACGCGAAGAACAGTTTCGCGGCCGAAAACACAACGTCGTCGGTTTTGATGCCGAGAACCGGCTTGGCATAAAGCTCTGCAGTCCAGAAGAGATTGCCGTGCGAGTGCACCGTTCCCTTGGGACGCCCGGTCGAGCCGGACGAATACAGCCAGAAAGCAAAATCATCGCAGCTGGTATCGGCGCACAGAGACACGGCAAGCGGTTCCGCAGCCAGCAAGTTATCCATCGAGCGCAAATCGTTTGCGGAACCTTCGGAGACGATGAGTTCGGGACGGACGGATACTTTGCCGAACGCCTCCTGCACGCAGGGTAACAAAGGGCTGGATGCGATCACCATCCGGGCTCCGCTGTGCTCGATCATGTACGCATAGTCATCGGCCGGCAGCAGGGTATTCACCGGAACGGGAATCGCACCGGCGAACAAGGCGCCAAGAAACGCGACCGGCAGGTTCGCGGAATCCTGCATGATGAGGAGGATACGCTCTTCGCGATGAATGCCGGAAGCCCGAATTCCCGCGGCGAAGCGACGTATGCGCTGCTCCAGCTCTCCGTAGGTCACGGTGCCGTGGTCGTCGATATAGGCCACTTTGGACGAACGTTCGGCATTGATTTCCAGAATGTGCCGAGCGAAATTGAATCGCTGGGGCAGGGCCGGGGTGGGGTGATCCATGTTCTCTCTCCAAGTGCGGCGGTCGCGTCCGGAGGCGGACCGCTGCGAAAACCAAATAGCGGTAGTGACGGCTTGAGCGCCGTTCTGTTTTTACCGTCTGATCAATTGCGAAAGCTATGCGAGTCGACGGCAAGGTGCTGCAAGGTCGCCACCGATCCCTGCAGCGCGGACCGACGGTGATAGAAGCCAAGCCCCCGCAGTCCGCCAAGTTCCTCTCCGCCGCCGGCGCGGCCAGGGCCGCCGTGGATCGATGCCGGCATGACATTGCCATGCCCGGTTTGCACCTTCCCGACCTCGGGCGTCACGGTATGCACGCGTCCATGCGACCCGGCCAATGCAAGCGCCGTTTTCGACAGCCAGCTTTCATCGGCACTGAAGACAGAGGTCACGAGTGAGCCGAGTCCGCGATGCGCCAAGGCGACCGCATGATCCGGATTGCGATAGCCGAGCAGGGTGGCAACCGGGCCAAACACTTCATGGTCATGGACCACGGCTGCATGGTCTGCGTCGCGTAAGCCGAGTAAGGTGGGTGCGGTACAGGCTGCAATATCAGGTGCGACGTCCACGAGTGCCTGGCTGCGTCCATCACGGAGAAGTGTAGCCTCGCCGGCAAGGATATTGATGCCTCCGAGTACGTTGTTGTACTGCTCGCGACTGACCAAAGAGCCCATGCGCACGTCGGCATTGCGCGGATTGCCGACCGTGACCGCGTCAAGGCGGGAAGAGATCGCCTCTGCGACGGCATCAAAGTATTGAGTCGGTACCAATGCGCGTCGAATCGCGGTGCAGCGCTGGCCGCTCTTGGTCGTCATCTCGCGCACGACTTCCTTCACGTAGAGATCGAACGCTTCGGTTCCTGGCGCCGCATCTTCGCCAAGAATCGCCGAGTTGAGACTGTCTGCCTCGATATTCGCGCGTACTGAATGGCGCGCTACTGCAGCGTGCGATCGGATCTGCACCGCCGTGTCGGCGGAACCGGTAAATGACAGAACATCGAATGGCTTGAGCGCGTCCAGCAGACCAGCGGAACTTCCGCATACGATGGAAAGGGCGCCGACCGGCAACACGCCGGCTGCAACGACATCGGCGACCATCCGGTGAGTCAGCCATGCGGTCACGGTCGCAGGTTTGACGACGACCGGCACCCCGGACAACAATGCCGGCGCCGCTTTTTCCCATAATCCCCACGCTGGAAAATTAAACGCGTTGATGAACAATGCCAGGCCATGCACCGGCGTGAGCACATGCTGCGACTGGAACAGCTGGTCTTTCGACAGTATGCTCGCGGACCCATCCAGTAACACCCGTACATCGCCCAGCGCCGCACCGGTTTTGGCATAGTAGTTCAACGTAAAGGCGGCACCTTCGATGTCGACGGCAGAGTCGGATTGCGTTGTGCCCGAATTGGCAAGGGCAATTTCGTAATAGGCATCGCGATTGGCCTGCAATACTTTGACGACGTCCGACAGCATCGCGGCGCGTTGTCCATAGGTCAGGGCTTGCAAGGCTGCCGATCCACGGGTGCGGGCAAACTCGAAACCCTCATCAAGCCCCTCGGCACGTCCCCCGGTGACTGCGATCGTTTCACCGGTAACAGGATCTGTAAGGGTATGAGCCACGGCGGCGTTTTGCTGCCAGGTTCCAGACAAATAATTGCGGAGGTAATTGTTCATGAACACTCGATCAACAGAATCAAAATTTAGGCTGCGAGCTGCGTAAAGGTGATCGCACCCTGTGGCAGAAGATAAAGCACCAGCGCGCGTCCTTGCGTCACCGTCGGACGATGCGCACTGCCGGCTTCATAGACACACCAGCCGGCCGGCCGCGAATCGAAACATGCTCCGGGAGTAAGCGGCATGATCAAATCAATTTCACCGTTTGGATGGACATGGTGTGGACCCGCGATATCTTCCATTTCGACGACATCGACACTAAAACCATGTGTCGCGTCAGTGGCTTTCAATACGCGTCCAAATCGAATGCCGTCGCTCTCGCGATTGCATAGCCAGCCATCGCGTACGCCGGCCTTGCATGCCTCGAAGATCAGTTCGTAAAGATGGCTTCCTGGACCGTGCTGCGCATTCAAATAGGATTCGAGGGCTGAATCCAGTGGAATGAGTGCAATTTCGTCAGTAATTCGGCTAATGAGGGCTTGAAAAGCAGGAACGTCCATGAACAGCTCCGAAAAAATGCACTGAAGTGCGTGTAGTTGAAAGGGCTATAGTGCGTTTGATTGCAGTTTAAGTGTAGTATGTTGCATATGTCAAGGATTAATGGCTGTGTTTTATTTCATGCTTGCGGCGATCCATTGGACTGGTTTTCGCGGTCATTAAAGCAAGCAGGGGAAATTATTTGCCTATTGGTAATTCATACGCTTGAAAGGCGGCAATGACCGTTCGGGCAGAGATGACCGTCGCCGCGTCCGATGAAGAAAGGGATCCATATCTGATCACACTTCAAGGGCATGTACGCGCGCTTCGCACGCGCTGCGGTCTAACGCGGGCGACATTGGCGAAATTCGACGTTTGATGCCAGCAACATGACGTGGGAAGCTGCTTATTTCCGTGCCTAAACAGGTCTGTACTACTTCTGGCCGGTAAAGGCTTTAATCGGAAAGTGCATTGATTTGCTTGACACGTAATTTATGATGCAATATAGTGCTTTCAAAGGACGACAGATGCAGCATATTTCACTGAGGATCATGATGAGCACAGCACCCCACATTAACTACGAAACTTCCCCTGAGCGTTATAAGCATTGGACCCTGGCTGTCGATGGTCAAATCGCCACGCTCACTATGAACGTCAACGAAGAAGGTGGCTTGAAAGAAGGCTACAAGCTCAAGCTGAACTCTTACGATCTCGGTGTGGATATCGAACTGCACGACGCGGTGCAGCGCATCCGCTTCGAGCACCCAACGGTTCGTACCGTTGTCATCACCAGCAGCCGTGACCGGATTTTCTGCTCCGGCGCCAATATCTTCATGCTGGGCAAGTCTTCGCATGCCTGGAAGGTCAACTTCTGCAAATTCACCAACGAGACACGCAACGGCCTGGAAGATTCCAGCCGAAACGGTGGTCTGAAATTCGTCGCAGCGGTCAATGGCGCCTGTGCCGGCGGTGGTTATGAACTGGCTGCTGCTTGCGACGAAATCATTCTGGTGGATGATCGTTCATCGTCGGTGAGCCTGCCGGAAGTTCCATTGCTGGGTGTGCTGCCGGGCACTGGTGGCCTGACGCGCCTGACCGACAAGCGCAAGGTGCGGCATGACCACGCCGACATTTTCTGCACCACTTCCGAAGGTGTTCGTGGTCAGCGCGCAAAAGACTGGAAGCTGGTCGACGAGGTCGCCAAGCCGGCACAGTTCGCCGAAACGGTTCGTAGCCATGCGCTGGCGCTTGCCGAGAAAAGCCTGCGTCCGGCCGAAGCCACGGGCGTCAAGCTCACGCCGTTGAGTCGCAAGCAATCCGACAATGCGCTGGACTACGAATTCGTCAGCGTTGCCATCGATCGTGCCAACCGCGCTGCAACGCTGACTGTCAAATCGCCGTCAGTCGACCAGCCCAAGGATGCTGCCGGCATTGAAGCTGCGGGAATCAATTGGTGGCCGCTGCAGTTTGCGCGTGAGCTGGATGACGCCATTCTGCACTTGCGCACTAATGAGCTGGATATCGGCACATGGGTCTTGAAATCGGTTGGCAATCCTCAGGCGGTGCTCGATGTCGACGCGACGCTGGCCGCCAACAAAGATAATTGGCTGGTACGCGAAACCGTCGGTTTTCTGCGCCGCACCCTGGCACGCCTGGATGTGACTTCACGTTCGCTGTTTGCGTTTATTGATGAGGGCTCCTGCTTTGCCGGCACGCTTTTGGAAGTTGCGCTGGCTGCGGACCGCAGCTACATGCTGGCGCTGCCGAACGATACCGCGAAGGCACCGAAGATCGCGGCATCCGAGCTTAACTTCGGCCTGTATCCGATGGTGACCGGCGAATCGCGCATTGCCCGCCGTTTTTACGGCGATGAAGCGGAGATTGCCGCCGTGCGGGAAATGAAAGGCAAGCCGCTCGATGCGGCGCAAGCCATGCAACTGGGCTTGATCACCGCCGATCCGGACGATCTGGATTGGGCGGATGAAACCCGCCTCGCGCTGGAAGAACGCGCGAGCATGTCGCCCGACGCATTGACCGGGATGGAAGCCAATCTGCGCTTCAACGGCAAGGAAACCATGGAAACGCGTATCTTCGGCCGCCTCACCGCCTGGCAGAACTGGATCTTCATTCGTCCCAACGCTGTCGGCGAACTGGGCGCGCTCAAGGTGTATGGCTCGGGCAATAAAGCACAGTTTGATTTGAACCGCGTATAAACGACTTCAATAAGGATTTCACCGTGAGCACAATTAATTACAACGAGAAGATTCCGAATAACGTCAATCTGTCCGAAGACAAAACCCTGCAGCGCGCGCTGGAACACTGGCAGCCCAATTATCTGCAATGGTGGCAGGACATGGGACCAGACGGCTCGACCAATTTCGACGTTTATCTGCGTACCGCGATCAATGTCACTCCCGAAGGCTGGGCGCATTTCGGCCATGTGAAGATGCCGGATTATCGCTGGGGCATTTTTCTCGCCCAGCAGGAAGAGGGGCGCAAGGTCAACTTCGGTGAAAACAAGGGCATGGCGGCGTGGCAGGATGTGCCAGGGGAACACCGCGCCAACTTGCGTCGCATCATCGTCACGCAGGGCGACACCGAGCCGGCATCGGTGGAACAGCAGCGCCATCTGGGCCTGACCGCACCGTCCCAGTATGACATGCGCAACCTGTTCCAGATCAACGTGGAGGAGGGACGTCACCTGTGGGCGATGGTGTATCTGCTGCACAAATACTTTGGCCGCGATGGACGCGAGGAAGCCGAAGCGCTGCTGCAGCGCAATTCCGGCAACCAGGACAATCCACGTATCCTGGAAGCCTTCAATGAAGAAACACCGGACTGGCTGGCGTTCTACATGTTCACCTACTTCACCGACCGCGACGGCAAGTTCCAGTTGAATGCGCTGGCCGAATCCGGTTTCGATCCGCTGTCACGCACTTGTCGCTTCATGCTGACCGAAGAAGCGCATCATATGTTCGTCGGTGAATCAGGCATCTCGCGCGTGATCCAGCGTACCGTCGACATCATGAAGCAGCACAAGATTGAGGATCCGAATGAAGTGCGCAAACATGGCGTGATCGACCTGCAAACGATACAGCGCTATTTGAATTTTCATTTCAGCGTGACCGTCGACCTGTTTGGCGCCGACCAGTCGTCCAACGCCGCGACGTTTTACAGCGCAGGCCTGAAGGGACGCTACGAAGAAACCAAGCGCGACGACGACCATGTGCTGAAGAGTCACCAGTACAAAATCCTGGAAATTTCCAATGGCTCCATCGTGGAAAAGGAAGTACCGATGCTGAACTCGCTCAATGAAGTGCTGCGTGACGATTACATCCGCGATTCGATCGCTGGCGTCGGCCGCTGGAACCGCATCATCGAAAAGGCTGGCCTGAATTTCCGTCTGCAAACCCCGCACAAGGCGTTCAACCGTCATATCGGCACGTTCGCAGGGCATCGGGTATCGCCGGATGGCCGCGTCATTTCCGAAGTCGAATGGGCAGCGAATGTGCGCAACTGGCTGCCGACCGAAGAAGACCGCGCCTATGTTGCATCGTTAATGGGTCGCGTGATTGAACCCGGCAAGATGGCCAACTGGATTGCACCGCCTCCAGTCGGTATCAACCGCCAGCCTATCGAGTTTGAATACGTACGCTTCAACTGATATTGCAGCAGCAAATTGACGTGCATCCCCTGCACGTCTTCCTGGCGCAGGCACATGCCTGTGTGTCTGCGCCACGCAGGATACGGATGCCTGCGCAGATTCAACTTACCTATTGATTGACCGCCATGAACGCTCCCGAACCGATCGCTTTCATTCGTCAGCATCTTATTGATCCGGAGGTTTGTATCCGGTGCAATACCTGTGAAGAGACCTGTCCGATTGACGCGATTACCCATGATAGTCGTAACTATGTGGTCAAAGCCGATGTCTGCAATGGCTGTGGCGCGTGCATCTCTCCATGTCCCACAGGTTCTATTGATCATTGGCATATCGTTCCGAAGGCAGCCCCTTATTCAGTCGAAGAGCAGCTTGGCTGGGACGAATTGCCGCCGAAGCAAGACATCGATGCGAGCGTGCTGGACCAGGCCGGAAGCCTGAACGCTGCCCAGGTAGCGAAAGAAGAGATGCAGGTAAATGCAGCCGTGTCGACCACGTCCGCCGTTCCCCCCTGGTCCGCTGCCCACCCGTATGTCAACCTGTACACGCTCAAGTCGCCGATCGCTGCCACTATTGCGGGCAATTACCGCCTTACGGATCCGAGCGTGGAAAGCGATATCCATCATATCGTGCTCGATTTCGGCATACAGGTATTCCCGATCCTGGAAGGCCAATCCATCGGCATTATTCCTCCGGGCGTCGATGCGAATGGCAGGCCGCATTACATGCGCATGTATTCCGTCGCCAGTCCGCGCAGTGGAGAGCGCGAAGGCTATAACAATCTTTCGTTGACCGTAAAGCGCGTAGTGCAGGACCATAACGGCAATCCGACGAAGGGAATCGCTTCGAATTATCTATGCGACTTGCAAAAAGGCGCGACGGTACAGGTCACCGGACCATTTGGCACGAATTACCTGATGCCCAATCATGCCGGATCTAACATACTAATGATCTGCACGGGAACTGGGTCGGCACCGATGCGCGCGATGACGGAACATCGGCGGAGACTGGAATCAAATTCCAAAAAGCTGGGCAAACTGATGCTCTTCTTCGGCGCCCGACATTCCCAGGAACTGCCGTATTTCGGCCCCTTGCTGAAATTGTCCGACGACTTCATCGATAAGCATTTTGCATTCTCGCGTGTTGAGGGTCAGCCAAAGACCTATGTGCAGGACAAGCTGCGCGCGGCCGGTAAGCAGGTCGCTGAATTGCTGAGGGGCGACACTTACATCTATCTATGCGGGCTGAAGGGAATGGAAACCGGCGTGATGGATGCGCTGCAGCAGGTGTGTGCGGACGAGGGTGTGGACTGGAGTGAGCTATTGTCCAGAATGGTTAAGGAAGGCCGCTTTCACGTTGAAACGTATTAATTCCAGATAACTTCAACAGGACGCTTATGTCCTGTTTCTTTTCACGTTCTTATGCCCTTGCAGGCATCCGCTATGTCGACGACAGACTATCAAACATTGAAACTAGGGACGGACGCGCGTGGCGTCACACGCATTACACTGGCGCGGGAAAAGACGCTCAATGCGTTCGACGAAGTAATGATCACAGAGCTTACTGCGGCATTTACCGCGATGGCGCAATCACCGCACACCCGCGTGGTCGTGCTGGAAGCGTCCGGGCGCGCGTTCAGCGCCGGGGCTGATCTTCGGTGGATGGAACGGGCAAGTAAAAACACCCATGCGGCCAATCTGGACGACGCACGGAGTTTTGCCCGCATGATGCAGGCCATCTACGAGTGTCCGAAGCCGGTTATCGCCAGGGTGCAAGGTGCGGCGTTCGGCGGAGGGGTAGGCTTGTGCTGTGCATGTGATCTCGTGTTCTCGGTGCCCGAGGCGAAATTTGCGGTCAGTGAGGCTAAATTCGGCATTCTTCCTTCAGTGATCGGTCCCTACCTGCACAACGCGGTCGGAAAAAGAAATGCACTTCGGCTGGCGCTGACCGCCGAGCAGATCGATGCCACGCGCGCCATGCAGATGGGTTTGGTCCACGAAGTCGTCGCCATCGAACAGCTCGACGACGCAATTGAGAAAGCGGTGACACAGTTGCTCTCCAACGGGCCGGGGGCGCTTGGCGAAATCAAGCATCTGTTTGGCAATCTCGCCGTCGCTGCGATTAGCGACGATGTACGCGAACTTACCGCCCAGACCATCGCCCGGGTACGGGCCACCGACGAGGCGCGTGAAGGTTTTGCCGCTTTTCTTGCGAAACGACCACCGGCATGGATGACACAATGAGCGCTAATATGGAACAGCCAAATTCCTGGCTGATGAATACCAAACCAGTAAGCCAGCAGATCGTCGCGGTGATTGGCGCCGGCACCATGGGCGCTGGCATTGCGCAGGTGGCTGCCGCCGCCGGACATCCGGTAAGGCTGATGGATGCCCGGTCCGGCGCCGCCGGGGAAGCGCATCAAAAGATTGGTGGAGTGCTGCAATCCCTGGTAGACAAGGGGCGGATGGGAGCAGGGGAGAGGGAAACGCTTCTCGAGCGAATCGTTCCGATCGACACTCTTTCGGACTTGCGGGATGCCTCGCTGGTCGTCGAGGTTATTGTCGAAAACCTTCAGATCAAGCAAAAGCTGCTGAACGAAGTGGAAACGCATGTCAGCCGCGACGCAATCATTGCATCGAATACGTCGTCGATCTCGATCACCGCGCTGGCCAACGGCATGGCCCATCCGGACCGTCTGGTCGGCATGCATTTCTTCAATCCCGTCCCTCTGATGAAGCTGGTTGAGGTGGTGTCGGGTGCGGAAACGTCCACCGAAGTAGCGGCCATTATTTACGACCTGGCCAAGCGCTGGGGAAAGACGCCGGTACATGCAAAGTCAACGCCGGGTTTCATCGTCAACCGAATTGCGCGCCCTTTCTATGCCGAAGCGCTGGCGTTGCTGCAAGAACAGGCTTGCGCTCCGGCAGAAATCGATCGTGTCATGCGTTCTGCCGGCTTCCGCATGGGTCCGTGCGAATTGATGGACCTGATCGGCCACGATATCAACTATTCGGTCACCCTGTCGGTGTTCGATGCCAATTATGGCGATCGCCGGTATGTGCCCTCACTCGTGCAGAAGGCACTGGTCGATGGAGGGCGGCTCGGACGCAAGGTCGGCAAGGGATTTTATGACGGCACACCCGTACAACCCGCTGCGGCGATGAAGGGGCGGGCGGACACGCCGATAAAGGTTGCCGGAGTAGGCTTGCTTGCGCAGCGACTTGCTGATTTACTCGAGAGCGCTCAGGCAGATTTTTCTCGTGACATGGGCATGGAATGGACCGGCTTGCAGGTAGGGGAAGTCGCGCTGCATGTATCGGATGGCCGCACCGCAAACGAGCTGGCGGCAAGCCGCGCATGCCGCAATATCGGTGTGATCGATCTGCCACTGTCCAATGGAAATGATCGTGCAATTGCGATCGCATTTGCCAGCAGCGTGCAGAACGAGCACCGTGACCTGGTAAAAGCCGCGCTCGGCAACAGCGGATTGCAGCCGGTCGAACTGCGGGACGTACCGGGCCTGGTGGTTGCCCGCACCATCGCGATGCTGATCAACGAGGGCGCCGATGCGGTGTATCAGGGCGTCTGCGATGAACAGGGCGCCGACGTCGCCATGAAGCTTGGCACCAATTACCCGGCCGGTCCTTTCGAATGGCTGGATCAGCTTGGCATCGACTATACGCTGGCAATACTCAATAATCTTTTCAATGCTTACCGCAGCGAACGCTATCGAGTCAGCCCTCTGCTTCAACATTCCTATTGGACAGAAAGGATTCCAGCATGACGCTCTCTGTGCCTGTTGAGACTACTAATTTTCGCGTCGACATCGATGAACAGGGAATTGCCCACCTTGTGTTTCTGCCAGTTGGCGGAATGCCCGTCACCGATGCACGCGGCCATGCCGCGCTTGCGGACATCTGGTCAACACTGTCTGCCCATCCTCAAGTGAAAGCGATCCTGGTACGCAGCGAAGGCAAGGCATTCTGCGCCGGCGGCGAGTTGGCCATGGTCGATGAAATGCTGGTATCCGAAGCAGCGCGCCAGCGTGTGATGCGGGAAGCGCGCGACATCGTGCGCGGCATGATCAATTGCTCCAAGCCTATCGTTTCGGCGATCAATGGCGCGGCGGTCGGCGCGGGTCTTGCGGTAGCCTTGCTTGCCGATATTTCGGTTGCGGCACGGAATGCCAAGCTCATCGACGGACACACCAAACTGGGCGTTGCCGCCGGCGACCATGCGGTAATCATCTGGCCCCTGCTTTGCGGGATGGCCAAAGCCAAGTACTACCTCATGCTGTGCGAAACCGTCACTGGTGAAGAAGCCGAGCGCATCGGTCTGGTAAGCCGGGTCGTCGATGCAGAGCAACTGCAGGCCGACGCATTGCAAATCGCACGGCGGCTGGCGGTCGGGAGCCGGTCGGCGCTTGAAGGGACCAAGCGCTCGCTGAACCATTGGCTGCACGCCGCCTGGCCGGCGTTTGAAGCCTCTCTCGCTGCCGAAATGATGGACTTCAGCCAGGCGGATGCAAGGGAAGGCGTCGCAGCGATCAAGGAAAAGCGCGCACCCGATTTCAACAGGGCTTCTGTATGAAGTTTGCCGAAATCACGACAGGCCGCCGGTTCACGCTCGGGCCAATTACCGTCGCAGAAGAAGAGGTGATCGCATTCGCCGAGCAATATGACGACCAGTGGTTCCATACCGATCCGCAGCGCGCTGAAGATGGACCGTTCCGTGGTCTGATCGCAAGCGGATGGCATACCTGCGCACTGGCGATGCGGCTTGTTTCGCGCGGCATCCTTAATGGTTCCGAATCGTATGCATCGCCCGGACTGACCTATGTATGTTGGCCGAAACCGGTGCGGCCGGGAGATACGCTGACGCTCGAAATCGTGGTTCACGAAGCGCGGATCTCGGCGTCCAGGCCATGGCTGGGAATCGTGCGTTGGCAATGGCGCATGCTCAATCAGTCAGGCCTGGAGGTGCTTGACCTGGAGGCGACAAGCATGTTCAAGATCGGAAACGAGGCGAGCGCTTCCCACTAATCCGATGCCGTGTCGCTCGCAGCTGCGTCTGCGGTTTACTCTTCGTCTATTACCCCGAATCGTTCTACAAGATAATCAACCAGCGTACGGACCGAAGGAAGTAAGCCGCGCCTCGTTGGGAATACTGCATGAATGATTTCCCGGCGTGGCGCCCACCCCGGAACGACCCGCACTAGCGACCCATCGGCTAGTTGGTCACACACCATGAGAAACGGAAGTTGCACAATGCCGACGCCTGCCAGGGCCGAGGTCCGTAACGCGATCATGTCCGTCGTCACAAAACGAGGCACGTGGTGCACCGTGGCCTGCGCATCGTTCGGCCCGTACAGCGTCCAATTGTGGCTCTGCTGTGCTATCCCAAGACCGAGACTCGGCCAGCCATTCAGTTCAGCAGGCGAAACTGGAAAACCTCGCTGCTGAATGAGCATAGGGCTGGCGATCAGGCAATGGCCGCGATCCGCCAGGACGCGCATCACCAGATCACTGTCTTGCAACGGCGGCGGACGTACGCGGATGGCGATATCCACCGCTTCACTCACGACATCGACACTCCGGTTGGTAGCCTCCAGATGAACGGTGATTTGCGGATAACGTGTCATGAAGTCAGCCAACATCGATCCGACATGCACGTGTAGCAGCGCGACCGGGCAGGTCACGCGGATAACGCCACGTGGTTCAGCCCGTGAAGCATCGATGACGTCTTGCGCGGCCTCGGCTTCCACCAGCATCGCCTTACAGTGGTCATAGTAGGACCGTCCTATTTCCGTCACGGCAAAACGGCGCGTCGATCTCTGGATCAGGCGAATGCCCAGCCGCTCTTCCAGCATCGCGATACGGCGGCTGAGTTTCGATTTCGGCATGCCCAACGCCCTGCCAGCTGGGGCAAAGCCTCCGTGATCCACGGCTTGGACAAAGTAGAACAAGTCGTTCAGGTCCTGCATTGCCGCTCCATCGTTCAAAAAATGGGACTCTTATACTCAATTTTGCAGTCTACACCGCGATTAGTTTAGAAACTATGCTTCCTCCATCGACGCGATCAACCGATCTCTCAGGAGAGCAGTATGAAAAAAATTCTTGGTGTCTACAGCGCGCCCCGTCCCCATTGGGTCGGCGATGGCTTTCCGGTGCGCTCCTTGTTCTCTTACAACAGCCATGGGCAGCAGCTCAGTCCCTTCTTGCTGCTCGACTACGCCGGCCCGGCTGACTTCTTGCCCACGAACACGCCGCGTGGCGTGGGCCAACACCCGCATCGCGGTTTTGAGACCGTGACCATCGTCTACAAAGGCGAGGTCGCACACCGCGACTCGACTGGCCAAGGCGGCGTTATCGGTCCCGGCGACGTGCAATGGATGACGGCCGGTGCCGGCATTCTTCACGAAGAATTTCACTCCCCGGCATTCAACCAATCGGGTGGCGCGCTTGAAATGGTGCAGCTTTGGGTGAACCTGCCTGCCAAGGACAAGATGAGCCCACCTGGCTATCAGGCCATCCTCGACGGCAACATCCCTGCCGTTCCTCTGCCCAATGGCGCCGGCACCGTGCGGGTTATCGCGGGCGAGTTTGACGGACACTCCGGCCCGGCGCATACCCTCACGCCGATGAATGTCTGGGACCTGCGGTTGACACAGGGCAGCTTCAGCGCCCTGAAGTTACCCGAGTGGTGGACAGCTGCCCTCGTTGTTCTTCGCGGCACCGTGCAGGTAAACGGCAGCGCAATCGTCCGAGAAGCGCAGATGGTGGTGCTGGATCGTTCTGGCCAGGAACTCTCCATCGAAGCCAACAGCGACGCGGTCGTCCTGCTGCTCAGTGGCGAACCGATTGACGAACCGATAGTGGGTCATGGGCCCTTCGTCATGAACAGCCAGCAAGAGATCCTGCAAGCGGTGACCGACTTCAACAGTGGCCAGTTCGGCCTGATGCCGCACTAGCTCCCGTCTGGCACCCCCTTTGGGCGGCCAGACATTCCGGTGCCTTGCACCATCCAATCATCAAGGAGAAAACCATGAGCAAGTCTTACGTTCGTCTCGATAAAAACAACGTCGCGGTTCTTCTGGTCGATCACCAGGCAGGCCTGTTGTCGTTGGTGCGCGATATTGAGCCCGACAAGTTCAAGAACAACGTGCTGGCCCTGGCTGATTTGGCCAAGTACTTCAAGTTGCCCACCATCCTCACCACCAGCTTTGAAACCGGTCCCAATGGGCCATTGGTACCTGAACTGAAGGAGCAATTTCCCGAAGCGCCCTACATCGCCCGTCCAGGCAACATCAACGCCTGGGATAACGAAGATTTCGTCAAAGCCGTGAAGGCGACCGGGAAGAAACAACTCCTGATCGCCGGGGTGGTCACCGAGGTGTGTGTGGCGTTCCCTGCATTGTCCGCACTGGAAGCGGGCTATGACGTATTCGTCGTCTCCGACGCGTCGGGCACCTTCAACGAAGTGACGCGCCAGGCTGCGTGGGATCGCATGTCGCAGGCGGGTGCGCAATTGATGACATGGTTCGGAGTCGCCTGCGAGCTGCACCGCGACTGGAGAAACGACGTTGAAGGTCTGGCGGCACTGTTCTCCAATCACATCCCGGACTACCGCAACCTGATCACCAGCTACAGCACCCTGGCAGACAAAAAATAAGCTCGTACCACGATGCTGGGACGAATCGCTAGAGCAGTTTCATCCTGACTTGCCAGGCGAGGCCGAGGCGATTTGCCTGTGGAACAAGGCGCGGCGACGCGACATGGCGAGCCATGGCAAGGAGTCGCAACGCCGTGCCGCGGGCAAAGCGTCCGGCATCGACGGCACAGTCAGGGTGAAATTGCTCTGATATCGATCCCAGTGTTTCACTTAAAGGAATTTAATCATGACTATTCCAGCCAACTTCAACGGTCAACGCCCTGTCATCGACGCGAACGATTCGGTCATGCTGCTGATCGACCATCAAAGCGGTCTGTTCCAGACTATCGGCGACATGCCCATGACGGAGCTGCGCGCACGCGCCGCCGCACTCGCCAAGATGGCCACGCTGTCTAAGTTACCGGTCATCACGACAGCATCCGTACCGCAAGGCCCCAATGGTCCGCTGATCCCGGAGATCCATGAAAACGCACCGCATGCCAAGTACGTGGCGCGCAAGGGCGAAATCAACGCCTGGGATAATCCGGATTTCGTGGCGGCCGTCAAGGAGACCGGTCGCAAGACGCTCATCATTGCCGGTACTATCACCAGTGTTTGCATGGCCTTTCCGGCCATTAGCGCGGTCGCTGAGGGCTACAAGGTGTTCGCAGTGGTCGACGCCTCCGGCACCTACAGCAAGATGGCGCAGGAGATCACGCTCGCCCGAGTCGTCCAGGCCGGTGTTGTGCCGATGGATACGGCTGCCGTCGCGTCCGAGCTGCAAAAGACCTGGAACCGCGACGATGCCCGAGAGTGGGCGCAGGTCTATACCAAAATCTTCCCGGCCTACCAGTTGCTAATTGAGAGCTACGCCAAGGCGCAGGACGTGGTGACGAATAAGGAGGCATTGGATTCAACTCGCTGAGTCCCGGCTTATTGTCCTTATCCATGCCACCCGGAGCGTTTCCAACCGGGTGGCATTACTACGTCAACGAGACTAACCATTCACTGCAACTCGTCGCCGGTGACATGTTCAAGGACGCAGGAGTCGATTTGCGCTCAATTCTTTCACCGCTATTCCCTCATGAATTAAAAGCCCTAATTGAGGCCCTTCAAAGAGACATGAAAGCAGAGCTCGCTCTAGCGATCAAGGACCACGAATGGGCCGACTATCATCGTATGAATGCTCGAATGAGCATGAGAATATTGGAAACGCTGCAGGCCCGGGCTACCGGCAAGGATGTGTAAGGGAAGAGCGGGAGAATCATACGCTTGCATTTTCACCAGATGGCCGTTGGTGGCCGTGGTGCGGGAGCTGCGTCCCTGCCTGAGGCAGCTCGGCCATGCGGGGCCGATGCGGCCGTCGGAACCAGGGCGCCCCATCCTGTGGAGCAGGCGTGAAGATGTCAGGCGCCCAACATGCCCTCGAGGCGCCGGCGGATTAGACTCTCCGCTTCTGCCATGATCCGGTCGATGAGTTCCTTGACCGTGGGCACATCGCGGATGAGGCCGGCCACCATCCCGCAAGACCAGGCTCCCGCATTCATCTCGCCTTCCTTCATGATACGTGGGTAGACACCGGCCACCTCGGGTGCGATGTCCTCGAACTTTAACAAGGCGCCCAGGCTGCGCTCCTTTCCCAGCAGGCGTTCCACTGCGGTATTGGTGAGCACCCGTTCCGTGTTGCGAAGCGGCCGCATAACGAGACGGGTATCAAGTTCGCTCGCCGCTATCAGAGCATGCTTGACGTTTTCGTGCACAGGCGCTTCCTTGGTAGCGATAAAACGCGTGCCCATGTTCATGCCTTCCGCACCCAGCGCCAGCGCGGCCACCAGTGAACGGCCATCAGCCATTCCGCCCGAGGCAACAAATGGAATGCGTAGCTCTTCGGCCGCTCGCGGCAGCAGGATGAAATTCGGCACATCATCTTCGCCAGGGTGGCCACCGCATTCGAAGCCATCGACGCTCACGGCGTCGCATCCTATGGTCTCGGCCTTCAGCGCGTGGCGTACGGAGGTGCACTTATGGATCACTTTGATGCCGGCCTCCTTGAGCGGAGCCAGCCACTTCTGCGGATTATTGCCTGCTGTCTCGACCACTTTCACGCCGCCCTCGATAATGGCTTTGATGTAGCCCGGATAGTCAGGCTGGGTGACTGCGGGCAGAAAGGTCAGATTCACGCCAAATGGCCTGTCCGTCATCTCCCTGCAGCGGCGGATTTCGCCGGCCAGTGCGGAAGGAGTACGCTGGGTCAGTCCCGTGATAATGCCCAGCCCGCCGGCGTTTGATACCGCGGCGGCGAGTTCCGCATAGCCGACATAGTGCATGCCGCCCTGGATGATGGGATGCTGGATGCCCAACAGTTCTGTGATCCGAGTCTTCATGGTTCCCCCTACCGAAATGGTTTTCACCGAGACCGCGCAAAGTTCGCTCCCAGTGCCTCACGGCGAGCGATTGTACAAACCGTTCTAACGCAGGCTTGTCGTTGCAATGACATTAAACCGGTCATGCGCCTGCTAATCTGGGTTTGCAACCGTTTGGGTTGCCCAACCTTCAAGGAGACAACATGGCATGGGATATCGAAGTGGTGAATGAATGCGCCATTGTGCGGATGAACACCAACAAAGTGAACGTGCAGAACGATCGTTTTTTCGCCGATCTTCATGCAGCCTTTGACCGGCTCGAGTGCGAGTTCAATGCCTTGCCGGTTGTGCTGACCGGTCAGGGTGATGTGTTCTCTGCCGGCATCGACTTTCAGTACAGCTTTGACATCTTCGGCAGTGGCAGCGAGGACAATATTCGTAGCTGGTATCGGGCATACCGCGAGACCAACCTCCGCATCTTTCAGTACCCGAGGCCGACCGTGGCGGCCATGAACGGCCATGCCATGGCCGGTGGACTCATTACAGCACTTGACTGCGATTTTCGGATTGCGGCAAGGAAACCGGTAAGGTTCGGACTCAACGAGGTGCCGATTGGCATTCCGATGCCGGCGGCATATGTTGAGATCATCAAGTACGCTCTCGGTGACCAGGTCGCAGCGCTGACAACTCTGCGCGGCAAGCTGTACGAACTCGATGAGGCAGCACGTCTAGGCTTCTTCCATGAAGTCGTCGAGCCGGACAAGCTGCTCACGACCGCAATCAGTTATGCGCGATGCATCACACCTGACTGCAACACCGCGTATGCAATGTCCAAGAAGGCTCTGCAGGATAGCGTGTTGAGACAGATCGAAGAGCGAACAGGTGTCCTCGATGAATGCCTGCCCGCGGGCATGAGCGATGAGGGGAACCGGCGCGCGCAGGATCGCCGCAGGCAAGAAATCATGCACAAGAGGTAGGAGGAAGCTCATGATCGACCTCTACAGTTGGCCGGCTCCAAACGGGCACAAGGTGCAGATCCTGGTGGAGGAATTGGGAATCCCCTATCGCCTCTTCCCCATTGACATCACCAGCGGCGCTCAACACGAGGCAAGCTACCGGGCAATCAACCCCAATGGAAAAATTCCAGCAATCGTGGACCACGCCCCGCTGGACGGCGGCGAACCCATCACGGTATTTGAGACGGGTGCCATCATGCTGTACTTGGCGGAAAAGGAAAACCGCTTTCTTCCCGGAGAGCCGCGGCAACGCAATGAAGTCCTCCAGTGGCTGTTCTGGCAAGTGGGCGGGTTGGGTCCG
Source organism: Noviherbaspirillum saxi (assembly GCF_003591035.1). NCBI lineage: Bacteria > Pseudomonadati > Pseudomonadota > Betaproteobacteria > Burkholderiales > Oxalobacteraceae > Noviherbaspirillum > Noviherbaspirillum saxi. Next base: position 866,210 of record NZ_QYUO01000002.1, read on the forward strand.
ATGATGGGGCAGGCGCAGCACTTCTTTCGCTACGCTTCGGAACCCGTGCCATACGCAATTGCGAGATACCAGAACGAAACTAGGCGTCTGCTGAAGGTGTTGGATGACCGGTTGAAAGGCAGGGAGTACGTCTGCGGAGCGTATTCGATCGCAGACATGGCCTGTTTTCCCTGGGTTCGCATCCACAAGCTCACTGGCGTCGCTTTGGACGAGTTCCCTCGCGTACAGGAATGGTACGGGCGTGTGCGCAACCGCGCCGCTGTAGGTCGCGGACTGGATCTTCTTCGGGAGCGCTGGGTGGACGTGACTACCTCGGACCAGGCAAAGCAAAATCTCTTTCGCACAACATAGCCGAACATGATGACCGAACAGAACGACCAAATTGTGGATGCGTTCATCGATCTGCGCAGCCCCTATTCCTACCTCGCCCTGAAGCCAGCCCGATTGTTGGCTCAACGCACCGGCGTCACTTTCAACTGGTGGCCGTATATTACGGACTTCCGCTCAGCTTATGGCGGAGAGGTAGAACAGCGCACGAGCCGCGACATTGCTAAGGTGAAGTATCTGTATATGGATTGCCGAAGACTGGCGAAACTTCAGGGGCTGACGATCCGAAGCACGACAAAGCTTTGGGATTCCACCCTGGCCAGCCAGGCACTCCTGTTTGCCAAATCCAGGAACCGCCTCTGGGAGTTCTGCGACCCGCTTTTGGCGGAGTTTTGGCGGCGGGAATTCGATCTCGAATCAAAGGAACAACTCGACGAGGCGCTTGCCAACGCGGGCCTGGATGTCAATGAGTGGCACCAATACCGGGCGGAAGACGCCGAGAGTGACTTTGCCGCAGCCTCGGAGCGCGCCGAGCTACTTGGTGTCTTTGGTGCGCCAACCTTTGTCTACCGTGGCGAGCTGTTTTGGGGTGGGGACAGGCTGGACCTGCTGGCCGCCACTATCTCAGCTTCGTCGACATCAGAATGAAAGAACCCGGCAACGGACCGAGTATCAAGCAGCGACCAGGCCCGAGATCGGGGCTACCCGGAAATGATGCCAATGTACGAGCTCCTTGACCTTCTGCTCTACCGCGACACCGACCGCCGGCCGTCGCAAAGGCCTTGGGTTTCTTCCTTGGCGAAATTTCGGAGACGCGACAAATAAACGACCAAACATCCCTTGCGAGCTTCGGTGTGGACGAGTCCAAGGCGGTTGAACAGGCTGAGAGCTACATTCACCCGCTGCCGGGAGAGACCCGATATCAACGCCAGCTCGTGCTGCGAGATCAAGATCTCCTGTGTGTCGTCACCCTGGCTATCTGTCAGCATCAGGAGCGCCCTTGCGACGCGCGTTTCAGGCCCGCGCAGACGAGATGCTTCCAGCATACCGACGAAGATCCCCATGCGAGCATTCATGATGTCACACAAGAAATGGTTGAACTCAATGGATGACTGGCGCAGCTTTTCAAACGTCTTCGCAGGAACAAGGCAGATGTGAGCTGAGGTGAGCGAGCGGAGATGGTACTGTCGCATTTCCTTCTTCAGCAACGATCCTTCGCCGCCCCATTCGCCCTCTCGCAAGCAATACAAGGTGGTCTCGGCTCCATCAGCCCCGACGACATACATCTGCAGGATACCGTGCATGAGACCATACCAGTGGGTACTGGGCTCACCCGCTCGAGCAATGTATTCTCCAGCGGCGGCTTTCCGCTCGACTGCCGTCTCTAGGGTCAGCGAACGCAGCTCCGCCGGTAGTGCACGGTACCACTCCCACCTCTCCAGGAATTCGGGCAAGCTGGTGGCCGGCACTTGTTCCGTTGTCTGCATGTTCATTGGGCGTAATGTTCAATTTTTACAACAGTGTAACGCCGTGCCCGCCGGTATTCAACGTTCGAGACTTCTACTCTCAGAACCGCTCAATAGCAGTGTTCCGGCGCGGGAAACGACTGGTCCTTAACCGCCCTGATATAGGCGCGTACCGCGCCCTTGATGCTCGTCTGACCGTCCATGAAGTTACGCACGAAGCGCGCCTTCTTGCCAGGATATACACCCAACATGTCGTGCATGACGAGCACCTGTCCGGAGCAGTCCGGCCCAGCGCCAATGCCGATCGTGGGAATTGCCAGCATGTCCGTCACTTCTTTCCCCAGTGTAGCGGGAATGGCTTCAAGAAGGAGGAGTGAGGCACCCGCAGCCTGAAGTGCCAGCGCATCCGATTTGAGTCGCTCTGCGCCTTCTGCTGTTTTCCCCTGTACCTTAAAGCCACCAAGTTGGTGGACGGATTGCGGCGTCAGTCCAAGGTGAGCAAATACCGGCACGCCGCGGTCGCTCAGGAATTTCACCGTTTCGACAAGCCACGCGCCCCCCTCAAGCTTGACCATCTGGGCACCAGCCTGCATCAACTTCACGGCGTTGTCGAAGGCAGACTGCGGCGTGGCGTAGGCACCAAACGGCATGTCTGCAACTAGCAGCGCAGTCTGGTTTCCGCGAGCAACGCATCCGGTGTGGTACGCAATGTCCGCTACTGTGACCGGCAGTGGGGTGCCGTGTCCCTGCACGACGTTGGCCAGCGAGTCTCCGACCAAGAGCAAATCGACATCGCAGCGATCCATCAGCGCCGCAAAGCTGGCGTCGTAGCAGGTAAGCATTGCAATCTTCTCGCCCGCACTGCGCATAGCCAGAAGATACGGTACCGTGACGGCCTTTCTAAGGGCAGTATTCTCGTCATTCTGCAAGTATCCGGACATAATCGTACTCAGTTCTGAAAAAGTGGATGTTGCTACGCATGCTACCAGTGACCCTACAGAGTAGCTCCAGCCGCGGACGAGATCACCAGGATCCAGAATTGGCGTTGCGCATTCATATCGATTCTCTTTGTGACGTCTGTCCTGAGCACGCGGGTGCTCAAGCTGCCCCAATCATTGGGGCAGCTCGGAGTCCATGTTTTCACATGAGAGATACTGGCGTCTTGAATGCTATTGCAGTCCGGGCCAGCGGCTGGTGAATATTATCGCGTTAGAAACGAGCGGAGTCTTGGCAGTCGCATCGTCACCTATGCTGACGACCTCATGATCCTGTGCAAACGCTGCAAGCGGTCCACCCTTTGAGCGGCCCGCGCCCGCCGCGAGAATTGACGACATTGACGGATCCCGACAAAGACATTAGTCTCATCCGACACACCAAGGTCCCGCAATGTGGACGACTGGAGTTGTTTTGACGGTGACGGACGCCGGTGTTCAACTTTTCAGGAGACACGAAATGACCAGCAAGAACACAATCTGTCTGTGGTACGACGGCGGCGCCGTTGAGGCCGCCAACTTTTATGCCGAAACATTTCCCGACAGCGCTGTCGGCGCCGTCCTCCGCGCACCGGGCGACTATCCCGACGGCAAGCAGGGCGATGTCCTCACGGTCGAGTTCACCGTCGTCGGCATCCCCTGCGTCGGGCTGAACGGCGGCCCGCATTTCAAGCACAACGAGGCCTTCTCTTTTCAAATCGCGACCGACGACCAGGCCGAAACCGACCGCTTGTGGAACGCCGTCGTCGGCAATGGCGGCCAAGAAAGCGAATGCGGCTGGTGCAAGGACCGGTGGGGATTGTCATGGCAAATCACCCCGCGCGCCCTTATCGCGGCGATATCCGATCCCGATCCTGCAGCGGCCAAGCGCGCATTCGACGCGATGATGACCATGAAAAAGATCGACATCGCCGCGATAGAGGCGGCACGGCTGGGCTGAAACCTGTCCTCAAGTGAATGGAGCGTGTTGCGCACGTTCTCTCCTGTTCGGATTTGAGGGGATGGCAGACCGACCGGTTCTGTTAAGGGTTGTAGATGGCTGCCCACACGCGCTTGAGTGTGGGCAGCCATCTACAACCCTTACAACGGACTAAACCGCTCGCGCCGTAGGACTCAGTGGTTCGTCTCCAAGGCAAGGATAGACGTTGGGTGCCGCTGCCACGCCAACGTGTCATAGGCGTCATTCCATGCCAGCATCGTCCACAGGATGTGCGCACGACTGGTCGAACGCCGTAAGGCTGACAACTGCAGTCTCTATTCTCCACTCAAAAAATCCGTGGGTACTGAGCTCACGAACTCCGCAAAGTCCCGCCCCCCGACAGAGATATGTTCAACCATGGCAAGTCGTGCACCTTCTTCATCCCCGGCTTCAATGCGTTCCACCACTACTGCGTGCTCACGCAACGAACGGTCCAATCGCCCAGGAAGATCAAACCTCGAGCGCTGGTAACTTGCGCATCGCAGTCGCAGCGCACGCACCTGACTTGTCGCCCAATCGTTCTTGCTCGCTTCGTAGATAATCTCGTGAAAGCGTGTATTGGCATCCTTGTAATCTTCAGCATGTTTCGCCGTCGCCGCTGCTTCACATGCCATTAGCGCCTCCCGTAGTGCCTTGCGCTGCTCGCCATTGATGCGCTTGGCGGCAAATTTGGCACAAACGCCTTCAAGCTCCGCCAGCATTTCAAGTAGCGACAGCAGTTCCTTGATGCTGAGCTTAGGCACGACCACGCCAGCCCGTGGCATCACCTGGAGCAAGCCCAACGCCACCAGGCGCAGGATCGCCTCCCGGACCGGCGTACGCGACACGCCGAATTTTTCGGCTAACGACCGCTCATCAAAAATCTGTCCTGGAAGAATCGCTCCATCCAGCAGGCTGCGCTCAATCGCCCTGCGGACGGTATCCGAAAGGCTGGGTGTCATGTTTTGCTTGCTCATGATGGCATTTTACCCTACTCTATTGGTATACCAGTTAAACACACTGGCATGCCAATAGGAGAAATATGAGTGCAGAATCTCTGCCGGTACTGACAAAGCCGGCACCCCATGTTGCAAAAATTGAATTTAATCGCCCGGACAACGCGAACCGCATCCAACCCGAAGATCTCGAAGCGCTTACTGAAATGCTTGATGCTTGCGAGGCCGACGATCAACTTCATGTCCTGCTCCTGACCGCACGTGGCAAATATTTCAGTGCTGGTTACGACCTGCGTGCACTCGCTACGCAAGGCGCTGCGGGGCACCATACCGACGCTGGGAATGAAAGCGCATTCGAGCATGTGGCCGACCGGATTGAGCGCACCCGACTTGCCACCGTGGCTGCCCTGAACGGGCCGGTGATCGGCGGCGCCACCGACTTCGCGTTGGCTTGTGACATTCGCATCGGTTTAACGGATGCGTACATGTTGATGCCGGCCGCACGCTTCGGCTTGCCTCTCTATGCGGGTGCCCTGCAGCGCTACGTCAGCCGGCTTGGCTTGAACCATGCAAAGCGCCTAGTCTTCATGGCCCAAAAGGTCGAGGCGACCGAGATGGTTTCCATCGGTTTTCTACAGGAATTGGTTTCACCTGACGCGCTTGAGGCCCGGGCCATGGCCATTGCAATCGAGATTGCGGCCATGCCTGCCGTACCGCTGGCCGCCATGAAACAAACCCTCAACGCTGCGGTATTCGGGAATGGAACGGCACCCGCTCAACGGGCTGCCTTGCTGGCTGCATTTGACGGTCCAAAAATCGCACAGCGCATCATGGCCGCACAGGCCCGGCGTGGCAATTGAGGAGAAAATAAAAATGCTTTCTCCCAAGACCCATGGTCCCCTGAGCGGCCTTGTCGTTATCGATCTGACCCGAGTCCTTGCCGGTCCTTACTGCACCCTGATGCTTGCCGACCTTGGCGCACGGGTGATCAAGGTCGAGATGCCGGTATTGGGCGATGATGCACGCCACGTCGGCCCGATGATCGAAGACGGGCAGGGCGGTACGATCTCCGGCTACTTTTTTTCAATCAATCGAAACAAGGAATCGATTGCACTGAACTTGAAGCTGGAAGCAGACAAGGTGATCTTTGACAAGCTGCTCGCCTCCGCTGACATTCTCGTTGAAAACTTCACCCCCGGGACGATGGCAAGGCTCGGCTATGACTGGGATACCGTGCACGCCCGCCACCCGTCGTTGATTCTGGCGTCCATTTCCGGATTTGGACAAACCGGTCCTTATCGCGAGCTGCCAGCATACGACATGGTCGTTCAGGCGATGGGGGGAGTTCTGAGCCTGACCGGCGAGGAAGGCGGCCCTCCAACCCGGGTCGGCGTGTCGATCGGCGACATTTGCGCAGGCATGTTTGGAACCATTGGGATCCAGGCGGCGATCATCGAACGCATACGCACAGGACTCGGCAAGCATGTTGATATTTCAATGCTTGACTCACAGGTGGCACTGCTTGAGAACGCATTGGTGCGCTACCAGGCCGAGGGTGTCGTGCCTGGGCCAATCGGTTCGCGTCATCCGTCAATTACGCCGTTTGGCGTGTTTAAGGCTAAGGATACGTACATGGTGGTTGCCGCTGGCAATGACCGTATTTTCCCGCGCCTGTGTGAAGCTATCTCCATCCCGGAAGTCGCAAATGACGCACGCTTTATGACCAATCTCCTGCGGTGCGAGCACCATGCTGCACTTAAGGTTCGCATCGAACAGGCCCTTGCCGGGCGTACTGCAAATGAATGGCTGAAGCATTTGACGGCGCTTGGCATCCCGTGCGGCCCGGTCAATGACATTGCCGGCGTGATGCAGGACCACCAGGTAAAAGCGCGCGGCATGCTGATGAGCCAGTTGCTTCCGAATGGCCGGCCCATCATCACCGCAGGTTGCGCGGTGCAATTTGCCGGCGAAAGCATGCCGCCAGCCACCCCAGCTCCCGCCCTCGATCAGCATCGTGAAGCTTTGCTGAAGGAGCTTGGCATCTAACAGCAGTAAAAATCAACAGGAGACATTCATGCAGACCAAAACAATTTTTCTCGCCCTTAGCCTTATGTCCGCCGCCGCCACGGTACTGGCAGACAATTATCCCTCCAAGCCCATCATGCTCGTCGTCGGCTTTCCGCCGGGCGGTGGCGCAGATGGCGTCGCACGCCTCATCGCTGACCGATTGAGCAAGGAACTCGGCCAACAGGTTGTGATGGACTATCGGCCTGGTGCGGGTACCACCATTGCCTCTACCTATGTCAGTCGAACGCTACCAGACGGCTACACACTGTACATGGCCAGTTCCAATCTTTACGGCGCTGACCGCGTGTTGTACAAAGCCGTCAAGTATGAAGGCAAGCACTTCACACCGATCGCGCGCTGGACGAGAGCCCCACTACTGCTCGCCGTCAGTTCCAAGAGTGGTATCAAATCAACGCAGGATCTGATTGCGCGTGCGAAGATCGCACCGGAAAAGGTTACCTATGCGTCTTCTGGAAGTGGAGTGGCGCCCCATTTGGCCGCACGCCTGTTTGAGATGCAGACCGGCACACAAATGATGCATATTCCGTTCAAAGGCGGGGCCCCGGCTGTCCAGTCCGTTGCCGCAGGTGACGTTGATATTACGTTCGGAACGCCGCCGTCGATCATGACGCTGGCTCCGACCGGAAAGATCATTCCTATCGCAGTAACCACGCCAGAGCGTTCGCCGCTGTTTCCCAATTTGCCGACAGTCGCCGAAGCAGGCGTCAAGGGATTTGACTACACGTTCTGGTTCGGCCTCTATGGCCCCGCAGGGCTCCCCAAGGATGTTACCAACAAGCTTGCCGCGGCCAGCGCCAAGGTCCTGAGTGATGCGGATGTGAAGGCGCGTCTGGCACAGACTGGTAATGAGACATTCCCGACGAAGTCTCCGGAAGAATTTGCTGTCTGGGCAGCCGAAGATGGCAAGCGCGCAAAAGAGCTCATGGAAAAGTCGGGTGCAAAGGTCGATTGAAATTCACTGCAACGCAGCAATCGCATCGACTATATCTTTGATCTTTCCGGAAGGAGCAAGGGCTAAATGCTCCTTACCACTCGCAGTACGCAGTAAAGTTTCTTCGGGTAGAGGTATTTCAGTTTGATCCGTGCATCGGTGGTGCGGATTTTCCCATCGATTTTTTTACTTCCGCCTGACGTTACTGTCTTGGACGCCTGGCATGTGCGCAGTCTGTCTGCGCAACAGTCTGGTAAAGGTTTTTGCAGGCACTGCTTCACCGTAATAAAAACCTTGCGCGGCGCGGCAGCCGTGGGACATGAGGAAGCTGGCTTGCTGCTCGGTTTCGACGCCTTCCGCCAACACCTCAAGATGCAGGCTTTGTGCCATCGCGATAATCGCCGTGACCAATGCGGTATCGTTCAGATTTTGGTTGATTCCTCGCACAAAAGTCTGATCGATCTTGAGCGCGTGCACCGGAAAGCGCTGCAGATAAGCGAGGCTGGAATAGCCGGTGCCGAAATCGTCGATCGACAGTTGTAGCCCCATGTCATTGAGTTGTTGGAGCGTGTCCAGGTTATCTTCACTACGCTGCAACAGCACACTTTCGGTTATTTCCAAGTCGAGCGCGTTCGCAGGCAATCCGGTTTCACCCAGGATTTGCTCGATGGTGGCCAGCAGATGGGGTTGGTGGAATTGGCGTGGCGACAGATTGACGGCGATCCGTAAATCCGCATAACCCAGGTCTCGCCATTGCTTAAGCTGCAGGCAAGCCTGGCGCAATACCCAATCGCCGATCGGCAGGATGAGGCCGGTTTTTTCAGCGATCGTGATAAAGGCACCAAAGGAAATTGGTGCTTTGTCCCCTGGTTGCAGGCAGCGCAGCAGCGCCTCGGCCGACAGGATCGTGCCGCTTTCCATATCTACCTGCGGTTGGTAATACAGCGCGAATTCATCGTGGGCTAACGCCTGCCGCAAGCGGTTGGCGACGGTAAGGTGCCGTTGCGCAGTTGTGTTGAGCGCGGGTGTGAAAAACTGATAATTGTTGCGGCCTTTTTCCTTGGCGTCGTACATCGCCGTATCGGCGGCGCGCATCAAGCTTTCTGCATCGGTCCCATCGTTCGGGTAAAGGCTGATGCCGATGCTGGCGCTCATGTGCAACTCGTGTCCGTCAGCGATGAAAGCTTGATCGAGGGTATCCAGCACTTTCTTTGCAACCAGTGCGGCATCGTCACTGCCATTCTGTACCGGCAGGCTCAACACGAACTCGTCGCCGCCCAGCCGCGCCAGGCTATCGCCTTCGCGCAAGCATTTTTGCAAGCGGATGGCGACCGTTTGCAGCAAGCGGTCGCCGACCTGATGGCCGAGTGAATCGTTGACGTGCTTGAAATAATCGAGGTCGATGAACATCACGACGACCTGGCTCTGGTCGCGTTGCGCATGCGACAGGGCCTGCTTGATGCGGTCTTGCAGCAGCGTGCGGTTGGGCAGGCCAGTCAACGCGTCGTAATGCGCCATGTAAAGAAGGCGCTCCTGCGCCATTCTGTGTTCGGTAATGTCTTCAAGGATGAAGATGGTGCCATTGTGGACGTCGGCCGGATCGATCGCCTTGCCCCGCAGGCGGCCCCAGAAGGTCGAGCCATCGCGCCTTTTCAGCAAGACTTCGGTATCGAGCCTTTCCCCTCTGGAAAGAACCGGAATGGCGATGCGCCCCATTTCGTCGAATGCTTCGGCTGACGGATAGACGATGATAGTCGGCATGCCGACCAGATGGTCTTTAGGCCATCCAAACAACTCGCTGAAACGGTCGTTGCAACGCAGGATTTTCCGGTCACGCGTGAATACGATGCCGACCGATGCGTTATCCAGAATGGCCTGGTATTCCAGCAAGGTCTGCCGCAGTTCGGCTTCACTGTAGGGTTTGCCGTTTTCCGGATTTTCCGTATTGTCTAATGTATTCATTGGCAGACGTCCAAGGCTTTTATGCCACTTCTGTTTTGCGCCGTCTGAGGAGGACGGCCTTATTCACTTTACTCCCTTTTCTAACCCTCGCTGTCGATAAAGCCACGCGGCGTACATTGCCTTAATCTGGGCCAAGAGTCCGGCGCGCAAAATGCCAGGAATTCGGAAACATATATCCGGGACAGACCACCTTTTCCGTCTTCGACGAAAAGGTGGTCTGTCCTGGATTCTTCTGATTTTTGTTGCCAAATTTGCAATATAATGCCCGAACCAAAAAGTCAAAATTACGATCCGTCAAATCCAGCATGAGACCTATCCAACTCCCCCCATTGCGCCGCCTGCTGACCCTGTTACTGTTGAGCGGCGCCCTGCAACCCTACGCACCGGCGCTCTCTGCAGAACATGCGATTGCCAATGCCGGCCCCACTGCGCCGCCGCTGCTACTGGCGCAAAACTATTCAGAAAAATACGACCTCGGCAATTATCTGGTGAGTGAAAAGCTGGATGGCGTACGCGCTTTTTGGGATGGCAAAACCCTGCGGTTCCGCAGCGGCAAACCGATTCACGCGCCGGCCTGGTTCACAACGCAATTGCCCGCGCATGCGCTCGATGGCGAATTGTGGATGGGGCGGCGTCGCTTCGATCAGTTATCGGCCGCTGTGCGCCGGCAAACACCGTTGGACGCCGAGTGGAAGAACATCACTTATCAACTTTATGAATTGCCCAACGGCGCAGGTAGTTTCAGCGAGCGCATCGCCACACTGCAAGCGAGTGTCGCGCAAGCGGTGCTGCCATGGTTGCAAGTCTTGCCGCAAGTGCCGGTGACGGACAAGGTGGCGTTAACACTGAAACTGGCGCAAGTCGTGCGCGATGGCGGCGAAGGCTTGATGCTGCATCGTGTCGATGCAGCCTGGCAAACCGGGCGTTCAGATGTTTTGCTGAAATTGAAACCGCAACAGGATGCCGAAGCGCTGGTCGTGGCTCACGAGGCGGGGCAGGGAAAATATTCAGGCATGCTCGGTGCGATTGTCGTCGTGACGCCCGAAGGTCAGCGCTTTCGCCTCGGCACCGGTTTTAGCGACGCGCTACGCCGCAATCCTCCCGCGATAGGCAGTACGGTCACATACCGCTACCGCGATCTCACCTCGACAGGCTTGCCAAGGTTTGCCAGCTTCTTGCGGGTGCGGGAAAGCGAGTGAATCGCATGCCGCTAATGCGCCGATATTGGCGCAGTGGCCCCGCGCCCGGAAGAATTCAAAGGTCGATCGCCGGGCCGTATTCTGCCGCGTCGACGAATTTCCATTTGCCGGGCAAGACGGTATCTACTTGTTGCTTGTATCCTGTACTTTGGTACAGGTATGAAGGTCCCCTCAGATTGGGGGGCGCGGTAATGGATAAGTGGATAAGGATGCAATCAATGCAAGAAATGAAATATCTGTCGGGCTATCCAGCGGAAATCAAGAAACAGGTACAGGTCCTTGTCGATAACGCCAAACTAGCGGATGTGCTTCTCAAGAAGTACGCGTCGGTGCACGATATCAGGACCGACAAGGCACTCTATCAATATGTCCTGAATCTGAAGAAAAATTTTCTGGGCAATGCCGAGCCGATCAACAAGGTTATGTTTGACAATAAAATCCATGTAATCAAGCAGGCTTTAGGCACGCATACTTACATCTCCAGGGTGCAAGGGAACAAGCTCAAGGCAAAGCACGAAATCCGGATCTCGTCCTTGTTTAAAAATGTGCCTGCCGAGTTCTTGAAAATGATCGTTGTGCATGAACTGGCGCATCTAAAAGAAAAGGAGCACGACAGGGCATTTTATAAATTATGTGAACACATGGAACCGAATTATCACCAGTTCGAATTGGATTTGCGGCTGTACCTAACTCACCGGGACTTGGTCGGCGAGCTGTCATGGGGCGGCATGAGTTGAGTGGCATATTTATTAAATAAACATTTCCCTGCCTCCCCCTGGGTGAATACTTAATTTTCGCCGGTATTTCCTTCAAATTCCTCGCGGCCTTCCTCCATCGCCCTTAACTGATTTTCCAGCACGGTTTCCACAAGTCTGCGCGCGTCTTCGTCGCTCTGTGCAGCTTCACGCGCCTGATTCAGTATCCGCTCCATCTCATTGAATGGCTCATCCGGTACGTCGTCCGGCGTTTGCGGCTGCGCTGGCGCCACAGATCGCGGACGAGCGGGCGGCGCCGGAGGCTCGTCTTTTTCCCAGCCCAGTAGCTCAACTACCTTGTCCAGCATGGATTCAAAGAACGAATCCTTCGGTTTCGGGAAACGCGCGCCGGATTCGATGAGACGCGCATGCAGCGTTTTCCGGTAAAAGTCGCCGACGACCGGCAAGGCGGTGCGCGCGCCTTGTCCCCAATAATCGCTGCGCATCGTGACGCGTGCATCGTTGAAGCCGACCCACGAACCGGCGACCAGCCGCGGATGCATCAGGATGAACCAGCCATCGGTGTTGTTCTGCGTGGTGCCGGTTTTGCCGGCCACATCCGCGTGTATTCCGAACTGCGATCTGATCGCGCGCCCGGTGCCCTGGTTGACGACGCCGCGCATCATGTCAGTCAAGTCATGCGCGATTTTGTCTGACAGCGCGCGCGTGCTGTCGCCGGAAAACGATTCCAGCACCGTGCCGTCCTTGTCGTCGATGCGACTGACCAAGATAGGCTTGCGGTATGCGCCGCCGCTGGCGATGGTGCTGTACGCCGACACCATTTCCAACAGCGTCACCGGGCTGGTGCCAAGCGCGAGTGCGGGAACCGGATCGAGCTTGCTTTGATTGACGCCGAGCTTGCGCGCAAAGCCGGCCGTTTTTTTCGGGCCGACTTCCTGCATCACCTGTGCGGTAATCGTGTTTTTCGAATAGATCAGGCCATCGCGCGCGGTCATCGGCCGGCCGCTAGGCGCGGAGGCATCGGTCGGACGCCACACGGTGCCGTCGCTCATCGGGATCTCGACCGCCGCGTCGGTGAAACGCCGGTCGGGCGGCATTCCCTGTTCCAGCGCGGCACCATAGACGAAGGGCTTGAAGGTGGAACCCGGCTGGCGCCGGGCTTGCGTAACATGGTCGAACTGGTCGATCGCGAAGTCGCGGCTACCGACCCAAGCCTTGACATGACCGTTCGCGGGGTCCATCGCGACGAAGCCGCTTTCCAGCCGCATCTTTTCCGCGCGCAGCCTAATCATGAAGGCTGCATTGCGTTTGAGTTCCGCCAACGCGGTCTCGGGCGCGGTTCCGGATTCAACCGCCTTGCGGTAGGCCGTCGATTCGCGCACGAATGCGTCGACCGCGCCGCTGCGCGCCTTCCAGAAATGGCCGAAGGGCTGCCCCTGTCGCCGCATACCGATATACGCAAACGGATTGCTGGAATTCAGGCGCTGGGAAGCGACGCCCCATTCGGCATCGGACACTGCCTGCAACGCATCCATGCGACGCGCCACAGATTGGTCCGCGTAGGCCTGCATGCGTGAATCTATCGTGCTGTAAATCACCAGTCCATCGGAATACAGGTTGTAGTCGTTGCGGTCGGCCCAATCGACCAGCCATTTGCGGATGTGTTCGGCAAGATGCGGTGCGGAGCCGACCGGTTCTGGCTGGCGCTCGAATTCGAGGCGCAGCGGACGGTTCTTGTACGACTCGAAACTCGCCTTGCTCAACGCGCCGCGCTTGACCATCTGCGACAGCACGACGTTACGGCGCTTTGCCGCGCGCTCGGGACTAAGCACCGGGTTGTAATAGCTGGTGCCCTTCAACATGCCGATAAGGGTGGCGCTTTCCAGTACCGTCAACTTTTCTGCCGATTTGTCGAAGTAGGTACGCGCGCCCATTTCGATGCCGAACGCGTTGTACAGGAAAGGCATCGTATTCAGATACGTAAGCAGGATTTCTTTTTTCGAGTACGCGTATTCGATCTTCAACGCGGTGATCAACTCCTTGAGCTTGCGCGTGATGTTGCGCTTGCGTCCGATCTCTTCCGGGTACAGGTTGCGTGCAAGCTGCTGGGTCAACGTGGAGCCGCCTTCGGGATCGCCCTGCAAGGTGCGCAGGATGCCGGCGGCGGTGCGTCGAAGATCAACGCCGTGATGTTCATAGAAGCGGTGGTCTTCCGTTGCAATCAATGCATCAATCACGTGCGGCGAGATCTGGTCCAGCTCGACCCACTGGCGGTTCACGCGCTTGAATACCGCGAGCTGCTTGCCATCGGCGGACATCAGTATGCTCGGCGTCTCCGCCTTGGCCTTGCGGATGTCGGAAATGCTGGGCGTGAAGGGGATGAGGATGATCGCATAGGCAAGCAGCAGAGCGAAGCCGGCCGCGCCGGTGGCTGCCATTGCTTTTATCGAAGATGCAACTCTGGTGCGCCAGGGGAGGACTGGGTTGAGAGCCGCTTTGAAATAGCCCGCGGTACGCGCGTATAAGCGCCTGCATGAACGGTTGATGCGCTCATGCGGCTTGATGTCTGCATCCAAAATAGATTCCTGTGTCGATAAGCGCCGACCGGCCTGATGGCGATGGCGAGTCGTGCGTGTGCAGCGCGATTATACGAGGATGGAACCCGGGAGGCGTGGCTCAAATAACAAGCCCCGTAGGGTGGGCACCCCGTGCCCACGCAGTTCATGTTGAGAAGGGTAGATAGGACTTGAGCGATGTCCGCGTGGGCACTTTGTGCCCACCCTACCAGACTGGATCTTTCCAGAACCCCAGCCGATCAATTCAGCTAGCACGGCGAGAGCGGGGAAAGATCTTGCCATCATTTACCGGAATCGATGCATTTCAACGGAACGAATCGGCATAATCACGGAACAGGGTCTCAAAATCATAATTCGCAGCCGCATGCAATTTGAGAAAAACGTCAAGTCCGTCAGGGTCGCCTGCGCCTGTCGTGTCATTGGTCCGGCTTGTCGAAGTGGTTTTCACAGAGGTAGCTACTGCAAAGCTTTGCATAACGACCCTTAGCGGCCTTAGACTTTCCCAAAAGCAGACGCCACTTAGCCAGCCCCTGTCAAGCGTGAGCGAGCAGACGGATGGACTGCAGCAGGTGGTCGACTGGAACAGAATCTTCAAGCTTGGCGATCGCGCATCGCATTTCGGTGGAAGAATCAATCCTGTGCTCCCGCAGTCTTGAGGATCGAGACTACGTCAGGATGCCGAGGATTGTCAGAATATCCGGTCGCATAGCGTAGGGGAGTTAAACCAGCATTGCTCCTACGATTGACGTCCGCCCCTGCAGCGATTAATGCCTCCACCGCAAGAATATACCCCTGGACCGCCGCGCTCATTAAGGGGGTATTGCCGCCTTCGTCTCGATGGTCAACGACCGCTCCTGCAGCGATTAACGCCTTGATAACTTCGACATTTCCACTATAAAACGCTGCGAAACCCAAGGCAGTCTTACCGTAGAAGGGATCGCCGCGTGCCTCCACATGCACATTTGCCCCGGCGGCGATCAGTTCGTTGACGGCATCAGGGCGACCATTCCGTGCGGCCCACTGCAAGGCGGTCAGGCCGGCACGGCCACGCGCATTCACGTCTGCCCCAGCCGCAATCACCCTCTTGAGCTTGTCCAAGTCACCGGACGTTACCGATTCCGTCAATTCCGTGTGCGGCCTTGAGCGCTCCCACTGACTGGAGCCCCAATACCACAGCACTGGGGCAGCCGCGATACCAGCGATTAACGCCAGTGCAGCCAGTGCATATTGCCAGCGGCGGCGCCTGGTTCCCGCCGTGGGGCGTGAGGCTTCCGATTGCGGCGGTGTGGGATGTATTAGACCTACAGTGGCGTCCGAAGACACATCTGCCGCGTCGGGGAGGGGCGTCGAATTGCGGATTGAAGGGACTGCCTCGGGTATTACTTCCACAGGCTGCGCAGCGCGCTGCGCCGACATCTGAGGGGACAGCAGGCGCGTTTCGTCTTCACCGGCAAGCGCCTGTCGCCACGCCTGAACCGACTGGATACGCTGCTCTGGCCGCACAGTGAGCGCACGATCAACAATCATCAGAAACGATTCGCTGTACCTGCCTTTGCCGACTTTGCGGGCGGGCAGCATCTCATCATTGACGGAACGGGCTACCGCCGCAGGCGGCGCCTTGCCGATAATCAGATAATAGATCACGGCGCCCAGCGCATAGATATCAGTCCAAGGTCCTTGCTTGAGGCCTGGAATATCTGCGTACTGTTCTATCGGCGCGAAGCCAGGTTTCACGATTGCTGTTAGATCATGCGTCATGTCGCCAATGACGTGCCGCGCAGCGCCGAAGTCGAGCAACAGGGGACGGCCGCCCGTGCGGAGCAGGATATTGTCGGGCGCGATATCGCGATGCAGGCAATGCGCCCCGTGAATCGTTTCGACCGCGTCCAGCAGATCGGCCAGCAAGGTCCTGATCCATTGCTCGTCCGGCACAAGCTTGCGCTCTTGGTAAGCCTGCTTGAGCGTGATGCCTTCGTAAAATGGCATCGCCATGTACGCAGTGCCGTTGGCTTCCCAGAAGCGGTGCACTTTCACCAGTGCGGCCGAATCGAATCGCGCCAGCAGTCGGGCTTCATTGATGAAGCTTTTCATGCCAGCGTTGAAGACGTCGGTAAAGCGCGGTGATGTGACGGTCACATTCTGCCCCGCACTTCGGGAAGCAATGCCGGACGGCATATACTCCTTCAGCGCCACGTGGCGCCCGAGCGAGCAGTCGTAGGCGAGGTAGACAATACCGAAGCCGCCTTTTCCGACGAGGCCGGCAATTTCAAACTCACCCACCCGCGTCCCCACCGGCAGCTCATTGCCGGGAGGGTTCTTAGATGGAACCGCCGTGCTGCGTAGTTCTGTCTTGTCATCGTCATGTTCCATGGCAGCATTAAAACGACATTTCAGCACGATGGATTGGAAAAGCAGGATGCAGACGTGGCCTCCAGCCCCGGCGGTCTATGTCAGACCATACGGGTTAACCATAACTCACTTACACGGCGCAAATGGCAGGATCTTGCCGTTGTCGCTGACTATGCGAGAAAGAAGCATCACAGGTATTTGATGTTTATCAAAGTGATCGGCGGTTGCACACGTTTGCTCAAAGTAACGAAAGGTGGGTTGCAGCGTAGCCGAGCAGCAAGGCGCGTAGTTCGTGAGGGTGTAATTGATCTGGCTCACCAGCAGGTATTGACAGTAATCCAGTCGTGCCGGGCGTTTCGATGTCATGCCCGGCAATTTACCGAATCTTTGCCCCCGTTTCGTTTACATAAATTTCGACATCACTAACTTTTTGCGCAAATCATAAAATTATTAAAAACGGTACATAATGTACCGAAAAATATATAATCATCCTAACTGGATACCATGTCCACACTTCTTACATTGGTTTCCAAATGAACATTGTGGAATTGGACGAATCCCGTTTTGGGCCGTGCTTCGTTGACGGATAACTGTCTTTAACGAGACGGGAAGGGTGGAGGCAATGCGCGCATGTGTGGCGTTGCCGTCTCTTGGGTTAAATGCGGCATTCGCTTACCGGAAAGTGTGCCGATATGCCAGGTGTACCGGTCCTGGCGGATGGAATAAATGACTCTCGACCTATTGTTGCAGTTCCTGGCCATCGTCGCCTTTTCGGCTTACTTCCAGACCGTGACCGGTTTCGGCCTCGGTATGATCATGACAGGGGCGATGAGCGGTCTGGGTTTGATGCCGATTGCAACGATTGCCACCATCAACAGCTTACTCTCGCTGGTCAATAGTGCGGTCGCCTTGCCGGGCGCATTGCGTACCGTCGCCTGGCGCATCGTCGGCATGGTGTTGTGCGGAATGGTGCCGGGCTTGGTTGTGGGCGTGCTACTGCTGGATTATCTGCACAATGCGTCGGCACTGGTCTTGAAGTTCCTGCTTGGCCTGACCATTATTTATGGCGGCATCAGTGTCGCCATCCAGCCTGTGCATGCCGCCCGCGAAGCCGGGCGCGCGACCTTCATTGTCACCGGTGTTTTCAGCGGTGCGCTCGCTGGGCTCTTCGGTATGGCGGGGCCGCCGCTGGTATACCAGTTCTACCGTCAGCCGCTCGGTTTGCCCGCAATCCGCTACAGCCTGATTTTCCTGTTTGCCACCAGTGCCAGTCTCCGGACCGTGCTCGTTGCCGGCCATGGTCAACTGAGCACCGAGATCGTGCTGCTGACACTGATAGCGCTGCCCGTGGGCGCCGTGGCGACTTTCATCGCGAAACGCTATCCGCCGCGGTTGAATCATGCCGCGATGCGCCGTCTTGCGTCGGCGGCGCTGGTAATCATCGGGCTGACTCTGATCTGGCCCTTGTTGCGGCAATCAGCCGGATGAAATGGGAGGCGTTTCTTCGGCAATCTGGCCTCCTGCCAGAAGGGGCTGCAGCACCGACGCGGCGTCGGTGAGCAGGCCGACATAGGCGAGCAGGTCGTCTATCGATTTGCGCGCCACGGGAGCGTGGCAGGCGACCGCTGCTACCACCTTGCCATCGGACGCCTGGATAGGCACCGCGACAGCAACCATACCGAGCACGAATTCTTCATGGTCGAAGCCAATGCCGCACTTTGCGATACGCGCTAGTTCGGCCTCGAGCGATGCCGGATCCGTGATGGTCCTGGGTGTGAGTTTCTTGAGCGGCATTGCAGTCAATAGGCTGCGTTGCTCGAACAGCGACAGGCGCGAGAGGAATAGTTTGCCGCTGGCTGTGCAATGCATGGGGGCACGCGTGCCTGGCGGCAGTTGCAGGCGCAGTGGCTCTTCGGTTTCCACACGGTCTACATAAATGACATTGTTTCCCTCCGGCACGACCAGATTGCAGGTCTCGCCCGTCGCGGCGACCAGCTTGCCGAGCGTGGCCCGAGAAACCCGGATCAGCGCATTGTTGCGCAATGCCGAGAGCGCAAGCCGGGTCGCCGCTGTCCCGGGGACATAACCGCCGCCCTCGAAAGGCGTGCGCAAGACATAGCCGTGCCGCTGCAGGTGATCGAGCATACGCATCATGGTTGCCTTGGGCACATCCAATCGCGTCGAGAGCTGCGAAAGTGTCAGTGGCTGCGTGGCATTCGCAAGATGCTCGATCAAGCGGAGTACGCGCAGTGCGCGCGCGTCATCGCCTTGGTTCATCGATGCGGCGTCGGTCGCGACGCCATTCTGAAACGCTTTCGACATATTCTGTTCCACTTTCCGGCCGATGCCGAAATTCTAATTGATGGACGACGCGGGCTGGCCTATTAATTACGTACGAATTACGTACGCGATCACACCGTCCGTCCTGCTGTACGCGGGTGGTATCGAAGCGTTAGAGCGGATTGCGTATCAGTGTATGGGTTCTGCCGCGTTGCCTGGGGCGATTGCGGCGTTGCCAATGCTCGACAGGGAATCACCCTTACGCGGGCCGCCCTGCCTCCGCTTGGCGCCTTGCACTCATCCCCAGGAAACGCGGCAGACCGCTTCGCTACCCTCACACCGATATGCAATCCGCTCTATGTCCCCTATAAGGAACCCGAACAATATGTCACTCAATTTCGATTACATCGTGGTCGGCGCAGGCTCGGCAGGTTGCGTGCTTGCAAATCGTCTCTCGGAAAACCCCGCTACCACCGTGCTGCTGCTCGAGGCGGGAGGGAAGGATTCCAACCCCTGGATTCATATTCCGGTCGGCTACTTCAAGACCATGCACAATCCTATGGTCGATTGGTGCTATCGCACCGAGCCCGACGAGGGCATTGCCGGACGTACCCTGCAATGGCCAAGAGGCAAGGTGCTCGGCGGTTCGAGTTCTCTGAACGGTTTGCTGTATGTACGCGGTCAACGAGAAGACTACGATCGTTGGGCCGCACTTGGCAATCCTGGATGGAGTTACAAGGACGTGCTGCCCTACTTTAAGAAGTCCGAGGACCAGGAGCGCGGCGAGAGCAAGTATCACGGTGTTGGCGGCCCGCTCAAGGTTTCCGATTTGCGCCTGCGTCGCCGCATCGCAGATTGCTTCATACAAGCCGCGAAGGAAATCGGCATTCCCTACAACGAGGATTACAACGGCGCGGCGCAGGAAGGCGTCGCTTATTTTCAGCAAACCGCGAGCAAGGGCCTGCGCTGCAGCACTGCGAAAGCCTTTCTGCGTCCCGCGCGCAAGCGCAGGAATCTGCGCACGGTTACCAAAGCGTTGACGATGCGCGTCCTGTTTGAAGGCAAGCGAGCGATCGGTGTGGAATACTGCGTGGCCGGCGTGACGCAGCGCGCGATGGCGAACAAGGAAGTCATCTTGTCTGCTGGCGCGATCGGCTCGCCGCAGATCCTTCAATGTTCGGGCGTAGGGCCGCGCACGTTGCTACAGGAAGTGGGTGTGCCGCTTGTTCATGATCTGCCGGGTGTGGGGCAAAACCTGCAGGATCACTTGCAGATCCGTCTGGTGTTCAAGACGCGTCTGAAGACGCTTAACGACGAGGTAAACAGCCTGTTTGGCAAACTCTGGATCGGCATGCAGTACGCGTTCTGCCGTTCCGGCCCGTTGACACTGGCGGCAAGCCAGGTGACGGTCTTCACCCGATCCAACTCCGCAGTGGACAGGCCGGACATTCAATTCCACATGCAGCCACTGAGTGCCGACAAGCCTGGCGAAGGTGCCCACCCGTTCTCGGCGTTCACCGCGTCCGTATGCCAGCTGCGTCCCTACAGCCGTGGACGTATTGCGATCCGGTCGGCCGATGCGCGCCAGTATCCTGCCATCCATCCCAACTATCTGTTGGACCCGCGCGATTGTGCGGTGGCGATCGATGCGATACGCGTGGCCAGGCGCATTGCCGCCGCACCGTCGCTGGCGGCGCATATCACCTCCGAGTTCGTTCCGGGCTCCGAATACCAGAGCGACGAACAATTGCTGGAGGCCGCGCGGCGCTTTAGCCAGTCGATCTACCATCCCAGCGGTACCTGCAAGATGGGTAGTGACGAGATGGCGGTGGTCGATCATCGCCTGCGTGTACACGGTATTGCGGGCCTGCGCGTGGTGGATGCGTCCATCATGCCGGAAATCGTTTCGGGAAACACCAATGCGCCGACGATCATGATTGCCGAAAAGGCGGCGGACATGATCATCGAGGACGCGATGCAGCTGGCGGCAGGCACGTGTCAGCCGATCCGCACGCACGAAGAAGAACTGGAACAGTATGGCGTCGGTGCGTAAAAGGAGCGGCATCCCATCGGCATTATCGTCCAATGAAAATGGGGCTCGAAGCGGGGCAGGGCGCGCCCTGAGTCTGGCCGACATTGCGGAAGCGGCTTATTGGGTCGCGTCCCAGCCTTCACCCCGTTATGTAAATCATATCGACATGCTGTCCACCGATTTACCGTTCATCCCGACGCCGCGCGAACTGCGTTAAAGCCGATACAGTTACCGTGGTGCTGCCAACGCCGGCCACCATCGCGATCCGCCGTTAGCCGGTGCCGCGCCGATCGTGCCAACACGTGCTATGGAGCAGCGTGTTCTCTCCGTTTTCGCCTATCCCTGTTCATAACGTAAGACCAGTTGCGGCGGTCCATATCCCTAGCATTCAGCTGTACATCCCTTTAATTGGCTTAATTCCGTATCAACTTTGTAGGAACAATTTTGAAGGTGTTCAGGTAGTCGTGCAGAAGGAAAAGCAGGCTCACAAAAGCAAAGTGGCACAGAATTCCATTATTTGATTCGATTAATACCGTTTTTCGAGAAATAGTTTGACATTTCTTTTTTGCGGCCGTAAATTCTGTTGCGTATCGTTTATCGGAACGTACTGTACCGATTTCATGAATTTAACGCACAGGAGACTGCCATGCCCGACCAAGCCCCATCTTCCCTCCCGCTGGCTGCGGCCACGCCCGCCAGCACCGGCCCGCAACCGATGACCCCGTCCGAAGCCTTCGTCGAAACCATGGCCGCCAACGGCGTCACCGACATTTTCGGCATCATGGGCTCGGCCTTCATGGATGCGATGGATATCTTTGCCCCGGCCGGCATCCGCCTGATCCCGGTGGTGCATGAACAGGGCGCCGGCCACATGGCCGACGGCTATTCGCGCGTGTCGGGCCGGCACGGCGTGGTGATCGGCCAGAACGGCCCGGGCATCAGCAATTGCGTGACCGCCATTGCCGCGGCGTACTGGGCGCACAGCCCGGTGGTGATCGTCACCCCCGAAACCGGCACCATGACCATGGGCCTGGGCGGTTTCCAGGAAGCCAATCAATTGCCCATGTTCGAGGAATTCACCAAGTACCAGGGCCATGTGACGCATCCGGCGCGCATGGCGGAATACACCGGGCGCTGCTTTGACCGGGCGATGTCGGAAATGGGCCCGACCCAGCTCAACATCCCGCGCGACTATTTCTATGGCGAGATCAAGGCCGAGATTCCGCAGCCGAGCCGGCTCGACCGCGGCCCCGGCGGCGAGCACAGTCTCCATGAAGCCGCCGAATTGCTGGCGCAGGCCAAGTTCCCGGTGATCATTTCCGGCGGCGGGGTGGTGATGGCCGACGCGGTGGAAGAATGCAAGGCGCTGGCCGAGCGGCTGGGCGCGCCGGTGGTCAGCAGTTATTTGCACAATGACTCGTTCCCGGCCAGCCATCCGCTGTGGTGCGGTCCGCTCGGTTATCAGGGTTCGAAGGCGGCGATGAAACTGATTGCGCGCGCCGACGTGGTGCTGGCGCTGGGCTCGCGCCTGGGGCCGTTTGGCACCTTGCCGCAGCATGGGATGGATTACTGGCCGAAGACGGCAAAGATCATCCAGATCGATGCCGACCACAAGATGCTGGGCCTGGTGAAAAAGATTTCGGTGGGGATTTGCGGCGATGCGAAGGCGGCGGCGCTGGCGCTGACGCAGCGGCTGGCGGGCAAGACGCTGGTGTGCGACGGCAACCGTGGTGCGCGGGCAGCCGAGATTGCCGACGAAAAGCAGGCCTGGGAACAGGAACTGGATAACTGGACCCATGAAACCGATGCGTTCAGCCTGGACATGATCGCCGAACAAGAGCAAGAGCCAGGCAATTACCTGCATCCGCGCCAGGTATTGCGGGAACTGGAAAAGGCGATGCCGGCCGATGTGATGGTGTCGACCGATATCGGCAACATCAATTCGGTGGCCAACAGTTACCTGCGCTTTGACAAGCCGCGCAGCTTCTTTGCGGCGATGAGCTTTGGCAATTGCGGCTATGCCTTCCCGACCATCATTGGCGCCAAGGTGGCGGCGCCGCACCGGCCGGCGATTGCCTATGCGGGCGATGGCGCCTGGGGCATGAGCCTGATGGAGACGATGACCTGCGTGCGGCACAACATCCCGGTGACGGCGGTGGTGTTCCACAACCGGCAATGGGGGGCGGAAAAGAAGAACCAGGTGGATTTCTACAACCGGCGCTTCGTGGCGGGGGAACTGGACAACCAGAGCTTTGCGGAAATCGGGCGGGCGATGGGGGCCGAAGGGATCCGGGTGGAGCGGCTGGAAGAGGTGGGGCCGGCGCTGAAGAAGGCGATCGACTTGCAGATGAACCATGGCAAGACGACCATCGTGGAAATCATGTGCACGCGCGAACTGGGCGATCCGTTCCGGCGCGATGCCTTGTCCAAGCCGGTGCGCCTGCTCGACAAGTACAAGGATTACGTCTGATATCACAACGTAAAAACGCGACGGAAAAAACGCCGTATTGCAAGAGCTTCCTGCCCCCTACTGTTTAGGGGTTTGATTGCCGAAGTGAAAGTTACTGATGTTTCGATTAGCTTCGGCAATCTTTTTTAACAGCCAAGCCATATTCAGCGCAGATCAAGAGTGAGGGATGAATGAAGGCGCTTCATAGAATCATTGATACCGCACGCACGAACCCGAAGCGCATCGTGCTGTGCGAGGGCGGCGATGAACGTGTGCTGCAAGCTGCCGCACGCGCCAGCCGCGAAGGCTGTGCGCATATCGCAGTCGTTGGCGCCCGCACGCTGGCCGAGGCAACCGCGAAAGAAAAAGGAATCGACCTGGCCGGTATGGCGCTGATCGATCCGGCCGACTCGCCACATGCGGAAGAGTACGCGCAAGAACTCTTCCGGCTGCGCCAGGCCAAGGGCATGACGCTGGAGCAGGCCCGTGACAAAGTGCGCGATCCGCTGTGCTATGCGAACCTGATGGTACATTGCGGCCATGCGGACGGTTCGGTGGCCGGCGCGGTGCATACCACGGCGGACGTGGTGCGCAATGCGATCCAGATCCTCGGTGTAAAGCCGTCGTTCAAGCTGGTGTCCAGTTTCTTCCTGATGATGTTGTGCGAGCCATTCCACACGCTCAAGGGCGGCTTGATCTTTTCCGACTGCGGTCTGGTGGTTGACCCTAATGCGGAAGAACTGTCCGAGATCGCCATGGCCGCCGCCGACAGTGCGCGCAGTTTGCTGATGGAAGAGCCGCGCGTCGCCATGCTGTCCTTTTCCACCAGCGGCAGCGCGCACCATGCGCTGGTCGACAAGGTAAGCGAAGCGGCGCGGCGCGTGAAGCAGTTGCGGCCCGAACTGGCCATCGATGGCGACGTCCAGCTTGACGCCGCCATCGTGGCCGAAATCGCCGACCGGAAAGTCAAGGACTCCGCAGTCAAGGGCCGGGCCAACGTGCTGGTCTTCCCCAATCTGGATGCGGGCAATATCGGCTACAAGCTGGCCGAACGCGTGGGTGGCGCAGTCGCCATCGGACCGCTGCTGCAGGGATTGAAGAAACCGGCCAACGACCTTTCGCGCGGCTGCAGCGCCGACGATGTGTTTTATGTCATCGCGGTCACGGCCGTTCAGGCGCAGACTTCTATCGCATAGCAATTTCTTGCACGGGCGGCTTAGGGGCCGCCCATTGCATGTCAATCAGGCCGCCGGCCTTTCATGCCTGCAGGTTGCTGTCCGTACAACGAATCGGCAGGCCGCATACCACTCGCTACAAGGAGACAAGAATGTCAGAAAAAACCGCATCGATTCCTTCGGGCTCCGTCATCAATCCCGCACGCCGCCGCCTGATGGCCGGAGGCGCGACGGTGATCGCGGCCAGCATGACTGGATTGGCCAAGGCCGCCGGGACCGGCAATGCGCCAGCCACGCCAGCCGCGCCGGGCAAGCCCTTGCCGCCCTACGTCGCGTGGAAGGATCCGAATGCCATGATTGTCCACACCGGCAGCACGCTGGAAACCCGGCGCAGCGCATTCGGCACCAGCATCATCACGCCGTCCGAACAACTCTATATCCGCAACAATCTGCCCGCGCCTGACGCGAGCATCGTTGCCGACCGTGACGGATGGGAAATTTCCGTGGAAGGCGTAAAGCACCCGCGCACGCTGACCGTGAAGGAACTCAAGACCTTGGGACTGGAGACGATGGCAACGGTGCTCCAGTGTTCCGGCAATGGCCGTGGCTATTTCCCCAGCAAGCCCAGCGGCACGGCGTGGCAGGTCGGTGCCGCCGGCTGCGTGGTATGGAGCGGCGTGCCGGTGCGCGTGGTGATGGAAGCACTCGGTGGCATGGTTGACGGCGCGGTCTACATGACCAGCACCGGCGGCGAGAAACTGCCGGATGGCATCGATCCCAAGAGCGTGATGGTCGAGCGCTCGGTACCCAGGAGCGCCATGGCGGACGCGTTGCTGGCCTGGGAGATGAACGGCGTTCCCATTCCGCTGGCCCATGGCGGCCCGTTGCGCCTGATCGTGCCGGGCTATTCCGGCGTGAACAATATCAAGTACATCAGGCGTCTTGCCTTTACCGCCGAGCAGACCGACGCCGCGATACAGCGCACCGGCTACCGCATCTCGCCGCCCGGACAAAAGGGCGACCCCAGCCAGCCGTCGGTATGGGAGATGAGCGTCAAATCCTGGATCAACAGTCCCGCTCCGGAAAGCGGTCCGGTACCGGGGGGCCTGGTGCAGATCAAGGGTGTCGCCTTCGGCGGCATCCATGCGGTGCAAGGCGTGGAAGTGTCGATCGACGGAGGCAAAACCTGGCAGACGGCGAAATTCGTCGGGCCCGACCTTGGCCGTTACGCATGGCGGCAGTTCGTGCTGCCGGTGAAGCTGTCCGCCGGGACACACACGCTGGCGTGCCGCGCGACCGACGCCAAGGGCAATCGTCAGCCGGAGGAACGCATGGAAAACGCAGCCGGTTACAACAACACCAGCTGGCGCGACCATGCGCTGACCATTCATGTCGTTTAAAGGAACAGCCATGCCGCATAACTTCAGAAACAAGGCAGGTGCAGTGCTTGCCGTGTTTGCTTCACTCGCCGCAGCAAGTATCCAAGCCGAGCCTAATATGGACATGGGCAGGAAGCTGTTTAACCAGACTGCGGTCCCGGCTTGCGCAGTCTGTCACGCGCTGGACCATGCCGGGGCGCAGGGCGCTATCGGCCCCAACCTGGATGAGCTCAGACCCGATGCATCACGCGTGGAAAAAGCCTTGCGCAATGGGATCGGACAGATGCCGGCGTTCAAGGGATTAAGTGAAGAGCAGATCGGCACGTTGGCGAAGTATGTGGCAACGGCCACCGGGGCGTCGAAGTGAGCTTCTGATGCCGGCAGGGGAAGCGCCGGTTCGCTTCTCCGCCATAACCGACGGACGCCCACCGTTTCCGCTTCACGTTGCCAGGACTGGCCGCAGCTTCAGTCCTGCTTCTTCGAGCTTGGGTATGTAATCCATCAACTGGTCCACCGATTTGCGCGCGACCGGCGCATGACAGGCGACCGCTGCCAGGATGCGGCCGTCGGCGGCACAAATGGGGACGGCGATAGCGACCATGCCGAGTACGAATTCCTGATCGTCGATCCCGATGCCGCGTTTTGCAATGCGGTGCAGTTCCGCCTCCAATAGCGCCGGATCCGTGATGGTTTTCGGCGTCAGCCGTTTTAGCGGCATCATCGACAACAGTCTGCGCTGTTCCAGCAGCGTCAAGCGTGAGAGAAACAGCTTGCCGCTGGCGGTGCAATGGATTGGCGCCCTCGTTCCCGGCAATAAATGCAGACGCAGCGGTTCGTCGGTCTCGACGCGATCGACATACACCACCACATTGCCTTCCTGCATGGTCACGTTGCAGGTTTCTCCCGTCAAACCGACCAGCTTGCCGAGCGTCGCACGGCAGGCGCGGATGAACGCATTGTTGCGCAAGGCCGTCACCGCCAGGCTGGTTGCCGCGGCGCCGGGGATATAGCCGCGGTCAACCGGGGTGCGCAGGACGTAGCCGTGCCGTTCCAGGTTGTCCAGCGTGCGCATCATCGTCGCCTTCGGAATCTGCATACGGAACGCCAGTTGCGACAGCGTCATTGGCTGGCTGGCACTGGCCAGATGCTCGATCAGACGCAGCACGCGCAAGCCGCGCGCATCTTCCGCCCGCGCGTCGGACGGTTCTTGATTTTGAAACGGTTCATCCATTTTCTGTTTCATTTTCCGGGGCTGGGCGAGATATTCATTGAATCGCGATCACGGGCATCTTATTAATTGAAACATACGGTTCCAAAATATTCAAATGCATTGAAAAAATATATCGGCGAATCACCAACAGGAGCGCCGGCATTAGCACAAAGAATATGGAGTAAGAGCGCCGATCAAGGCGCTACTGCGTAACGATAGGCGTTCGAAGAAACAGGAGTTCACAAGCAAGTGATTTGGCTGTGCCGCGCCGGAGCCGGATTGGTATTAGGTGCACCGGTGAGGATGCGTTTTTTATATATTTAAATAAAACAGATAGGAGACAACATGTCCAATCAGCCTAACAAGGTAAGAGAACTACGGCGCGTCGTGATGGCAAGCGTCATCGGCGCGACCATCGAATGGTACGACTTCTTCCTGTATGGCGTCGTTGCCGGTATCGTCTTCAACAAGTTGTATTTTCCGGGTGGCGATCCGGTGGTGTCGACCATGCTGGCCTATGGCACCTTTGCCGTCGGCTTCCTGTCGCGCCCGCTCGGCGGCGTCATCTTCGGCCATTTCGGCGACAAGATAGGCCGCAAGAGCATGCTCGTCATGACCTTGATGATCATGGGGGTGTCCACGTTCCTGATTGGACTGTTGCCGACCTATGAACAGATTGGCATCTGGGCGCCGATCCTGTTGTTGGTGATGCGTGTATTTCAGGGTATCGGCCTTGGCGGAGAATGGGGCGGCGCGGTGTTGATGGCCTATGAATACGCGCCGCAAAAGGACCGCGGGTTTTACGCCAGCCTACCGCAGATCGGCCTCGCGATCGGCTTGTGCCTGGCATCCGGCGTGGTGGCGCTGCTGTCTTACAGCCTGACCGATGCGCAATTCCTGTCGTGGGGCTGGCGTATTGCTTTCATCATGTCGGCAGCCCTGGTCTTCATCGGCATGTGGATTCGCCTGAACGTGATGGAAACACCGGAGTTCCGTGCCGTGAAAGAGCACAACGCAGAAACGCAGATCCCGTTTTTCGACATGATCAAGCGTTATCCGGGCAACGTGTTGAAGGGGATGGCCGCACGGTATATCGACGGCGTGTTCTTCAACATCTTCGGCGTGTTTTCGATTACCTATCTGACGACCACGATCAAGATCGACCGGACACAGGCATTGATCGGCGTGATGGCGGCGGCGATCGTCATGTGCTTCTTCATCCCTATCTTCGGACGCCTGTCCGACCAGGTCGGACGTACCAAGGTATTTTTCTGGGGTGCGCTGATTACCGGTTTTTCATCGCTGCCGGCATTCTGGCTGATGTTGAACAATGCCGATAACGTGCTGGTGCTGTGGCTCTCGATCGTGATTCCGTTCGGCATCCTGTATTCGTCGGTCTACGGCCCGGAGGCGGCGCTGTTTTGCGATCTGTTCGATGCCAAAGTGCGTTACACCGGCATTTCGTTCGTTTATCAGTTTTCGGGGATCTTCGCCAGCGGCCTGACGCCGATCATCGCGACCTACCTGCTGAAGACCGGCGGCGGCGAGCCATGGCATATCGTTGGCTATGTGATATTTGCGGGCGTGGTATCGGCGATCGCTGCACTCCTGATCGGCCGGGGAGATGCGGATAATGTCGCACAACTGCGTCGCGCGCCCTTGCCGCAATCGCGCTAGTGGTTCGTCGTGCTTTGGTTATCGGAGTGAGGTGATTGCATGCGGGTCGATGCATTAGAACTTCATTAACCTCACGCGTCGTCCTCGCGCAGGCGCTAACCTGTGCCCATATCTTTGCAACTTTTCCAACGGCTATTCTGAAGTCGATGGTGAATCGACCGAGCGCAGGAGGCAACCATGGATGAAACACAGATGCTGGGCGATGAGTATTGCATCGGGGAATTCGGCGACAAGCGTCTTTGCAAAACCGGCAAGCTGCTTTACGGTCGAATGCTGGAACGGGGCACGGTCTGCATTCGCCATTTGGCCGACGACCGTGCCACGCAGAAGCGATTCGACCGCTTGCTGGAGCATCCCGACGTGACACCTCAGGAAATCATCCGCCATGGCAGCAGCAGGACTGCTGCTGCCGCAGCCGGCCGGCATGTGCTGGCCATTCAGGACACCAGCGAACTCGATTACACAGGCCACGGGCGGCGTACCGAAGGCTTGGGTAAGATCAGCAACAGCAAGGGAGCGGGGCTGTTCATCCATCCGGTGCTGGCAATCGATGCCGACCGTCGGGACTGTCTGGGCATCGCGCACCAACAGGCATGGGTACGCACCAAGACAGCGGCCCGCAATTATGACCTTCTGCCCATCGAAGAGAAGGAATCGTACCGCTGGCTGCAGGCGGCACAAGCTGCCAAGCAATGTCTGGAGCAGGCCGCCGAGGTGACCGTGATTGCCGACCGTGAGAGCGACCTCTATGAGCAATGGGACCGCATCCCGAATGGCCACACCCACCTGCTCACCCGGTCGCACTTTGACCGCAAGCTGGCCGAGGGTGGGAGCTTGTGCAGATGGCTCGCTGCCCAGTCGGCAGTGGCCTGTTTCGCATTGGAGGTGCCCGCGCGCGCAGCCGGCCGTCCATACAAAAGCACCGATGGCGCGCGTTCTGCTGCACGCACGGCCCATTGTGCCCACATGGAAGTGCGCTTTGGGCAGGTACGCATTACCCGGCCCCAGCACTGTCGGGCCCGGCAGCCAAGCATCGAGCTGTCGGTAGTGGACGTGCTGGAATTGACGCATACGGTGGTGCCAGGCGAGCAGCCGGTGCACTGGCGGTTGCTGAGTACGCATGCGGTCGCCGACGTACAAGACGCACTGCGGTTGGTGGACTGGTACCGGCAGCGCTGGCAAATCGAACAGCTGTTTCGCACGTTGAAGCGGCAGGGGCTTGGCCTGGAGGCCAGCCAGCTGGAAGATGCCGGCGCCCTGCTCAAGCTGGCCAGCATGGCCGTGCTGGTAGCCGCTCGCACACTGCAGTTGGTCAACGCACGGGACGGCCAGTCACAGCAACGCGCCAGCGATGCGTTTGACGGCGACGAGATCACGGTGCTGGAGCAGTTGCAAGGCAAGCTTGAAGGCAAGACGGACAAGCAGAAGAACCCGTATCCACGTCATGGTATGGCCTGGGCGGCCTGGACAATTGCACGCCTGGGTGGCTGGATGGGATATGCCAGCGAAGCCAAACCCGGCCCTGTCACTATGTTGCACGGATTACAGCGCTTCGACAGCATCGTGCAGGGCTGGAAACTTGCAAAGATGTGGGCATAGGTTAGCGCCTACGCGGGGATGACCGGGAAGGCTGGAGTGCTTTCATCTCGAGGCATTGCCAAGATGCCGCGAGCGCGCTATCCCTGTGCCGGGCGCAAGGGGGAATGCGTTCTTCCTTGTGGAATGACGCGCACCAGTATCAATGCCGGCGGCGTCCGCCAATCAATTGCGCGATGTTGGAAAACAGTTCGTTATTGAGCGACTGCGGCAGTTCGGTGGCCAGGCTGCGGCTGTAGTACGTGCTGAGATCGAGGCCGACACCCAGGCCGCAGATTTCCACGTCGCCGCGCAGTTCATGCCGCGCCACCACTTCCTTCAGGTGGTTGGCCAGATAGAACTCGTCATTGGCAAGCGTAGTCGCGGTATCCATCGGACAGCCGTCGGAAATGACGACCAAGATACGCCTTTTTTCGGACCGGTTCTGCATGCGCCTGCATGCCCACTCGACCGCCTCGCCGTCAACACCTTCGCGATACAGGTCCGCTTTCAGCAAGGCCGCAATGTCCGGCCGGGCGCGGCGCCATGGATGGTCGGCGTCCTTGAAGACCATATGGAACAGTTCGTTGAGCCGCCCGGGGTTTTTCGGGGACCTGGCGCGCGCCCAGTCGCGCTGCGCCCGTCCGCCGTTCCAGGCGCCGGTGGTGAAGCCGAGCACTTCGGTGGTCACACCCGCCTGTTCCAGCGCACGCACCAGCACGTCGATCATGATCGTGACGGGCTCCGCGTGCGCCTTCATCGAGCCGGAGCAATCGACCAGGAAGCTCACCAGGCAGTCGGTATGCGGCTTGTGCGGTTCCTTGCGGAACAGCCGACGTTCGGCCGGCGAACTGACCAGCTGTGTCAGTCGCCTTCCATCGAGGTAGCCTTCTTCTTCGCCGAATGCCCAGCCATCGCGCTGCGGTGTTGCCAGCAGCGTCTTCAGCTCGCGCACCAGGCGCGCGCGGTTGATGCCATGTTCGGCGATTTTGCGGTCGAGCCGGTCGCGGTATTCCTCCAGCAGTTCGCGGCGCACCAGCGAGCGTGCAAACTCTTGCCGGTCGTACTGCCTGCTGAACACGGTGTAACCATGTTCCGAATCCAGGAACACCTTGCTTTGTCCGAGCGGCGCTGATGCGGTCGTGCCGGCATCCTCGCTGTCGAAGTTCAAGAGCAGACGGAAGATCGCCGTGCGGCTCTTGTCCGGCTCATCCTCGCGCGCCTCGCCCTCCAGCGATCCGCTTGCGCGGATCATGCTGCCCACGATGGAGGCGATGGCGCAGGCATGGCGCAGGTATGTCGCCTGGTCGGTGCGATACCGGCGCAGGCCGGCGAGATGGTCGCCGAGCACCGGCACGATGGCCGCACGGGTCGCCTCGATGAAGTCTTCCGCATGTTCCGGCACCGGCCGGGCATGCAGGCGCGACCAGCAGATCTGAAATACCGTATAGAGCAGGATGCCGATCTCGCTCTCGGCGACGCCCGACAGATGAAAGGCTTGCGACCATGCGATGAAGCGGTGGCGCAGGTTGTCGCCGATGCCGGGCATGCTGTCGGGTGCGAGCGATTCCACGCGCAGTTGCTCCAGCATTTCCACGATCAGGCGTTCGACCGGCTCGGAAGGACGGGATTGCGCATGCAGTCGTGCATCGCTGTATTGCAGGCGCAGCGCGATGCTGTCGGCCGTGCCGCGAAACGAGGGGAAGTCGTCATTTTCCGGATCGGGGTGCAGATGCGGCGCGTGCACCGGCAGCGGACGCTGTCCGCGATGCAGGCGCCGGCCGCGATATTGCACATCCTTCTCGCCGCTCAAGGCGCGGACTACGCCCGCGCACAGCTCATCGGCCTTTTGCTGCCTGCGGGTGTAGCGCGGCGCCTGACTCATGGCATCGCCCGCGATTCACAGAGAAAGGATTCCAGCAGTTCCGCACCGAAGCAGCGTTGATAGTATTCCGCGACGATGCTGCGTTCGCTTTCATCGCATTTGTTCAGGAAGGACAAGCGGAACGCCAGCGCGGTGTCACCGAAAATCTCGCAGTTTTCAGCCCAGGTGATGACCGTGCGCGGCGACATCAGGCAGGACAGGTCGCCGGCGGCAAATCCTTTGCGCGTGAGGTCGGCCAGGGCGACCATCGATGCCACCAGCTTGCGACCCTCGTCACCGGCCAGCGCGGGCACGCGCGCCTGCACGATGGCAATCTCCTCGTCGGCCGGCAGGTAGTTCAGCGTTGCCACGATATTCCAGCGGTCGATCTGCGCATGGTTGAGCAGCTGCGTGCCGTGGTACATCCCGTTGAGATTACCCAGCCCGATCGTGTTTGAGGTCGTGAACAGGCGGAAGAAGGGATGCGGGTGGATCACGCGGTTCTGGTCGAGCAGGGTGAACTTGCCGTCGCGCTCGAGTATGCGCTGGATCACGAACATGACGTCGGGTCGCCCGGCATCGTATTCGTCGAAAATCAGCGCGACAGGGCGTTGCAGCGCCCAGGGCACGATGCCTTCCTGGAATTCGGTCACCTGCTTTTCATCGCGCAAGACGATGGTGTCCTTGCCGACCAGGTCGAGGCGGCTGATATGACCGTCGAGATTGACGCGCATGCAAGGCCAGTTGAGACGGGCAGCGACCTGTTCGATATGCGTCGACTTGCCGGTGCCGTGCAAACCTTGCACCATCACGCGGCGATTGCGCGTGAAACCGGCCAGAATGGCCAGCGTGACATCCGGATTGAAGCGGTATGCACTGTCGATTTCCGGCACATGCTCGTCGCGTTCCTCGAAGGCCGGCACCATCATGTCGGTATCGATGCCGAACTGCTGGCGGACCGACAACATGCGCGTCGGTGGAGTAGGGAGTATTTCTGTCACGTCGGGTCTCCTGGCGCCTCGCGCCTCAAGTGACTGGATCAGGTGCCGGTATCGGCATGGTGATGCATATTGAGCGTCGTCTCGGCTTCGACCGCGGCAAGCGCTTGTGCGGCGCGCTGCAAGGCCGGCAGGAAATGCAATGCCTTGTCGTGCGTAAGCCGCATGATCGGCGCCTGGATGGCGACCGCAAGATTGGAGCGCCCCGCCGGGTTGGGCACCAGCACCGCCACGCACAGCAGGCCAGGCAGGAATTCCTCGTCGTCCAGCGCATAGCCGTTGCGGCGCACGGTTTCCAGTTCCTTTTCCAGCTTGGCCGGATCGGTTTCGGTTTTATTGGTGTAGCGGGTCAGTGGCATGTGTGCGAGCAGGCGGCGACGCTGCGACGGCGTCATCTGCGCCAGAAACAGCTTGCCGCTGGAAGAGCAGTGCGCCGGCACGCGCGAGCCGGGATGCAGGTAGAAGCGCAGCGGCGCGGCGGTTTCGACACGGTCCAGGTACACCACTTCGCTGCCGGTAAATGCGGTCAGGTTGCAGCTTTCGCCGACTTCTTCCACCAACTGGCGCAGGATGATGCGGCGTGCGCCGTGGAAAGTGTTATTGATCAGAATGTTCGACGCCAGCTGGCGCAGGCGTACACCAGTACTGTAGTGACGGCCGTCGCTCTCGCGCTGGAGCACACCGACATTTTCCAATTGCTGCAGCATGCGGTGCAGCGTCGGTTTCGGCAATCCGGTTTCTTCCACCAGTTGCTGCAGGGTAAAGGGCTGATCTCTCTCGGCGATTACTTCCAGTAAGGAAAACAGGCGCATCGTCGGCGTGTCGCCTTCAATCTTCTCAGGTTCGGATTTGGGTACAGAAATCATGTCCATGGTGACCTCTTTAGGGGTGAATTTCATTTTCAAGTGAAAATTGTACCGTTTTTCGAGAAATAGTTTGACATTTCTTTTTTGCGGCCGTAAATTCTGTTGCGTATCGTTTATCGGAACGTTATGTACCGATTTCATGAATTTAACGCACAGGAGACTGCCATGCCCGACCAAGCCCCTTCTTCCCTCCCGCTGGCTGCGGCCACTACCACCCCCACCGGCCCGCAACCGATGACCCCGTCCGAAGCCTTCGTCGAAACCATGGCCGCCAACGGCGTCACCGACATTTTCGGCATCATGGGCTCGGCCTTCATGGATGCGATGGATATCTTTGCCCCGGCCGGCATCCGCCTGATCCCGGTGGTGCATGAACAGGGCGCCGGCCACATGGCCGACGGCTATTCGCGCGTGTCGGGCCGGCACGGCGTGGTGATCGGCCAGAACGGCCCGGGCATCAGCAATTGCGTGACCGCCATTGCCGCGGCGTACTGGGCGCACAGCCCGGTGGTGATCGTCACCCCCGAAACCGGCACCATGACCATGGGCCTGGGCGGTTTCCAGGAAGCCAATCAATTGCCCATGTTCGAGGAATTCACCAAGTACCAGGGCCATGTGACGCATCCGGCGCGCATGGCGGAATACACCGGGCGCTGCTTTGACCGGGCGATGTCGGAAATGGGACCGACCCAGCTCAACATCCCGCGCGACTATTTCTATGGCGAGATCAAGGCCGAGATTCCGCAGCCGAGCCGGCTCGACCGCGGCCCCGGCGGCGAGCACAGTCTCCATGAAGCCGCCGAGTTGCTGGCGCAGGCCAAGTTCCCGGTGATCATTTCCGGCGGCGGGGTGGTGATGGCTGATGCGGTGGAAGAGTGCAAGGCGTTGGCCGAGCGGCTGGGCGCGCCGGTGGTCAACAGTTATTTGCACAATGACTCGTTCCCGGCCAGCCATCCGCTGTGGTGCGGTCCGCTCGGTTACCAGGGTTCGAAGGCGGCGATGAAACTGATTGCGCGCGCCGACGTGGTGCTGGCGCTGGGCTCGCGCCTGGGCCCGTTCGGCACCTTGCCGCAGCACGGGATGGATTACTGGCCGAAGACGGCGAAGATCATCCAGATCGATGCCGACCACAAGATGCTGGGCCTGGTGAAAAAGATTTCGGTGGGGATTTGCGGCGATGCGAAGGCGGCGGCGCTGGCGCTGACGCAGCGGCTGGCGGGCAAGACGTTGGTGTGCGACGGCAACCGCGCTGCGCGGGCAGCCGAGATTGCCGCAGAAAAGCAGGCCTGGGAACAGGAACTGGATAACTGGACCCATGAAACCGATGCGTTCAGCCTGGACATGATCGCCGAACAAGAGCAAGAGCCGGGCAATTACCTGCATCCGCGCCAGGTGTTGCGGGAACTGGAAAAGGCGATGCCGGCCGATGTGATGGTCTCGACCGATATCGGCAACATCAATTCGGTGGCCAACAGTTACCTGCGCTTTGACAAGCCGCGCAGCTTCTTTGCGGCGATGAGCTTTGGCAATTGCGGCTATGCCTTCCCGACCATCATTGGCGCCAAGGTGGCGGCGCCGCACCGGCCGGCGATTGCCTATGCGGGCGATGGCGCCTGGGGCATGAGCCTGATGGAGACGATGACCTGCGTGCGGCACAACATCCCGGTGACGGCGGTGGTGTTCCACAACCGGCAATGGGGGGCGGAAAAGAAGAACCAGGTGGATTTCTACAACCGGCGCTTCGTGGCGGGCGAGCTG
Organism: Noviherbaspirillum saxi; assembly: GCF_003591035.1. Lineage (NCBI taxonomy): Bacteria > Pseudomonadati > Pseudomonadota > Betaproteobacteria > Burkholderiales > Oxalobacteraceae > Noviherbaspirillum > Noviherbaspirillum saxi. The sequence goes on from NZ_QYUO01000002.1 coordinate 901,993, forward strand.
GACAACCAGAGCTTTGCGGAAATCGGGCGGGCGATGGGGGCGGAGGGAATCCGGGTGGAGCGGCTGGAAGAGGTGGGGCCGGCGCTGCAGAAGGCGATCGACTTGCAGATGAACCATGGCAAGACGACCATCGTGGAAATCATGTGCACGCGCGAACTGGGCGATCCGTTCCGGCGCGATGCCTTGTCCAAGCCGGTGCGCCTGCTCGACAAGTACAAGGATTACGTCTGATACCACAACGTAAAAACGCCGGCAGCCTCGATTCAATTAAAGAAGCGGGCTGCCGCGCCAGCGCCATTAATAAAGCCGCCACCGTGCTCATTACGCTGCATATCGGAAAAAAGTACATGAAGTACCGATTTATGAAAAAACGTATTGACATCGATGCAGGGTCGGCTTAATGTTCATTAAATATCAAAAATCGGAACGATTTGTATCAAAAGTAGTTTTGGAGATTAAGACAATGACTCAGCCAGCCACTATAACCAACGCCGTAAGCGTGGAATTTCTTCAAGCCTTCAGCGACGCTTGGAATCGCCATGACATCGACGCGCTCATGACTTTCATGGCGGACGACTGCGAATTCCACGCCGTCGCTGGTCCTGATGTACTCGGCAAGAGCTACATCGGCCGCGACCAGGTGCGCGCCGGATTCCAGCTGGCGTGGCAAACCTTTGCCGATGCAGCGTGGCGCGATCCCCGGCATTTCATCAGCGGCGACAACGGCGTGTCCGAATCCACCTTCAGCGGCACCAAGGCCGACGGCACCCGCATCGAAGCGCGTATGGTCGATGTATTCACTTTCCGCGACGGCAAGATCGCGGTAAAGAATGCGTTCCGCAAGGATCGTCCGCCGGTCGCAACAGGCAGCAACTGAGCGGCATTCATAGCGCGACTGCCATAGGAGACCAACATGACTACCACCGCCGCCAAGCTGCTGGCGACTGAAGACCGCACCACCGCGCCGTCGAAGCCCTACGATCCGGCCTACGATCCCCTGGTGTCGGATACGCCGGGCCAAGGCAGGGATTATGCGCCGACCTACTGGATCGGCACCGCCGGCGAGCCGCCTGCGGACGACGGCCCCATCGTGCATGACATCGATGTCGATGTCGCGATCATCGGCTCGGGATTCACCGGTTTGACCTGCGCCATCTTCCTTGCGCAGGAACATGGCATCAAGGCCACCGTGCTGGAAGCCAATCGCGTCAGCTGGGGCTGCAGCACGCGCAACGGCGGACAGGCGCAATGCGCCTCGGGCCGCCTCAAGCGTTCGCAGTGGATCACCCGCTACGGCCTGGATGTTGCCCTCAAATTGCATGCCGAAGTCTGCGAAGGCATGGAAACCTTCAAGGAAATCACCAGAGACATCGCCTGCGATCCGCAACCCGGCGGACACCTGTATATCGCTCACCGTCCGGAAGTCATGCCGGTGCTCGAAAAGGAAGCGAAGATTCTGCGCGAGGTGTTCAAGTACAACGCGCGCATCTTCGACGCTGAAACGGTCAAGCGCGAATACGTGGACGACAAGGAAGCTGCCGGCGCGATGCATGAGCCGGAAGGTATCGGCATCCATGCGGGCAAGCTGGCGTTCGGCTACCTGAAAAAGGCGCGCGCGCTCGGTGTCAAGGTGCATCCATCCAGTCCGGTACAGGGGTGGGAAACGCGCAACGGCATCCATTACCTGCGCACACCGGGTGGCGTCGTGCGCGCACGCTCGGTCGCGGTCGCCACCGGGGGCTATACCTCGCAAGGCCTGCATCCGCAGCTGAAAAACCGCCTGATGCCGATTCTGTCGAATTCGATCGTGACGCGGCCGCTGACCCCGGCCGAGATCGCGGCGTGCAACTTTCGCACCACGCAAGTCCTCACCGATACCCGCATCCTGCGCCACTACTACCGGCTGATGCCGGACGGGCGCGTGCAGATCGGCAGCCGCAGTGCCATCACCGGTACCGATGCGCCGGAGAAGAAATACGAAAGTTTTCTCATCCGTGACTTGCACCGCAAGTTCCCGGCGCTCGAAGGCATCCAGATCGATTATTCCTGGTGGGGATGGGTCGACGTCAGCCACGACATGATGCCGCGCATCGTCCAGCCCGATCCGGCGCAGACGATTTATTACGCACTGGGTTATGGCGGCAACGGCGTGATGTATTCAGCGCAGGCCGGACGCCGCATGGCGGACCGCATCGCCGGCAAGCGGACTGGTCCGGAATTGCCGATCTTCGATTCGCGGCTGCCTTTCCCGAACATGATGGAGATGGTCGAATCGCCGCTATTCGCTCCATTCCGTCGCCTCGGGCAACGTTTCCTGTACCGCTGGTATCACTTGAAAGACGAGGTGTTTTAAACGCCGGCGCGAGCTTGTGCCGGATGGCTGCGGGGCGGCCGGGAGGCGTTCGCCTGTTGCCGGCCCGTGCCGTGCCATCACATGAAACAGATCACAAAAAATAAATGACGGATAGGCGCCGGTGACGGAGGCATCCGAAGAAGGCCGGCGCAGACCGGCCGGCAGCCAAAGCGCAAGGATATGCGTTGCTGTCAATGCATGAAGTCGATTTTCAAAAGTAGGGCGTGCTGGAAGCGGTGCCCGACTCCTTCCCGGAGCGGTCCTGGAATGAAGAGCCTTTTTGTATAACAACGACCTTGGAGTAGAGACATGATCAGTATCCTCAGTATCTTCCGCCGTACCCTCCGTCCCGCCGCAGCATTGCTGGTGGCGGCCGCAGCCAGCACCTCCTGGGCCCAGCAAAAGGAAGTCACGATCGCCTATCAGGAGATCAACGGCCCCTTCCTCGTTGCAATCGCCAGCGGTGAAATCGAAAAAACCACCGGCTACAAGATCAATTGGCGCAAGTTCGATTCCGGCGCCAAGGTCGCCACCGGCATGGCTTCCGGTGATGTGCAGATCGGCGTGATCGGTTCCAGCCCCTTGACCGCTGCGCTCAGTCGCGATGTGGACCTCCAGCTGTTCTGGATCGTCGACGACATCAACGAAGCCGAGGCCATGGTCGTACGCAACGGCTCCGGCATCGCCAAGCCGGCCGACCTGAAAGGCAAGAAGATCGGGGTGCCCTTCGTGTCCACCACCCATTTCCACACTATGTACGCGCTCGAGCTTTGGGGTGTAAAGCCGACCGAGGTAAGCCTGCTCAACATGCAGCCGAACCAGATCGCCGCTGCCTGGGAACGTGGCGACATCGATGCTGCCTTCGTCTGGGATCCGGCCCTGAGCAAGATCAAGCAGAACGGCAAGGTCATGGTCACGTCCGGCGAACTGAGCAAGAAAGGCCGTGCCACGTTCGACGGCATGGCGGTCGAACGCAAATGGGGTGAAGCCAACGCCGACTTCATGGCGAAATTCGTCAAGGTGCTGGCCGCCGCAGATGCCGATTACCGCAACAATCCCAAGGGATGGACCATCGATTCCCCGCAGGTCAAGGCGAATGTGAAGCTTTCCGGCGCGGAGGCCAAGGATGTCGCCGCTTCGGTAGCGTTGTACGCCTATCCCTCGCTGGCAGACCAAGCTTCTCCGGCCTGGCTCGGCGGCGGCGCCAATGGCGGTGTCGCCAAGGCATTGCAGGCGACCGCGCAGTTCCTCAAAGGCGAAGGCAAGATCGATTCCGTCGCCAAGGATTACGGACGCTTCGTCACTTCCCGTTACGTGGAAGCGGCAATGAAACTGAAGTAATCGCTATTGCACGGAGGCCGCACGGCAGGTAATGCCATGCGGTCTCACGATGCTGTCGAGGAAATGAGGACACCATGGAAAATCTCTACGTAAAAGACGTCAGCGTGATCTATCCCGGCAAGACTCCGGGCGAACGGGTTCATGCGCTGAACAACATCAATCTGACCATCAACAGCGGCGATTTCGTCGTTGCCCTCGGCGCCTCCGGTTGCGGCAAGACCACCTTGCTGAGCCTGATGGCCGGTTTCATCAGTCCCAGCAAGGGCGAGATCATGCTGGGCAACCGCAAGGTCGAAGGCCCCGGAGCGGACCGAGGCGTGGTGTTCCAGAAGCATGCGCTGCTTCCTTGGCTGAACGTGATCGAGAATGTCGAATTCGGCCTCAAACTGCAAGGCGTGGCTAAACCGCAGCGGCGGGAAGTGGCCGCTAGGAACCTGGCGCTCGTCGGCCTCAAGGATTTTCACGAACACATGATCTACCAGCTGTCCGGCGGCATGCAGCAGCGTGTGGGTATCGCCCGTGCGCTGACCTGCGGCCCGTCCATGCTGCTGATGGACGAACCGATGGCCGCGCTCGATGCGCTCACGCGCGAGACCATCCAGGAGCTGCTGCTGGACATCTGGAAAAAGTCGAAGACGATGTTCTTCTTCATCACGCACAGCGTCGATGAAGCCCTGTTCCTGGCTAACCGCCTGATCGTCATGTCGCCGCGGCCAGGCCGCATTACCCATACCTACGAACTCGATTTCAACAAGCGCTTCCTGGAATGCCGCGACGCGCGCGCCGTCAAGTCGAGTCCGGAATTCATCCAAATGAGAGAAACGGTACTGAACATCATCTATGGCGACGAACGTGCGGTTTCGCATGAAAAAGGAGCGGCATATGCATAGCCAAGTCAATGTCCAGACCGGACTGCAAAAACAGGCAAACGCGGCACCCGGTATGTTCTCGCGCCTGTTTGCCAAGCGCAGCGCGCAGCCCGGCGAAGCGTTTGGCGCGCCGGGGCAGGGCAGCGCCAGCACCATCGCCACCGTAACGGTCGTGGTAGTACTGGCCTTGTGGTTCATGGTCACGGCGACCGGGATGGTGAAACCCTTGTTCCTCCCGTCACCGAAAGCGGTATTCGACAAGTTCATTCTTGCTGTCAACGACGGCTTCGGCGGGTCCACCTTGCTGGCACACACGTTGACCAGTCTGGCGCGGGTCTTCGGCGCTTTCGCACTGGCCTGCGTCTTCGCGATACCGATTGGCATCCTGATGGGGGTGAGCCGCGTCGCACGCGGCATCTTCGATCCGCTGATCGAGTTTTACCGGCCATTGCCGCCGCTGGCTTATCTGCCGCTGGTGATCATCTGGTTTGGCATCGGCGAGTTTTCGAAGGTCTATCTGATCTTCCTCGCGATCTTTGCGCCGATGGCGATTTCCGCTCGCGCGGGTGTGCGCTCGGTATCGATAGAACAGATCCATGCCGCCTATTCGATGGGTGCCACGCGCATGCAGGTGATCCGTCATGTCATTCTTAAGGCGGCGATTCCGGAAATCTTCACCGGCATGCGTATCGGCATTGGCGTCGGCTGGACCACGCTGGTTGCCGGCGAGATGGTGGCTTCGACCCGCGGGCTGGGTTACATGGTGCTGAGCGCATCGGAATTCCTTGCCAGCGACGTCGTCATCATGGGCATCATCGTGATCGGCTTCTTTGCTTTCGTATTCGACCTGCTCATGCGTTACCTCGAGCACACCCTGGTGCCATGGAAGGGCAAGGTGTGAGGCTCGACGAGAGGCCGTTCCCGTGCCACAAGCGTCGGGGATAGCCTCTCACCTGTTATGGTTGAGGAGCAGGCTGGACGCCTGCTCCTCAACGACGCCAGAGTCATTTTGACCGGCGCTCCAAGATTCCACTTCAACGACCGCTCCATGCAAGGCGCTTGCAGCGGCACGCTTGCGCATCCATTTCATCGCCAACTTCCGGACCACCGTCATGAATACTTTGAGCATACGTTTCCGGCTGAACGTGCTGTTCGTCCTGATCGTATCCTGCCTGCTGCTGGTGTTCGGCGCCATCAACTACATCAAGATCAAGGCCGAACGCGAGGCCTCGATGCAACTGCAGACCGAAGCTGCGCTCAACCGCCTGTCGGCTGCGCTGCCGAATGCGGTATGGAATTTCGACAAGGCGCAGATCGATCAAAGCCTTGCATCGGAAATGTCGGCGCCCTTCATCGTCGGTATCCTCATTTCCAATGACAACAAACCGGTTGGCGGCGCGATACGTGGCAGCGACGGAAAAATCGTGGCTGCCTCCGCGCCGCCGGCGGCCGATGCCCGCCATCGCGCCGAACTGGTCTATGTGGATAACGGCAAATCCAACACGGTTGGCGAAGTCACGGTCTATATCTCGAATGACGAGATCGGCAATGCCTTGCGGGCCGACCTGCTTTGGAGCGTATTCCAGATCGTGATCCTGGATGTCGTCATCGTCCTGACGCTGTCCTGGATTCTCAACCGTATCGTGCTCTCGCCGCTGGGCCGTGTGCGCGATGCCTTGCACAACATCGCGCGCGGCGAGGCCGACATGACCAAGCGCCTGCCGCGCGGCAAGAGCAGCGAATTCAATGAGGTCGCCGACAATTTCAATACCTTCGTCGAGCGGCTGCAGACGATCCTGCGGCAAGTCAGCGGCAGCACCTTCGCAATTACGCTTGCCTCCCGGGAAATCGCCCAAGGCAACATGGACCTGTCCGAACGCACCGAACAGCAAGCCGGCTCGCTGGAACAAACCGCCGCATCGATGCAGCAATTGACCGGCACGGTCAAGCAGAACGCGCATCACGCCGAACAGGCCAACGACCTGGCGCTGAGCGCTTCCGCCGTGGCCGCCAAAGGCGGTTCCGTGGTGGCGCAGGTGGTCGACACCATGGGCTCGATCAATCAGTCGTCTAAGAAGATCGTCGATATCATCGGTGTCATCGATGGCATCGCTTTTCAAACCAACATACTGGCCTTGAATGCCGCGGTCGAAGCCGCGCGCGCCGGCGAACAGGGCCGCGGATTTGCTGTGGTGGCGTTGGAAGTGCGCAGCCTGGCGCAGCGATCTGCCGCGGCTGCCAAGGAAATCAAGTCCCTCATCGACAACTCCGTCGAGAAGGTGGATGCCGGCATGAAACTGGTCGATCAAGCGGGCATCACGATGGACGAAATCATGACCAGTGTCGATCGCGTGACGACCATCATGGGCGAGATCATGCGTGCCAGCCAGGAACAGACTTGCGGTATCGAGCAGGTCAAGCAGGCCGTCACGCAGATGGACGATACAACACAGCAAAATGCCGCGCTGGTGGAACAAGCGGCGGCGGCGGCGGCGGCCATGCAAAAGCAGAGCAATGCGCTTGCCGAGGTGGTCGGTGTTTTCAAACTACACAACAACGATACGCCGCCATAAGGCAGGCGATGCTTCATGTTTTATGAAAAGGGGAAAGCAAATGAAAAAAACGCTCTTGTGCTGCATCATTGCAAGCACGTTCACCACGCTGGTCCATGGCGCGGAAAAAGTGATCATCTATGGCGACGACGACTATGCGCCTTACTCCTATGTCGAGAATGGCCAGTTCAAGGGCATCTATGTTGACGTGCTCAAAAATGCGATCCAGAAGCTGCCTGCGGGCTATCAGGTGGAACTGCGTCCGATTCCCTGGAAGCGAGGCCTCGATCTGCTTGAAAGCGGCGCCGGCTTTGCGCTGTTCCCGCCCTATATGAAGAAGGAGCGCACTTACATACAGTCCTATTCGGTGCCGCTGCTGCGCGAGGAAGTGGCGCTCTTCTGCCACGAAGATGCCATGAAGTCCGTGCGCAAGAAGTTTCCGGAAGACTTTTCCGGTATCACCATCGGCATCAATGCAGGGTTTGCCTTGACCGATACGCTGGGCGCCGCCGCAAAGAGTGGCAAGGTCAATCTCAGCGAGGCCAAGGGCAATGAAAGCAATCTCAAGAAACTGGCCAGCAAGCGTGTCGATTGCTATGCCAATGACAAGGGTTCCATCCTTTATAGCGCAAAGAAGCTGCGCGCCGATCCGCAGTTCGGCAACTTCAAGCTGATCGAGGCGGCGATGCTTTCCGGCGAGTCCGCCCACATCGGTTACAGCGTCAACTTCAAAGCCGCCTACAAGACCGATTTCATTGAAAAGATGAATGCGGCCTTGAATGAAGTGAAGAAGGGCGATGCTATCAACACGGCGGTCGAGGCGTATATCAAGTGATGGATGGACGGTTCCCGCGATGGCGGCATGTACCGGTTTGAATCGGAGAAATACATGTTCTAAATTTTTTGAAAATGTATTGACGCTACCCGTTCGGTGGCGTAGATTGAGGCAATGTCTCTATTTTTGGAACTTTATGTATCAAATATAGAGAAATAGAAAATGAATGACTGGCGTATCGGCAACGTATCGACACGCGTCGCAATGATCGATATGCCATCGCAGTACAGGAGACAGCACAGCATGATTACCGAGAAAGATCAATCCGGCGGCTTGCAGCACGGCCTCAAGCAACGCCATATGACAATGATTGCGATAGGAGGCGTCATCGGCGCCGGCCTGTTCGTCGGCAGCGGCGTGGTTGCCAAGGCGGCGGGACCCGCGGTCATCTTGTCCTTTTTGCTGACGGGCGGCCTGGTGGTGCTGATCATGCGCATGCTGGGCGAGCTGGCGTCCTCGATGCCGGTCATCGGCTCGTTTTATGAATACGCCAGAGTGGCATTTGAAGACCGGCCCAAGGTATCGCAATTCCTCGGCTTCATGAGCGGCTGGATGTACTGGTACTTCTGGGTGGTGGTGGTCGCCCTGGAAGCCATTGCCGGCGCAAAGCTGATCAATTTCTGGCTGCCTGACCTGGCGCCCTGGACCATCAGCCTCGGCCTGTTGGTGATGATGACCTTCCTCAACATGTTTTCGGTGAAGTCGTTCGGTGAATTCGAATTCTGGTTCGCATCGATCAAGGTCGTGGCCATCATCGTTTTCCTCGGGCTGGCTGCGTTATTCCTGACCGGCATGCTGCCCAACAGCGTACCGGGCCTGGGCCATTTCCTCACCGCCGGCGGCTTCCTGCCCAATGGCTGGGCGCCTGTACTCAGCGGCGCGGTTGCCGCGACGGCCTTCTATTCCGGTGCGGAAATCGTCACCATTGCCGCCGCCGAAACCGCCGATCCGGCAAAGGCGGTTGCACGGGCAACCAATTCGGTAATCTACCGCGTGCTGTTTTTCTATGTGGCGTCGCTGTTCGTCATCGTCTGCATCGTGCCCTGGAATTCCGACGCGATCACCACGCCCTTTGTCAGTGCGCTGGAGACAATGAACATCCCGTATGCGTCGCACATCATGAATGCGATCATCCTGACGGCGGTATTGTCGGCACTCAACTCCAGCCTGTACGCTTCGTCGCGCATGATCTTTGCGCTGACACGCCGCGGCGACGCACCGACCAGCCTCGTCAAGCTCAGCAGAAATGGCGTGCCGGTACGCGCGATCCTGTTCAGCACCTTGTTTGCGTATGCCGCGATCGGCGTCTCCTATGTGTCGGCCGACGTCGTGTTCCCGTTCATCGTCAATTCCTACGGCACGCTGATCCTGTTCGTCTACCTGTTGATCGCCGTTTCGCAATTGCGCATTCGTGCCCGCCTAGAAAGAGAAAGCCCGGAGCGCATCAAGGTCCGCATGTGGCTGTACCCATATCTCACTTACTTCGCCATCGCCGCGATGTTGCTCATCCTCGGCGCGATGAGTGTGTCGCCCGATGCCGAACAACGCCTGTCGTTCTGGTTCGGCTTGGGCAGCGTCGGTGTATTGATGGCGCTCTATGCACTGACGCAAAAGATGCGCAAGATCGATCCCAAGGCCTTTGTCGCCTGTCCGGCTGCGGTCGATCAATCGCAGCTCGGAATCTGAGGCTCCGATAGGCTGCATAAAAAACGGATGGGGTTGGGGCGCGATGCTTGCGCTTCCAACCCCATCCGTTTTTGCCGTGGCAGCATGATCGCTGTGCTTATTCGTAGCCGATACTTTCCGTTGACGCCGCAGTATCGAACAGCGCGACAAAGTCGCGTGCGGCGGCAAGCGGATTCTTGGCCAGATAAATGCTGCTGATGGCCGCGACCATATCCGCACCGGCCACAAGCAGCGGTTGTGCATTTCCCGTCGTCATGCCGCCAATGACCACAAGCGGAAGCCCGATCTGCGCCTTCGCCCGGCTGACGATGCCGGGAGAAGTGGTGCTGGGATATTTCTTCACAAGCGAGGGATAAAAGCCGCCAAACGCCACATAGCTCGCGCCCGCTTGCCGGGCTCGGCAAGCGATGTCAAGGTCGCCATAGCAGGTCGCACCGACGATCTTGTCACTGCCGATGGCCGAGCGGATGGCGGCAATCGGCGTATCGTTGGCGCCGACATGTATGCCATCGGTATCGAGTTCAATGCAGAGTTTGACGAAGTCGTTGACGATGAATGGTCGTGCATAACGGCGGCAAAGCGCTTGCAACTGCGAGGCCTGTTCGTAGCGCAGTGCCGTGTCGGCCGTCTTGTTGCGGTATTGCACGAGAGAGGCGCCGCCGGCCAGCGCCTGTTCGGTGATGTCGAGCAGCTTCGCCGTATCGTGCCAGTCCGGCGTCACAAGATACAAGCCTCTCATGTCGTGCGTCCTTCCATCGGTGATGATGGCGATGCCGCAAAGCGCTTGGGAATGCGTCCGGCCAGATAGGCATCGCGCCCGGCTTCGACAGCGAGCTTCATAGCACGCGCCATGCGGATCGGATCCTTCGCGCCGGCAATTGCGGTGTTCATCAATACGGCGTCGCAACCCAGCTCCATCGCAATGGTTGCATCCGATGCGGTGCCGATGCCTGCGTCGACCAATACGGGGATCTTCGACTGTTCGATGATCAGCGACAGGTTCCACGGATTGAGGATGCCCATGCCGGAGCCGATCAGCGAGGCCAGCGGCATCACCGCGACGCAGCCCAGGCTTTCGAGGAGCCTGGCCTGGATCGGATCGTCGCTGCAATAAGCCATTACATCGAAACCATCCTTGACGAGAATTTCCGCTGCCTTCAGCGTTTCCGGCATGTTCGGGAACAGCGTCTTTTCGTCGCCCAGCACTTCGAGCTTGACGAGCTTGTGGCCGCCCAATAGCTCGCGCGCGAGTTGCAAGGTGTAGACCGCGTCTTTGGCGTTGTAGCAGCCTCCGGTATTGGGAAGGATCGTGTAGCGCGACGGCGGTACGTAATCCAGCAGGTTGGGTTCATCGGCCGCCTGGCCGATGTTGACACGCCGGATCGTGACCGTGACGATCTCGGTGCCGCTCGCTTCGATGGCGGTTCGCGTTTCTTCCAGGTCGCGATACCTGCCGGTGCCAACCAGCAGGCGGGAGCGGTAGGTCTTGCCGGCGATGGTTAGTCCATCGTGGGCCGGGCGGCCTGGAATGTCTTGATCAGGTGTCATGCGTGTCTCCGTTTGAGATAGGATGGTTTTCGGTGCATATCGTTATGTGCGACGCCCTAACCGCCACCGATGGCGTGCACAATCTCGACGCGGTCGCGCGGCTGCAGCAGGTGCTGTTGCCACTGGTAGCGCGGAACGATATGGCGATTGATGGCGACGGCAAGTCCTTTTCCCTGCAAGCCGATAGAGGTGACCAGGTCCTGCACGCTGCACGGAGCCGTGACCGGATGCGCTTTTCCATTCAAGTTGATTTCCATGTCGTGGCCTTTCCGTTTACTGCTTGCGATAGAGTTCGGCGCCGCTCTTGACGAATTCGACCGCCTTGACTTCCATGCCTTTCTTCAGCGCCTGCTCATCCGAAATGCCCTGGCTGGCCGCATAGTCGCGCACATCCTGGGTGATCTTCATCGAGCAGAAATGCGGGCCGCACATCGAACAGAAGTGCGCGACTTTCGCCGAATCCTTGGGCAAGGTCTCGTCATGGAATTCGCGCGCCTTGTCCGGATCGAGACCGATGTTGAACTGGTCTTCCCAGCGGAATTCGAAACGCGCTTTCGACAACGCGTTGTCGCGGATCTGCGCGCCCGGATGCCCCTTCGCAAGATCAGCCGCATGCGCCGCCAGCTTGTAGGTGATGATGCCTTCCTTGACATCGTCCTTGTTGGGCAAGCCCAGGTGTTCCTTCGGTGTGACGTAGCACAGCATCGCGGTACCGTACCAGCCGATCATGGCCGCACCGATGCCGGAGGTGATGTGGTCGTAGCCCGGTGCGATGTCGGTGGTCAGCGGCCCGAGCGTATAGAACGGCGCTTCATGGCACTGCTCCAGCTGCAAGTCCATGTTTTCCTTGATCAGGTGCATCGGCACATGGCCGGGCCCTTCGATCATCACTTGCACATCATGCTTCCAGGCGATCTGCGTGAGTTCGCCCAGCGTCTTCAGTTCGCCCAGCTGCGCTTCGTCGTTGGCATCGTAAATCGAGCCCGGGCGCAAGCCGTCGCCCAGCGAGAACGACACGTCATAGGCTTTCATGATGGCGCAGATATCTTCGAAATGTTCGTACAGGAAGGATTCCTTGTGATGCGCGAGACACCATTTCGCCATGATCGAGCCGCCGCGCGACACGATACCGGTCATGCGCTTGGCCGTCAGCGGCACATATTGCAGCCGCACGCCGGCATGGATCGTGAAGTAGTCGACGCCTTGCTCGGCCTGCTCGATCAGCGTGTCGCGGAAGATTTCCCAGGTCAGGTCTTCGGCCTTGCCATTGACCTTTTCCAGCGCCTGGTAAATCGGCACGGTCCCGATCGGCACCGGTGCATTGCGGATGATCCATTCGCGCGTTTCGTGGATGTGCTTGCCGGTCGACAGGTCCATCACGGTATCGCCGCCCCAGCGGATGGCCCAGGTCATTTTTTCGACTTCTTCGCCGATCGACGAGGTGACGGCGGAGTTGCCGATATTGGCATTGATCTTGACCAGGAAATTGCGGCCGATGATCATCGGTTCGATTTCCGGGTGATTGATGTTGGCGGGAATGATGGCGCGGCCGCAGGCGATTTCGGAGCGCACGAATTCCGGCGTGATCTCGGCAGGAATCGCCGCGCCGAAGCTGTGGCCGGGATGCTGGCGCCCCATCAGGTCGGCCAGTTTTTGTCCCATCGGACCGGAGGCCTTGAGGCCGTCCAGATACTCGCGCCGGCGCAGGTTTTCGCGGATCGCGATGTATTCCATTTCCGGCGTGATGATGCCCTGGCGCGCATAGTGCATCTGGGTCACATTCTTGCCGGCCAGCGCGCGGCGCGGCTTGCGGTGCAAATTGAAGCGCAGCTCGGCCAACTTGGGGTCGTTCAGGCGCTCGACGCCGTAGTGCGAGGTCGGGCCGGGCAATTCTTCGGTATCGTGGCGTTCGGCGATCCAGCCGGCACGCACTGCGGCCAGCCCGGAGCGGATGTCGATCTTGACCGCCGGGTCGCTGTAGGGACCGGAGGTGTCATAGACGGTGATCGGCGGGTTCTTTTCCGCGCCGAACGATGCCGGCGTATCGGCCTGGCTGATTTCGCGCATGGGCACGCGAATATCGGGGCGCGAGCCCTGGACATAAATCTTGCGGGAATTGGGCAGCGGCTGGATGGCGGCTTCGTCGACCGTGGCGGTCGCGGCGAGGAATGGCGGATGGGCGTTCATGTTGCTCCTTTGCTAAAACGATAAAGCGAAGGAGCGGCGGAAGAGTGGGGCGTATTTCCGGTTGCTTCCCTTCGCTGGCATTATCCAGATCAGGTTCAAGGGTATTTCTCACCCGGCGGTAGCCTGTTTCCAGACTTGCCAGGACCCCTAGCTTTGCCGGCATGAGCCGGCGGGTGTTGCTACAACTAAGCAGGTCCGCAGAAATTTTTTGACACGTCGTGTTCAGTACTCCCTTCTCCCGCAAGCGGGAGAAGGAGCGAAATACAAATGCAGCGGGTTTTGTCAAAAAATTTCTGCGAACTTGCTTAACTGGTTCGAGCCATGCTCGTTTGTATCCGCCGTGCGGGCGATACGCGCGGCATGCCCGTAAAAACAAAATCGACTTCGGGCCGACGACCGCTGACGATGTCCGCAATCGCACGCCCCGAGCCGCAGCCCATGGTCCACCCCAGCGTGCCGTGTCCGGTATTGAGGAAGAGGTTTCCGAACTTCGTCTTGCCGATATACGGCACATTCGATGGCGTCAGCGGGCGCAGACCGGACCAGTACACCGGGTTGTCGTAATCGCAGGCATCTGGAAAGAGTTCGCGTACGCGCCGCGTGATCGCGTCGCATCGGGTGTCGTTCAGTTCCCGGGTGTAGCCATTGAGCTCGCAGGTGCCGGCCACGCGAAGCCTGTTCCCGAGCCGCGAAAATACCAGCTTGCATCCATCGTCGGTCAACGACACGGTCGGCGCGGCATTTCCATCGACAATCCGGTAGGTCGCCGAATAGCCCTTGCCGGGATAGATGGGCAAGGCGATACCGAGCGGCTTGAGCAAGGGCGCGGAAAAGCTGCCGGCTGCGACCACATAAGCGTCCGCGCAAAGCAGTTCATGCCGCCCTTGCGCGTCAATGATTTCCACGCCCTTGATCCTTGCACACGTGCCGCCGCCCTCGGCCAGCAGGCGGGTCACCGTCGTGTTGAACCGAAAATCCACGCCGGCCGCCGCCGCCCTGGCTGCCAGCGCCGTGCTGAATTGATGGACATCGCCCGATTCGTCTGTCGCAGTGAAGTCGCCGCCGACGATCTTGTGGCGCAGATGCCTTAGGGCCGGTTCTACGCTCACCACGCCGTCGGCGTCCAGCGAGTTGCGCGGACAACCCAGCTCGCGCATCAGTGCGGCGGCGTGCAGCGACTTGCGGAACTCCCGTTCATCCGTATAGAAATGCAGGATCCCGCGCTGAAGTGCGTCATAGCTTATCCCGGTCTCGGCACGTACCGCGTGCAGCGTCTGGCGGCTGTACTCGGCAATCGCCACGATCTGTCGAATATTGTCGGCCACGCGCCCAGCTGTGCATTCCCGCAGAAAGCGCAGGCACCAGGCCCATTGCTGTCGGTCCCAGCGCAAGCGCAGCAAGAGCGGGGCATCTTCCCGTCCCAGCCATTTGACGATCTTGAGCAATGTTCCCGGATTGGCCCAGGGCTCTGCATGCGACACTGAAATCTGGCCGCCGTTTGCAAAGCTGGTTTCCATCGCGGCACCCGGCTGGCGTTCCAGTACCGTCACCTGGTGCCCGGCCTTGCGCAAGAACCACGCTGACGCCGTACCGACGATGCCGGAACCGAGAACGATGACTTTCATGGAATTCTCCCTGCGCAGTGAATGGCAATCATCGGCCCAGCAGCAGGGCGCCTGCCACCAGTAGTGCGATCCAGACCGTTTCCATCATCAGCATAAACACGGGACGCCAGCCGAGCGACGCGAGCGACTGGAAAGAGGTCTTCACGCCGAGGGCGGCAATTGCCGTGACCAGGCAGGCGCGGGAGGCATCGTTGATCCAGCCGCTGACCTGTTGCGGGATAAAGCCCATGCTGTTGGTGAGCACCAGCCAGACGAAGCCGATCAGAAAGAACGGCACCAGCGGAGGTGCATCGATTTCGGTCTTGCCATCCTTGCTTTTGAAGAGGATAGCGAGTGTCAGCACCACGGGTACAAGGCAGGCCACGCGAGTCAATTTGACGAAGGTGGCGACATCGCCGGTGTGGTTGGAGACCAGATAACCGGCACCGACAACCTGCGCCACGTCATGAATGGTGCCGCCGATGAAGACGCCCGCTTCGGTCATATCGAGTCCGAGCAGTTTGACCAGCAACGGATAGATGATCATCGCAAGCGTCGACAGTGTGGTCACGCCAACCACCGTGAGCAGGGTGAACTTTTCGTTTTCCTTGGTTTGCGGCAGGACCGCCGAGATCGCGAGCGCCGCCGACGCGCCGCAGATGGCGACCGAGCCGCCCGACAGCAATCCTTCGGTCGCCGGACGCTTGAGCCAGCGCGACAGCAGATAACCGAAGCAGATCGTCAGGATGAGGGCGCCGATCACGATGACCAGCGGCGCGATACCGACCGAAGCGATCTGCGCAAAGGTGATACGCGCGCCCAATAGCGCGACGCCGGTGCGCAGCAGGACCTTGGAACAAAACTCGATTCCGGGCTGGGCATTCGCATCGTTTGCCAGGAAATGGAAGGCAAGGCCGAAGAACAAGGCGTAGAGCAGTTGCGGACCGCCATAGCTCGTCGAAATGAAAGTCGCCGACAAAGCAATCGCGGTTGCCACCGCGATCCCCGGCCAGTTGCGCCGCACTGAGCGCGGCCGCCAGATTGCGATGGCGGAAGAGAGATAGGGAATGTTCATGTAGGGCGGGCGTGAAGTAGCCAAGGATGGGGATTTCATGAACCAATAACCTTAAATATTAAAAAACGGCACAAAATATCTCGTTTTTTATAATATACTCGCCCAACGGCTTTTAAAGCAAACCTTTTCTTTAATTTGGAATGATTTGTTCCGTTATGTGAGATTCAGATTGCTAGATAGACAGTGCAGTGACGCAACTTTCAACCTACAGGACTAACCCATGCAAAGAATCATGCTGCGCTCCAAGATCCATCGAGTCGCCGTTACGCAATGCGACTTGCACTATGAAGGTTCCTGCGGCATCGATGAAAACCTGCTTGACGCCGCCGACATCCGTGAATTCGAGAAGATCGACATCTGGAACATCAACAATGGCGAGCGTTTCTCCACTTATGCGATCAAGGGCAAGAGAGGCAGCGGAGAAATTTCGCTCAACGGCGCCGCATCGCGCAAAGCCCATTTGGGAGATCTGCTCATCATTGCCACGTTTGCGCCGATGAGCGACGCGGAGTCCGAAACCTACGTGCCGAAGATTGTCTTTGTCGATGAAAGCAACCAGCTTGCCGCCTTGAAAACCTGAGCCGCTAGTTGAGACAGGAGTTTCGTGTACGGTCGATGCTGTCTGACGGCGCCAACAGACTTACCTACCTGACGTGGTCGATGTATGGAACCGCAGCTGCCTGCATGGATCACATTGTTCATATACGGCGACGCTCCGCCGCCGTGTATGAACTGGAGGGCGGAACTGGAGAGCGCTATGGCAGAACAACGATTAAGCGGCGAGCTGGCGATCGTTACTGGTTCCGATTCCGGTATCGGACAGGCGACTGCAATAGCATTTGCAAGGGAAGGAGCGGACGTGATCGTGACCTATCTGCATGACAGAAAGGGCGCGGAACGCACGGCAGGAGAGATCGAGGGTGCCGGCCGGAAGGCGGCGGCGTTTCAGCTTGATCAGCGGGATTCAAAAAACGTGCAGCGGTTTTTCCAGGAAGTAAAGTCAACAATGGGAGTGCCGACCGTCCTCGTGAATAACGCGGGAATCGATGCCTTGGGCAAGCCGGTCAAGGACATGACGGACGCGGACTGGGACGATGTGATCCGGACCAACCTTTCCGGCCCCTTCTATTGCTGCCGAGAATTCATTCGCGGAATCGATGGTACCGGCCGGCACGGCACCATCATCAATATCACCAGCGTGCACCAGGAAATTCCGCGCGCCGGCGCATCCGGCTATGACGCCTCCAAGGGCGGCTTGCGCAACCTGACGACGACGCTCGCGCTGGAACTGGCGGAAAAAAACATCAACGTCAACAACATTGCTCCAGGCATGGTGTTAACACCCATGAACCAGTCTGCGGTTGAGGACCCGGAAGTGCTCAAGCGGCAGGTGCAATCGATTCCGATGAAGCGTGCGGCGAAGCCCGAGGAAATAGCCCATGTCGCCGTATTCCTGGCTTCCGAACAGGCGCGTTATATCCATGGCGCTACGATCTTCGTGGATGGCGCACTCATGCTGTTTCAAGGGCAAGGCGCGTAATGATGCACCATGCGGCTCCCATCTGCATCCCGATCATCGCCCTGCTGATGGCGTGCCCGGCATCGTCCCTCGCGCAAGCGGCGCCCGGCGAGCGGGCACCGGTTGATGCCGGCGCTATCATTATGCCGCCGAAGACCGATCCTGGCGCCGTGACAAGGCCGCCTGAAAACGCGGACCCCAAGGCAATTGACCGACCGCCGAACAGGGGCAGTCCAGGATTAACGGAAAAACCACCTACGGGCGCCGAACCGCGAGCCGCGGTGAAGGGCAGGAAAATGGACGGAGCGGGCGGCCGCCAGCCAGGGAAAACGCAGAATCGCAATGAAGCGACAGCGGTCACACGTGAGGAATCGAAGGAGGACGATTGCCGAGGGCCCGCCGATCTTTGCAAGCAGCAATCGCCGCGTTAAAGTCGGTCTTGCGCCGAACTCGGCTACTTGATCGGTGGTGGCGCGCAGCTCGACGAGCTGGTCAGGGTGAAAGCGCTCTAAGTGCCTTTGCGACCTTGTCATTGCTTGCGTTGATACGTGCCAATCAACTCTGCCGTCGCGACAACGTGAGCTTGCATCGCTTGCTGCAATTCGCTTTTGGCCGGATTGCCGAGATCGGGCAGGATGGCATCCAGTGCATAGAGCCGATGGAAATAGCGATGCTTGCCGATCGGCGGACAAGGACCGCCGAAGCCTGGACGTTTCCAGTCGTTCAGCCCTTCCAGCGTTCCGGCAGGAAGGTGCTGCGGTGACGCGCCGGCGCCGATTTCTATCACGTGGGCAGGGATGTTATAGAGGACCCAGTGGGTAAAGACGCGCTGCGGCGCCGCAGGGTCCGGTGCGTCGGGATCCTCGATAATCAGGGCAAGACTTTTCGTTCCGTCCGGCACTCCGGACCAGGACAGCGGCGGAGATATTTCACTGCCATCGCAGGTGTGAACAGGGGGAATGTCGGCGCCGTTCTCGAAGGCAGACGAAGTAAGCCTGAAGGTCATGATGAAAGTCCGGTTCAATGCGGGCGCTGCCCGCCGCCCGCGGTTTGCGATGCAGGTTGTGAAATCGAAGAAAGCGCTTCGGCGGCGGAGTTCGGTTCACTGGCATCACTGACGTCCCCGAGCGATACGATGCCAACCAGGCGCTTATCCTGATTCAGAACCGGCAGCCGCCGAATCTGCAAGTCTCCCATGTTACGGGTCACTTCTTCGACATCGTCATCTTCAAAGCAGTATTTCACGTCCTGTGTCATGACGTCACGGATCGTCGCGGTGTCGGTTTTACCCTGCGCAAGTGCACGAACGACGATGTCCCGATCCGTGATCATCCCTACCAGGCGATCGTTTTCGCCGACTGGCAGGATGCCGCAGTCGCAATCGGCCATCATTCTGGCTGCATCGACAATGCTTTGATCGGGATTCGCGATTTGTACATCGCGTGTCATTGCTTCTGCTACCCGCATGATATTGCTCCCATGAATACTCCAAAAGCACGCCCTTCAAGTACGCGGACATCGGTCGATGGCTTTCCGTCTGCCGCTGCGGCATGAAGATAAGGAGTGACTTCAGCGCTTGACGTTTGTTCAAACTTTTTCGCCTGTTTCGGTGATACGAAAACAGCTCTTCCGCACTGGAAACCGTTATCGTAATTCATGGGCCACCGTTGCATCGTCCCGTTACGAAGCGGCCATTTCGCCAATCTTATTTTCTTTTTCCTGGAAACATGCTGTCCCACCATTCCCTGGCTGAAGCAATCACGGTGCCCAGTGCATCCGGGTCGCGATGGAGCATGGCCGTCATGTAAGCCTTCGCCTGCTTGGCAGAGATATGCGGCGGCAGCGGCGGGACATCCGGATCGGTCACCATTTCGAGAACGGTCGGGCAACGCGACGATAGCGCGGCTTCCCAGGCCGGCCCGACCTGTTCGGGGCGGTCAACCCGTATTCCATGCAGGCCAAGCAAATCGGCGTACGCCGCATATCGAAAATCCGGCAGGTTCTGCGACGCCTCAAACTTGGGATCGCCCTCCATAGCACGTTGTTCCCAGGTGACCTGGTTCAGGTCGCCATTGTTGAGCACCATGACCACCAGGCGCGGATCGCGCCACGTGCGCCACAGCTTTGCAATCGTGATCAGGCCGTTGATGCCATTCATCTGCATCGCGCCGTCGCCCACCAGGGCGATAACCGGACGATCCGGGTGCGCATACTTGGCCGCGATCGCATATGGAACCGCCGGCCCCATGGTGGCCAAGCCGCCCGACAGTGATGCCATCATGCCGCGGCGTATCTTGATGTCACGCGCATACCAGTTGGCCGCCGAGCCTGAGTCGCAGGTAAGGATGACATCGTCGGGCAAGCGCGACGACAGTTCCCAGAACACCCGTTGGGGATTGATCGGATGGGCTTCGTTCATTGCGCGCTCTTCCAGCACCCGCCACCAGCGATCGACGTTTTGCTCGATGGTATTGCGCCAGGCGTGGTCCTGCCTGGGTCGCAGATGCGGGATGAGCGCGCGCAGCGTCGCCTTTGCGTCGCCGACCAGGCCGATTTCCATGGGATAGCGCAGGTTCAGCTTGCGCGGATCGATATCAATCTGGACCCCGCGCGCCTGGCCTTCCTTGGGCAGAAATTCGGAATAAGGGAAGGAAGAGCCCACCATCAGCAAGGTGTCGCAATCATTCATCAAGTCCCAGCTGGGCCTGGTTCCAAGTAGGCCGATCGCGCCGGTGACAAAAGGCAGGTCGTCCGGCACGGCTGCCTTGCCGAGCAGGGCCTTGGCCACGCCGGCGCCGAGCAGGTCGGCGACTTCGATGATTTCATCCGTGGCATGCAGGGCGCCGGCGCCAACCAGCATCGCCACTTTGCTGCCCGCATTCAGCACCTCGGCGGCACGCGCGAGGTCGGCATCGGCGGCGACCATGGCGCGCGCGGTGTACCCGATTCCCGTATGCACCGTGCCGTGTTCGCGCGGTGGCTTCTCCACCGCCGGCAAGTCTTGTACGTCATGCGGAAAGATGATGCAAGTTACCGTCCTCTGCTCGCGTGCGATCTGCACTGCGCGATCCACCAGATGCCTTACCTGTTCCGCTGTGGTTGCCATATGCACGAATTCATGCGCGACGTCCTTGAACAGCGACATCAGGTCGACTTCCTGTTGGTAGTCGCCGCCGATCGCTGCCCGCTTGGCCTGTCCGACAATGGCCACCACCGGCTGGTGGTCAAGCTTGGCGTCATACAATCCGGTCAGCAAATGAATGGCACCGGGTCCGGATGTGGCGACGCATACGCCGACTTCTCCGGTGAATTTTGCATGGGCGCACGCCATGAATGCGGCGAGCTCTTCATGGCGTGTCTGTACGAACTCCAGATGATCGGTGCGTCCGAAGGCGCCCATGATACCGTTGATGCCATCGCCGGGATATCCATAGACGCGGCGCACTCCCCACGAAGAAAGCCTTTGCAGCAGGAAATCCGACACTGTCGCGGCCATGGCAGCTCCTCATCTTGGTTTGTGCAAGGCTCCAAGGTGCAAGCGGTGTGCCATTTGGCCTGGAATACATCAAGGCCGGCTGGAACGCGCATAGAGACGAGTGCCGCCGGTAAGAATTTCCGTCGGCGTGAAATATCTGCGTGATAACGCCGAGCACTTCAGGACAGCATCTTGTTGAACGTACCGGGAGGCCGGCGGGTAATGATTTCACCGATTGCGGTCGAACATATTGACGATCGGATCGACAGCAGCCTGCATGTCAGGTCTGCTAACCGCATGCCGTCATGGCATCCGCAGCGTTGAAAGCGCCATGGCGCTGGCAAAGATATTGCACTGTTTGTTTAAATGTATTCGGTCAGGAGTTCCGGATTCCTGATTGGAAAATGGCATGTCGGCGCCGCTTTGATCGCGGCATGCAACAGTTGCAGTTTGTCACGTGCGATAGCGGAAATGCCTAAGGACGGCGTCCCGCTTGCCTCAGCGCAAGTGCGACCGCGCTGGTTGCTGGTTATTTGACGAGTGCCGGACATGAAAATCAAAATACGAACGATCGTGATCCTGCTGGTGCTTGGCATGACGACTGCGGCCGGCCTTATTTATTTCGGTATCTATAACGTCGCTGCCACCGAGCAGCATACGGCACCGGTGTACAAGCTCCTCGAGTATGCAATGCGCAAATCGGTATTGCTGCGCGCGGATTCGAGCCGGGTTCCCGATTTGTCCAATGAGCAGCGCCTGCGGTCCGGCACCACGCATTTCCGTGCGCACTGCGTTCAATGCCATGGCGCGCCCGGCGTGGCCCCCGAACCGTTCAGCTACGGAATGATGCCGGCGCCGGCCAACCTGGTCGCTGCCGCGCGCGAATGGGAACCGGCCGAGTTGTTCTGGGTAATTCGACACGGGATCAAGATGAGCGGCATGCCGGCATGGGAATACCGGCTGAGCGAGCAGGAAATATGGGACATAGTCGCTTTCGTCGAGCGATTGCCCACATTGTCGCCGCAAGAGTACGAGCAGTGGGGCAAACAGGTTCCCGCACAGGCGTCTCCGGCCCCGGCCAGGCTATCCGAAGCGGACAACGTCGCCCTCGGCGCCGGTGACGCGAAGGCCGGAGAACGCGCGCTGCAACAGTACCTTTGCGTGACTTGCCACCAGATACCAGGCGTCGCCGGCGCCAACCGCCATGTCGGGCCGCCCTTGAACGGCATCGCAGGCCGCCGGTATATTGGCGGCGTAGTGCTCAACACCCCGGAAAACATGGTGCGCTGGCTGCAGAATCCCAAGCAGTTCGCTCCCTTGTCTGCCATGCCCGATCTGGGCGTGACGAACAAGGATGCACGCGATATCGCCGCTTTCCTGTCTACCCTGGAGGATCTTGATTGAGCACTGACGATATCCATAGTCCGTATCCGCCGATTGCCGACTATGCCATGATCGGCGACTGCCATTGTGTGGCGCTGGTATCGCGCGCCGGATCGATCGACTGGTGCTGCATGCCGCGCATCGACGACGACAGTCTGTTTGGCCGGCTGCTTGACTGGAACAAGGGCGGCTTCTGCGCGATCACGCCGGTCGATCCCGGTTACACGTCCACACGTCGCTATCTGCCTGGCACGATGATGCTGGAAACCTGCTTCCGCACGTCGCAGGGCGAAGTCATGCTCTACGATTTTTTTGCCATGGAAGACGATGCGCTTGAACATCCGCGTTTCGATCACGTGCGCATCGTCGACGGCATTACCGGCGAAGTGGAACTGAACGTGGACATTTGCCCCCGTTTCGACTATGGAGAAATCATTCCGCGCATGCGCAGTCACGACAGCGGCGCCTATACGGCGATCGGCAGCAACAAGGGATTGATCATTTGCTGCAATGTCCCGCTTGACGTGGTCGAGCACCGCGATCTCAGCACCACAATGCGGGTCTCGAAAGGGCAGCGTATCCGGTTGATGCTGGAATTTCAGCTTCCCGAACTGATCGAGGCGGCGATCGCGGGCGGCCTGCCGGACGCGGCGCGCATAGACCGGGCGTTCGAGCACACCCAAGCCTGGTGGACTGACTGGGCGGGCCGCATCCGAGCGCCGTTTGAAGTGGACGAGCAGACGCTTCGCTCGGCGATCACATTGAAATCCTTGACCTTCGAGCGTACCGGCGCGATTGCAGCCGCGGCCACGACCTCGCTGCCGGAATCGATAGGAGGGCAACGAAACTGGGATTACCGCTTCAGCTGGATCCGCGATTCCGTCTTTACGGTACGGGTGCTGCACGATCTCGGCTATGTGCGCGAGGCAGACCGCTTTCATCAATTCATCGAGCGCAGTTCGGCCGGCAGCGCCGATGAGCTGCAGATCATGTATGGCGTCGACGGCAAGCGCCGCCTGACCGAGATTGAACTCGACTGGCTGGAAGGCTACCGCCAGTCGCGCCCGGTACGCATCGGCAACGGGGCGGCCAAGCAGCTGCAGATGGACATCTTTGGCGAGCTGGTGGAAATGGCTTGGCAATGGCATGCCAGCGGCCATCCGACCGAACCGGACTATTGGACTTTCCTGGTGGACGTGATCGACGCCGTATGCGAGCGCTGGCAAGAGCGCGACCATGGGATATGGGAAGTGCGTGCCGCACCGGCACATTATGTGCATTCGAAAGTCATGTGCTGGGCCGCCTTGAATCACGGCATACAGCTGGCCCAGGACAACAGTTTCGAGGCGCCCGTCGAGCACTGGACCAGGAGCCGCGACCTGCTGCGCCAGGCTGTGGAGACCAGCGGCTACGACCCGGAGCGCGGCGTCTTCGTCCAGACCTTTGATAACCGTTATCTGGATGCGGCGCTGTTGCTCATGCCGCGTGTCGGCTTCATCGCCTACGACGATCCGCGCATGTTGCGCACTACCGATGCGATTTGCAGTGAACTGGATCGCAAAGGCCTGCTGGTGCGATACAACTCGCCGGACAATCTCCCCGGGACCGAAGGCGTCTTCCTGCCGTGTACTTTCTGGCTGGTTGCCTGCCTCGCATGCCAGCATCAGCGAGAACGCGCGTGGCAGTATTACGAACGTGCGCTTGGGTGTGCCAACGATGTCGGGTTGTTCTCCGAGGAGTTCGACGTCGATCACCGGCTCATGCTGGGAAACTTTCCACAAGGGTTGACGCATGTGTCGCAGATCACTGCGCGACTGGCCTTGGCCGCGATGGAAGGATCATGTTAAGTACGCCAGCAGCAAAGCACTTAGCAACAGCAGAGCAAGCGCCGCGCCAACGCCTACCCAGCGATGGGTCATAAGCCAGAATTGCCAGCTGTATGCCTTGGCGTCTTGGTCGAACCGTCCATGCGCGCCATGGTCGTCTGGTACCGCGGAATACAGATTGTCCTGCCGGTCGGCGGAAACCGGACGGTCGGTTTGCTGGCCTGAATAGGCAAGCCGCGCCAGCATACGGTCGAGAAGACCGGGGAAAATACGGGTGCCGAGAATTGCCTTTGCCGCAGGAAACCCCACCCAAAGCTCCCGCCTTCTATGCTGCGATGCCCAGAAGATCGCCTCCGCGGCAAGTTCGGGCTGGAAGATCGGTGGTAGCGGTTGCGGTTGCTTGTCCATGCAGGTTTTGCCCCAGTCGAATTGAGGGGTGTTGAAGGCCGACAGATGCACCATGGTGAGATGTACCCGGCTCTTGTCGTGGATAAGCTCTGAGCGCAACGAATCGGTAAAGCCGCGCAAGGCGCTTTTGGCGCCGCAATACGGGGCTTGCAGCGGAATGGAGCGGTAGGCGAGGGCAGAGCCCACTTGCACGATCGTGCCATGATCACGCGGTTTCATGCGCTTGAGCGCCGCAAGCGTTCCCCAGACAGCGCCAAGATAGGTAACCCGCGTCGCCCTTTCAAAATCTTCCGGCGCAATCCGCTCGAATGGACAGAAGATGGTTGCCATCGCATTGTTGACCCAGACATCGATCGTCCCGAACTCTTCTTCAATACGGGCCGCTGCAGCCTCCACCTGGGCGTGATCGGCAATGTCGGCGCATAGTGCAAGCGCGACGCCACCCGCCGCCTCGACATCCTTGCGCGCGCCTTCCAGTCCATCCGCGCCGCGCGCAATCAGGCCGACACGCCACCCGCGTCTGGCGAAGGCAATGGCGCTGGCGCGGCCAATGCCGGCAGAAGCGCCTGTGATGACAACACAGCGGGCTGGGTCGTTCATTGCATCTCTCTTCCTGTCTTCATAATGCGCCTGGGATAAATGACAGACCGGAAAGCAGCAATTTCGATCCCTGTTGCTGCACCGGAGACAGGAGGCTTGGAGCTTCCGTTTCTCCCGCGTAAATTGTCAGACACCGCGCACTGCAGGTTGACTGACTCGCCGCCAATCCGTTCTGTCGGGGCATTCCCCGGTTGCCGGGGGGAGAAATGCCTGTAGAATCAACGCCAATAATTAACTGCGATTAACTGAGACAAAGACGTTTCCGTCGAGGGTATTGTGCGATTCAACAAATTGGATCTCAATCTGCTGGTGGCGCTTGATGCGCTGCTGGCTGAACGTAGCATCACGAAAGCGGCGCGTCGCCTCAATCTGAGCCAATCCGCGACCAGCGGCGTGCTGGCCCGACTGCGCGAGTATTTCGACGACGACTTGCTGGTCCAGGTTGGACGCAATATGGTGCCAACCGCGCTCGCGGAAAGCCTGATCGAGCCGGTCAGCAATATCCTGCTGCAGATCGAAGCCACTATCGAAACGCGCGCCACCTTTAATCCCGCCGAATCGCAGCGTCATTTCCGTATCGTCGCTTCCGACTATGCGACCTGTGTGGCGGTCGCGCATCTGGTGCGTCAGCTGAGCATCGATGCACCGGGCATCACGCTGGATATCATCATGCCAAGCCAGGCAACGCTCGAGCGTGCCGAGCGCGGTGGCATCGATCTGGTGCTTATTCCGCGGAACACACCGGGCATGGAGGAAGCGGCATCCGAACTGCTGTTCACCGACACATACAGCTGCGTCATATGCGCCAATAATCCCCTGGTCGGCGAACGCCTGACACTGGAAGACTATCTTGGCATGGCCCATGTCGCCACCCGCTTCGGCGACCATACTTCGATGTTCGAGGACTGGTTTTTCGATCGGGCGGGATTGCATCGGAGGATCGAACTGACCGCCAGCCAGTTCAATACCCTGCCGCAGCTGGTGCTGGGTACCCGACGCATTGCCACCATGCACACGCGCATGGCCCTGATTTCCGCCAATTACTATCCGATCCGCGTTCTGCCTCCGCCGATGGCGATCCCCGAGGTGGAAATGATGATGAAATGGCATCGCTATCTCGACAACGATCCGGGACATCAATGGCTGCGGCAGGCGTTTCGGTCCGTCATGCAGAAACAGCCGGCACGTCCCGGCGCATGAAGTCCGCTGCGCTTTCCGTGCTTTGAGGTATCGGAAACGTCGATAGAAGACATCGGAACATTCCATTTCTCCAATAGCTGCACGCGCGATACCATCCTTGCAAAACAAGCTGCAGAACAAGCCGCACTAGGGCAGGGCAGCATACGACATTTGGCAGCCATACTCCGGCGCTGCCTGCATAGGAGACATCGCCCCATGAAACGCGCAACCTGACGTTCTCCCGCCGCTCGACCGGCTTTTTTCATACCTACGTTCGATCGCTGCATCACCCGCCTGGCGTGATGCGCGCGAGGCATTTTGCGTCTGTGTTCCAGACCTTCAGCTCATTGAGGATTGCTCGATGCACACCTTTATTCATCACGTCTGCCAGGCCACAATGCTTGCAGTGCTCGCGGCGCATGCCTGGTTGCCCTCCACGGCGGCAGCGACGCCGGTCACCGGTGTACTGGAACGACCCGCTCCGCGCATCGAGCGGCTGCATACCCGGACCTACCTTGCACTTGCTCCGGCCGGGAACCGCATCGTCGCGGTAGGGGAGCGCGGCCTCATCGCATTATCCGACGATGACGGGAAAAGCTGGCGCCAGGCGAATTGTCCGGTCAGCGTTACCCTGACCGGAGTCGCCTTCGCCGACGCGCATACCGGATGGGCAATCGGACATTCCGGCGTGGTGCTGCATACCATTGACGGCGGTCTGACTTGGGCCATGCAGCTCGATGGCGTGCGCGCCGCGCGCATTATCGACAATTCAGTCAGGGAACGCGGCGACACCGGCGGCGCACTGGCGAAAGTGGCAGCGCAGTTGGTGGCGGACGGCCCGGACAAGCCTTTTCTCGACCTGCAGTTCAGCGATGCGCGCCATGGCATCGTGACCGGCGCTTATGGATTGATCTTTGCAACTGCCGATGGCGGCAAGTCATGGCAATCGCTGATGCATGCCCTGCCCAATCCGCGCGGTCTGCACTTGTATGCGGTGCGCATGATTGGCCACGCCGTCTGGGTCGCAGGAGAGCAAGGCTTTCTTGCCTTGTCACGTGACCAGGGCAAAACCTTCGCGCGCATCGAGACGCCTTATCGCGGCAGCTACTTCACGATGCTGCCGACCGCCTCCGGCATGGTGGTCGCCGGCCTGAAAGGTAATGCCTTCCATGTCGCTGGCGATGCATCCGATTTCCACAAGGTCGAAGGAGCGCCGCCGGTGTCATTCAGTGCCGCCACGGCGTTGCGCAGCGGCGGACTGGCTTTCGCCAACCAGGCCGGGCAAATCATGCTGTCGTTCGATGCCGGCAAGAGCGTCACTCCCATCGCCGTACCGTCATCCGGCCCGTTGACCGCGCTGCTCGAAGCAAGCGATCGCAGCCTGGTAGCCGGCGGCGTGAACGGTCTCGCAAGAATCGCGATGTCTGCAAACCAAGTCGATCACAGTGGAAACAGGAAATGAACATGCATCACGATGCTACCGACTTCAATGCCGTCGATCTCAAAAACTTCGACACACAATCCGGCTCGCTGGCGGAGCGCCTTTTATTTAACAACCGCGCAATCGTGGTGGCGCTTTGCTTGTTGCTTACGGTGATTCTTGGCTGGCAGGCGACGAAGCTGCAGCTCAACGCCAGCTTCGAGGACATGATCCCCAAGGGCCATCCTTACATTGCGAATTACCTGCAAAACAAGAAGGATCTGGCAGGTCTGGGCAATGCAGTGAGGGTCGCGGTCGAAGCAAAGGGCGGAAATATCTACGATCCGGCTTATCTGGCTGCGCTGCAAAAGATCAGTGATGAAATCTTCCTGTTGCCGGGCGTCGACCGGGCTGCAATGAAGTCCTTGTGGACGCCTTCCACGCGCTGGGTAGGCGTGACCGAAGACGGCATGGACGGCGGCCCGGTGATACCGAACGACTACGACGGATCGGCGCAAAGCGTCGCACAGGTCAAATTGAACGTGCAGCGTTCGGGTCAGATCGGACAGCTGGTGGCACGCGATGGAAAGTCGAGCATCATCTATGTATCGCTGCTCGCCACGGACAGCCAGACCGGCCAGCCGCTCGACTACGCCGCGTTCTCCACGCGCCTGGAAAACATTCGCGCCAAATACCAGAACGACAACGTCAACATCTATATCGTCGGTTTCGCGAAAGTGATCGGTGACCTGATCGACGGGCTCAGGTTGATCCTGCTGTTTTTCGGCGCCGCGATCCTGATTGCCGCCGGCATGCTCTACTGGTACACGCGCTGCGTGCGCAGCACCACGCTGGTCGTGGCCTGCTCCTGCGTGGCTGTCGTGTGGCAGCTCGGTCTTCTGCCGATGCTCGGTTACAGCCTCGATCCTTATTCCGTGCTGGTTCCGTTTCTGGTGTTTGCGATTGGCATGAGCCACGGGGCGCAAAAGATGAACGGCATCATGCAGGATATCGGCCGCGGCGCACACAAGGCGGTCGCCGCCCGATTTACATTTCGCCGACTGTTTCTTGCCGGCTTGACCGCGCTTCTGTGCGACGCCGTCGGATTCGCGGTGCTTGCGGTCATCGATATCAAGGTCATTCAGGATCTCGCCGCGATTGCCAGCATCGGCGTCGCCGCATTGATTTTCACCAATCTTATCCTGCTGCCGATCCTGCTGTCGTATATCGGCGTCAGCTCTCTCGCCGCCAGACGCAGCCTCCAGGCAGATATGGCTGACGCCAATGCAGGAAGCAAAACCGGCCTCTCGGTCTGGCATATGCTTAACCTGTTCACGCAAAAGCACTGGGCCACCGGGGCCATCGTCGTCGCGGCCGTGCTGGGCATCGGAGGCTATCTCGTCAGCCTGCAACTCAAGATCGGCGATCTTGATCCCGGCGCGCCGGAGCTGCGGGCGGACTCCCGCTACAACCGCGACAATGCATATGTGGTCAAGAATTACGCGGCGAGCAGCGACGTGTTTGCGATCATGGTGAAGACGCCCGACAACCGCTGTTCCGATTACCACACGCTGATGCGCGTCGATGCACTTGAATGGCAACTGGCGCAGCTGCCCGGCGTGGAAACGACCAATACGCTGGCACTGCTCAATCGCCGCGTCATTACCGGCCTCAACGAAGGCAACATGAAGTGGTACGACCTGCTGCACAACCAGAGTTCGCTGAACATGGTGACCGCTGGTGCACCGCGCGGCCTGTATAACGATGCATGCAACCTACTGACCATGTATGTGTATCTGCAGGATCACAAGGCAGACACGCTGACCCGTGTGGTCGATGCGATCGAACAATTCGCCAAGGAAAACAATACAAAGGAAGTGAGCTTCCAGCTGGCGGCCGGCAATGCGGGCATCGAGGCGGCAACGAACATTGTGGTCAAGGATGCCAGTCGCGAGATGTTGTATTGGGTCTACGGCGCGGTGATTTTGTTGTGCCTGATCACCTTCCGTTCCTGGCGCGCGGTGATCTGCGCCGTGGTGCCGCTGATCCTGACTTCCATCCTGTGCGAGGCGCTGATGGTATGGCTGAACATTGGTGTCAAGGTTGCCACGCTGCCTGTCATTGCACTGGGCGTCGGCATCGGTATCGACTATGCGCTGTATGTGATGAGTATCATGCTGGCCCGCATGCGTGCCGGCGACAGCCTGTCCGTGGCGTATTACCAGGCGCTGCTTTTTACGGGCAAGGTGGTCTTGCTGACCGGTGTCACGCTCGCGGTCGGCGTCTTTACCTGGGTGCTTTCCCCGATCAAGTTCCAGGCAGACATGGGGCTGCTTCTCGCATTCATGTTTCTGTGGAATATGGTTGGCGCGCTCGTCCTGTTGCCCGCGCTCGCACACTTCCTGTTGCCCGGCAAGCGGCACGCGGAGGAGGCCGCTGTCGCGGACGACAAGCTGGTGCAACCATTGAACGTGGCATGAGGCCAGGATGTATCGCGTGCGCCGATACGAAAGATCGCAACAATGGATTTTACTAATACCGGCGGCAAACTTAAGATCAATGCACAACAGTCCGGGACGCAACGGCACTAGAGCAGTTTCACCCTTACTGTACCGTCGATCCCGGACGCTTTGCCCGCGGCACGGCGTTGCGACTCCTTGCCATGGCTCGCCATGTCGCGTCGCCGCGCCTTGTTCCACAGGCAAATCGCCTCGGCCTCGCCTGGTAAAGTCAGGGTGAAACTGCTCTAGCGGCGAACCCGGGCGCAATAAGAAGAGCGCACCGCATAACAGATGCGTGGACGTGTATCCCACTTCAGGAGAAATGCAATGAGACAGCATCCCTATCCGCTCGCAACCGTAATGCGAAGACATTCTCATTGCATCATGCCGATCTAATCCGGCCTTATACCAATCCGACCGATTGCTGCGGCGCTTCGCTGGCGCCGTAGGAAGCGCTCGTCTCATCGCAGGGGTATGCCTGCGATGCAGCGACAAAAAATATTAAAGAAGCGGAAAAACCAGTTCAACGAAGAGGAGAGTACATGAAGAACCCGAGGGCAACCCAGGCGCAGCACCTGTTTATCCGCAAGCCGATGGCCAATGTCGTGGCATTGCTGTTCGCAGGCGCTATTGCGCCGGCCGCGCTTGCGGTGGAAATTGACGTGGGCAATCCGGATGTAAAGGTTCGCTTCGACAATACGGTCAAGTACAGCACGGCGTTTCGCCTGAAGGATCAGTCGCCGGCGCTAAGCAGCTGCGCAACTTGCCTTAACCAGAACGACGGCAACAATAACTTCAACAAGGGCATGGTTTCGAACCGCGTCGATCTCCTGAGCGAGTTCGACGTGATAGCACAGAACTTCGGATTGCGCGTGAGCGGCGCGGCCTGGTACGACGCCAAGTACAACACCGCTAACGACAACAACACCTTCACATCGAACAGCATTCCACGCAACGCTTTTCCGGACGCCACGCGCGAACTGATGGGACGCAAGGCGGAACTGCTCGATGCCTTCGTGTTCGGCAAAGGCGAGATCGGCGACATGCCGGCTTCCTTTCGCCTTGGCCGGCATACGCTGCTATGGGGCGAGAGTCTGTTCTTCGGCAGTAACGGTATCGCCGGCGGTCAGGCGCCGGTAGACCTGGTCAAGCTGCTGAGCGTGCCGAATGCCCAGTTCAAGGAAACCGCGATGCCAACCGGGAAGCTCTCGGGCCAGATCCAGGTGACGCCGGACGCGTCCATTGGAGCGTATTACCAATACGACTGGCGCAAGACGCGACTGATGCCGGTAGGGGCCTATCTATCGACTTCCGACTCGCTGGGCGAGGGCGCGCAACGCATCATCGCAGGAAATCCGGCAGCACCCAATCCCCCAGCCTTTATCGCCCAGCCGGACATGCGTCCGCGCGACTCGGGGCAGCACGGCTTGCAACTGCGCCTGCGCAATACAGAACTCGATACCGACTTCGGTTTCTACGCGATCCGTTATAACGCGACCACGCCGAGCAACATCTACAACACTTTGTCGGGACGTCCTCCTGCTGTAGTTCCGAGCACTACTCAGTGGGCATATGCGGAAGGCATCAAGGCTTTCGGCGCGAGCTTCGCAAAAACCGTTGGGGAATTTGCACTCGCCGGCGAAGTATCGATACGCCGCGACGCGCCACTCGCAAGTTCGGGACAGTCGATTATTCCGGGCATCGGCGTCAATGTTGGTTTGAACAATACCTCCAATCCCGGTTATGCCGTCGGCAATACTGCCCATGCGCAATTGTCCTGGCTGGCTTCCCTCGGGCCGTCGTTCATGTCGAATGAAGCGGCGCTTCTGGGTGAGATTGCCTGGAATACGCGTACCAGCGTGACGCGCAATGCAGCGATGCTCAACCCGAACGCCGACAAGTCGGCGACCGCCATGCGCGTCGTCTATTCACCCACATATCGTCAGATCCGGCCAGGGCTGGACGTCAGTGTCCCGGTCGGCTTCAGTTATACCCGGGGACGATCATCGGCCGTCGGTGCCGGGTTCGGCGTGAATCGCGGCGGCGACATCAATATCGGCGTGACGGCAACCTATCTCAATGGATGGATCTTTGCTATCAACTATGCCCACTTCTACGGGCCGGAGGGCACCACGCTGGATGCCGCCAACAACGCGCAGTACAAGCAGGCGCTCAAGGATCGCGACTACATCTCGCTGTCCATCCGCAACACCTTTTAATAAAGCAGGAGACGATCATGACACTGAAGAAATTCACTTTGCCAAGCCTGTTGTGCGCGGCCTCACTGAGCTGCGCGGGCTTTGGCCAGGCTCTGGCGGGCGTCACATCTGAAGAAGCGGCACAACTGAAGTCGACACTGACCCCGTTCGGCGCAGAAAAGGCAGGCAACAAGGAAGGCACCATTCCGGCCTGGAGCGGCGGTTATACGACAGCGGTACAGGGTTTCAAGAATGGCGGGCGCAGGGGTGATCCGTTTGCCAACGAAAAACCGCTGTTCAGCATTTCGGCCAAGAATGCGGACCAGTATGCGGACAAGTTGACCGACGGCACCAAGGCCTTGCTCAAAAAATATCCCAACAGCTATCGCCTCGATGTCTTCCAGACGCATCGCACGGCAGCCGCCCCGCAATGGGTGTATGACAACACCTTCAAGAATGCGACCACTGCGAAGATGAATGGCGAAGTCGTGACCGGTGCTTATGGCGGTATTCCGTTTCCGATTCCGAAAAGCGGTCGCGAGATCATGGCCAATCACCTGCTGCACTGGCGCGGCGAAGGGTGGCAGCAGGAATTTCGCCAGTACCTGATGACCTCCGACGGCAAGCGTGTGCTGGCAAGCGAAGGCAATGGCATGTATCAGATGCCGTATTACTTCAAGGATGCCGCGGATAAGTTCAAGGGTGACTACTGGATGATCCGTCTGACCACATCGGCGCCGGCCATCCGTGCCGGCGAGGCGATTTCGGGACTGGAAAACATCGATCCCGACAAGTCCCAGGCCTGGGTGTATCTCACCGGACAGCGCCGCGTGCGCAAGTTGCCCAATGCCTGTTGTGACACCCCCACGCCCGCATCGGCCGGCGTCATGAGTTTCGACGAGATCGATGTCTGGAATGGCCGGGGTGACCGCTTCGACTGGAAGATCGTCGGCAAAAAGGAAATGTATATCCCGTATAACGTTAACGGTCTCTACACGCCGAAGAGCGACGCCGACGTGCTGGGTGCCAATCATCTCAATCCCGACCATGTGCGCTGGGAACTGCATCGCGTGTGGGTGGTCGAGGCAACAGTCCAGCAGGGCAAGCGTCATCAGGCGCCCAAATCGCGTTACTACATTGACGAAGATACCTGGGTAGCCGTCCTTGCCGACCGCTGGGATGCCAACGGTCAGTTATGGAAGACGGTATGGTCGCACCCGGTCGTCATGCCCGACCTGCCTGCGACCACGCCCCAGCAACAATTCGGCTTCAATGACCTGTTGTCCGGTGCCTGGTACATGAGCGGTGTCGTCAACGAGAAGAATACTCAGTATCGGATCATGAACCGGATGCCTGAATCGAGCTTTACCGGCGATGCGCTCGCGGGTGAAGGCGTACGTTAAGCGATATGACACGGGCTGCCGGCGACGTGTCTTGTGCAGAAACCTGACCGTCATTCGATGGGGATGCAAGAGATTCGTCATGCGCTTCAATAAACTTGATCTCAATCTGCTGGTCGCGCTTGACGTTCTGCTGAGCGAGCAAAGCATCACCAGGGCAGCGCGCAAACTCAATCTGAGCCAGTCTGCCACCAGCGGTGTGCTGGCCCGCTTGCGCGAGTATTTCAAGGATGATTTGTTGATCCAGGTCGGACGCATCATGGTGCGGACCGTGCTGGCCGAGCAATTGTCCAATCCGGTACGCGACGTGCTGCTGCAGATTCAATCGACTATCGAGACCAAGCCGGGCTTTGATCCGGCACGGTCGACACGGCATTTCCGCATCGCCGCATCCGACTATTCGACCTGCGTGATCCTGTCCAGATTGGTACGTCGGTTGGGCGACGATGCACCCGGCATTTCGCTGGAAATCATATCGCCGCGCGATGACACGGTGGAGCAAGCCGAACGCGGCGAGATCGATATCGTGTTGATGCCGCGCGCCTTTACCGGGATGGAAGCGCATTCCGGCGAACTGCTCCTGCGCGACGTTTATTGCTGCATCGTCTGGGAAGGCAACACCTTGGTGGATTACGCAATCACAATGCAGCAGTACCTGGCGATGGATCATGTTGCAGCACGCTTCGGTGACCGTGCATCGTCATTCGAAGAATGGACATTGCATGGTGCCGGCATCGAACGACGCATTGCCACTACCAGTACCCATTTCAGCATCTTGCCGCAGTTGCTGATCGGGACCAACCGCGTGGCCACGTTGCAGAGTCGGCTCGCCGCATTGTCCGCAAGATATTTTCCGATACGCATCCTGCAAGCGCCGATGGCGATCCCACCGATGGAAATGATGATGCGATGGCATCGCTTTCTCGACGGCGATCTTGCACACCACTGGCTGCGCGAGCAACTCAAGTCGGCGGCTGCGAGCGGGAGCGATTCAGAGGAGGAGGGCGACGCTGTTCACGCAGCGACCTAACCGTATCGAAGTGCCGCGATGGTTCACAGACCTATCGGTGCCAACGATAGCAAGCATGGGAATAATCCATTTTACCAATCGTCGGCCGCTCTTTATATTGAACAACAGACAGAGGGAAGAAGGCTTAAAGAGCCCATGAATCGCACTATGCCGTCTTCGTGCCCGTCATTACTCAACCCGAGAAAGCCTAGCAATGTTCAAATATTTTCCCAGCAATTATGTATGGAATCTGTCGGTTGACCTCGCCATCGAAATGGGCGCAAGAATCGGCGAGATTGAAGAGATGTGTGCGCCGCTGCAGGATGCCGCGAAGCAGTCTGACGCCGCCGGCACCAAAGCCTTTCGTGAAACCTGGTCTCGCATGGCAGACAAACTGTGCGAGCTCGCCGCCGAGGACGAATCGCGCGGCCGCATGATTTCTGCCGGTGACAAGTACGGCCGCGCCTCGACCTATTACCTGACGGCGGAACGCCTGCAGGCGCACGGCGCGGAAGGACGCGAGGCGCTGTACCGACGCTTCCTCGACGTGTTCGTCAAGAGCATCAAACTCGCCGGAGAGAATTGCGAACGCGTCGAGATTCCCTATGGCGACGCCCATCTGTCCGGCCTCTATGTCAGGGCAGAAGGTGCATCCGGCAGGGCGCCGATCCTGGTGCAAGTGAACGGCCTCGATTCCACCAAGGAGATGAAGTACCGCGTCGGATTGCCGCGCTGGCTTGCACAGCGTGGTGTTTCCTCACTGGTCATCGACCAGCCCGGCACTGGCGAGGCGCTGCGTCTGCATGGCATGCATGCGGTCTACAACAGCGAGGTGTGGGCCAGCAAGGTGGTCGACTGGCTGGAGACGCGCAACGACATTGACCCCAAGCGCATAGGCCTGGAAGGCGTTTCCCTTGGCGGTTATTACTGTCCGCGTGCCGTTGCTTTCGAGCCGCGCTTCGCCTGCGGCGTGGTGTGGGGCGCCAACCATGATTGGCGAGACGTGCAGCAGAAGCGTCTGCAGCGCGAGGGCAGCTTTCCGGTACCGCATTATTGGGAACATGTGCGTTGGATATGGGGCGCGAAGGATCAGGATGACTTCATGCGGATTGCCGAGAGCGTGCATCTGGATGGCGTACTCGACCGCATCAAGGTGCCCTTTCTGGTCACGCATGGCGAGAAGGATTCCCAAATTCCCCTGCATTGGGCGCAGCGCACCTATGAGCAACTGGTCAACAGTCCCAGGCGCGAATTGAAGATTTTTACCGGCCGCGAAGGCGGGGTGCAGCACTCCAGTTTCGACAATTCCGCAAATGCCGGCGCGTATATCGCCGACTGGGTTGCCGAAGCTCTTGGCGGCCGCACTTCGCTCTGAAAATTCCTGAACCTGAAAGGCAAGCAAGCATCATGAATATTATTGGACCTGACGCACTGGTCTTCGGCGTGGACGACGTCGCCGCATGCACCCGATATCTGACCGACTATGGATTGGATCCGGTCGGCGTCACCGCTTCCGGCGGACGTTTCGAGGCGCTGGACGGCACCGCCGTCGTGATTGCACACAAGGATGATCCTGCTTTGCCTCCCGCCATGGGCACCAGCAGCATGCTGCGCAAGACCGTTTATGGAGTGGCGGACGGGCAGACCCTGGAAGCGATTGCGCTCGAACTCGGCAAGGATCGCGAGGTGCGACACCTGCCCGATGGCAGCATCGAAGCCGAAGACGATATGGGTTTCATGCTCGGCTTCCAGGTTAGCGTGCGTCGCGCAATCGCACTGCCGGCCGAGACGGTCAATGCGCCCGGAGCGACGGCACAGCGCGCGGTGAACAAGACGGCATCCGACGAGCACGCGGTGGTTCGCCCAAGATCGTTGTCGCACGTCGTCTATTTCGTGCCCGATCAGCCGAAAGCAGAAGCGTTCTACGTTGAGCGGCTCGGTTTCTGCTGCACCGATCGTCTGCTCGGGGCGGGTCCGTTCCTGCGCCCGGCTGGAACGCTCGATCACCACACGCTGTTTTTGATCCAGACGCCGCCGTTCATGAAGGGCTGCGAGCATTTCACTTTCCACATGGGGGGACCGACCGAAGTGATGCAGGCCGGCACGCGCATGGTGAACAAAGGCTATCAGTCCTTCTGGGGTCCGGGCCGCCACAAGTTCGGCTCGAACTGGTTCTGGTATTTCAACAGTCCGCTCGGCTGCCATGTCGAGTATGACGCGGACATGGATTTGCACGATGCCACCTGGGTGGCGCGCGAAGCACCGATGAGCGCCGATGCATCGCAGGTATTCCTGTTTGAAGCGCGCGAGAAGTGGGCCCCCGGTGGCCCGCCGCCCGGTGCCGGCGGCAAGGCCGCGCAACATTAAAGGCGGGGACGATGAGCGCCGGTCACTACCTCTGCCGTCTGGATGAACTTCCGGACGGCGACTCGCGCGGCTTCGATCCCTTGCGCCAGGGGCGGGATGCGGTACTCGTCGTCAGGCAAGGTGCGCGCGTGCATGCCTACCTCGATGCCTGCCCGCACCACGGCGGCACGCCGATGGCGTGGCGCAAGGACGCCTACCTGAACGGCGACCGTGACCGCATCGTCTGCAGCGCTCATGGCGCCCAGTTCGATATCGCCACCGGGCTGTGCACGCTTGGCCCCTGCCTGGGGCAGTCGCTGCAACCGGTGGCCGTCACTATTACACAAGACCAAGACATCTACATCGTGCCAAACGGCATATAGGAGACACAACATGACTTCTCCCGCACGCAGTATCCTGATCATCGGCGGCGGCTTTTCCGGCATGTCGGCCGCCATCGAATTACGCAAGCAAGGGATCGATGTCGACCTTGTCGAGATCGATCCCGGCTGGCGTTCGTATGGCGCCGGCATCAGCCTCGGCGGCGCCACGCTGCGCGCCTTCCGCACGCTCGGCATCCTCGATGCATTCATGCAGCGCGGCGCGGCCTCCGATGGCCTGGACATCTTCACCTCATCCGGCATGCCGCTCGGTAGCCTGCCGACACCTCGCCTTGCAGGCCCGGACGTGCCTGGAGGCGGGGCCATCCTGCGTCCGGTTCTGGCGAGAATTCTTGCAGAAGCGACGCGCGCATCCGGTGCCGTTGTGCGTCTCGGCTGTACGTTTCATTCGATCAGCCAGGACGCAGATGGCGTCGATGTCGGCTTCACCGATGGCAGCAGCAAGCGCTATGACCTTGTGATCGGTGCCGATGGCTTGTATTCGACGCTGCGCGAGACGGTATTTCCGGACGCGCCACAGCCGAAGTACAGCGGCCAGGGCGTCTGGCGCGCAGTGTTGGCACGCCCACCTGAAGTGGAAAGGGCGATGATGTGGCTCGGACCTAAGATTAAAGCCGGCGTCAATCCCGTGTCCGCAAACGAAATGTATTTGTTCGTCACCGAAGACCGGGCGGAACGGGTTCACATCGACCCGGCCAATTTTGTACCGATGCTCAAGGACTTGCTTGCGCCATTCGCTGCGCCGCTGATGCAGGAAATCCGTGAACAGCTCGGCGAGCAATCGCAGATCAACTATCGACCGCTGGAAGGCTTGCTGATGCCGCGTCCATGGTACAGAGGCCGCATCGTGCTGATTGGCGACACCGTCCACGCAACGACGCCGCACATGGCGTCCGGCGCCTGCATCGGCATTGAAGATGCGATCGTGCTGGCGGAAGAATTAGCAAGGGCGGACACAGTGCCGTCGGCGCTGGAAGGCTTTCAGGCGCGACGCTGGGAACGCTGCCGCATGGTTGTCGAGAACTCTGGCCGCCTCGGAGATATTGAAATCGCCGGCGGCGACAAAGAAGAGCATGCGCGCATCATGCGCGAAACGCTGATCGCATTGGCTGCGCCGATTTGAGGAGCCAGACATGACAATCAAGCCGATACGCCGCATCGTCACCGGTCACGATGCGCAAGGCAAGGCCATCGTCATCGAGGACGGTCCGCTGCCGACCGTGGTGCCGATCGAAAAGATTCCCGGCACGATGTTCCATGAAATCTGGTCGACCGAAGGCACGCCTGCAGCCGTGCACAATGGACCGGACCCGACGCTCGGGCCACTGATGCTGCCGCCGCCTAAGCATGGCTCCCGCATCCGCGTGGTCGATATTCCGCCGGATAGCGAAGAATACCTGACCCACGGCGCGGCGCGCATGAAAGAGGCGTTTGCGCAGATCGGCGATGCCGCCGCGTCTACGGTCAGAACGGATTCGCCCCATCCGCTGATGCACCGGACCGAGTCGGTCGATTACGGCGTCGTCCTTGAGGGCGAAATGACGCTGGTGCTCGACGACAGCGAAGTGCTGCTGCATCAGGGCGATGTGGTCGTGCAGCGTGGCACCAATCACGCGTG
Organism: Noviherbaspirillum saxi; assembly: GCF_003591035.1. NCBI lineage: Bacteria > Pseudomonadati > Pseudomonadota > Betaproteobacteria > Burkholderiales > Oxalobacteraceae > Noviherbaspirillum > Noviherbaspirillum saxi. Next base: position 941,326 of record NZ_QYUO01000002.1, read on the forward strand.
GGCAAATCGCTCGGGAAGGATGTGCCGGATGCTGTTCATTCTCATCGACGGCGAATATGACCCGGCGATCCGCGACGCGCTGGCGTCACGATAACGCAACATAGCGCAACGAACACCCGAACAATAACCACTACCACTGTATGCGAGTTCGCGCTTCGCATGCGGCGAGAGGAGACCAGAGCATGGCACGAAGCTTTATCGATCTGTCCATTTTTCTTGAGAACGAAGTGCTGTCTGATCCGCCGCCGCTGGTGCCGAAGATCACTTATCAAAAGCATTCGGAAACACTGCCGGAGTTCATGGCGATGATTCCCGGCACCACGCCGGAAGATTATCCGGATGGCGAAGCCGCTGCCGCCGAATGGGTGACGATGACAACCCATAGCGGCACGCATCTCGATGCGCCTTACCACTTCCATTCGACGATGGATGCGAAGAGTGGCGAAAAGAAGCCGTCGATCACCATCGATCAGGTACCGCTGGAGTGGTGTTTTCAACCGGGCGTGAAACTCGACTTCCGGCATTTTCCCGATGGCTATGTGGCCACCGCCGCCGATGTGGAAGCCGAGCTGCAACGCATCGGCCACGTCCTGCAGCCGTTCGACATCGTGTTGGTCAACACGCGTGCAGGCAGCCGCTATGGACACAATGACTACATTTCCGCCGGCTGCGGCATGGGATATGAAGCGACCATGTATTTGCTGGAACGCGGCGTGCGCCTGACCGGTACCGACGCCTGGAGCTGGGATGCGCCGTTTTCGTACACTGCGAAAAAAATCAGCGAGACCGGCAACAAAGCCCTGATCTGGGAAGGCCACAAGGCGGGTCGCGACATCGGTTATTGCCATCTTGAAAAGCTGCATAAGCTCGAATCCTTGCCCGGTCACGGTTTTTACATCAGTTGCTTTCCGCACAAGGTGAGAGCGGGATCGGCCGGCTGGACCCGCGCGGTGGCGATTGTTGACGATGCGCTGCTGGCGCTGCCGCGCGCCTGATCAAGGAGAACCAACATGAAACTCGCCACTCTTCGTTCCACCAGTCCCGACGGCCGCCTGATTGTTGTTTCCCGCGATTTGCGCAAGGCGGTCGATGCCGCCGCCATCGCTCCGTCTCTGCGGCAGGCAATTGAGCAATGGGATCTCGTGGCTCCCGCATTGCAGGCGCTATCTGACCGACTCAATACGGGGGATGCTTCCGGCGCCTTCGACTTCGACACCACCGCCTGCGCTGCGCCCTTGCCGCGCTGCTTTCAGTGGTGCGACGCGTCGGCGTTTCTCAATCACGGCAGGCTGATGGAACGCGCATTCAAGACCGAGCCGATTCCCGACTTCGACACGATACCGGTGATGTACCAGGGTGCGTCGGACGATTTTCTCGGTCCGCATGACGATGTCCCGTTGCCCGATGAAAGCCTGGGCATCGATTTCGAAGGCGAGTTCGGCGTCGTGGTCGACCACGTCGAGATGGGCGCATCTCCGCTTGCCGCACTGGAGAGAGTGCTGCTGCTGGTACAGATCAATGACTGGAGCCTGCGCGCGCTTGGGCCGCGAGAGATGAAATCCGGCTTCGGCTTCCTGCAGGCCAAGCCATCGACCAGCTTTGCGCCTGTCGCGATCACACCTGATGAACTGGGCGCCGACTGGCGCGGCGGGCGCGTGCGGCTGGACTTGCATGTGCAATGGAATGACGCTTGGTTCGGACAGCCCAATGGCGGCGAGATGAATTTCGATTTCGGCGAACTGATCGCGCATGCCGCACGCACACGACGGCTGGGCGCGGGCACCATCATCGGATCGGGGACCGTATCGAATGCAAATAGAGCAGCCGGTTCCGCCTGCATCGCCGAACGTCGGGTGATCGAGATGCTGGATCAGGGCGATATAAAAACCGCCTTCATGCGCTTCGGCGACAGGGTGCGGATGGAAGCCAGAAATGCGGAAGGAATCGCACCTTTCGGCGTGGTGGATCAGCGCGTGGTACGCGCCGGACTATGAGCAATCAGGACAGGAAAGCGACCATGAACGAGACGAACAAGTCGATGGCATCCTTCCGGCATGCGGTGATTCTGCTGCTAGGAAGCTGTTTGCCGGTGATGGCGACGGTGCTGATCGCCCCCATATTGCCGCAGATCATGCGGCATTTTTCCGCCACGCCGAATGCGGATGCGCTGGTGCCGCTGGCACTCACCGTGCCGGCCCTCATCATCGGAATTTGTGCGCCGATCGTCGGCATCGTCATCGATCGTGCCGGGCGCAAGAAGCTTTTGCTCGCAGGCATGGTGCTGTATTCGGTGTTCGGTACCGCGCCGCTCTATCTCGATTCGCTTGCGGCCATCATCGTCAGCCGTGCGGCGGTCGGATTGACCGAAGCCATCATCATGACGGCTTGCACCTCGCTCATTGCCGACTATTTTTCCGGGCCTCTGCGCGAGCGTTATCTCGCGCAGCAGACCATGTGGGCCTCGGTATCGGCCACACTGTTCTTCGGCATCGGCGGCGCGCTTGGCGAAGGCGGCTGGCGGATGCCGTTCTGGATGTATCTCGCCGCTCTGCTGCTGGTGCCGGTAATGGCCGCAATGCTGTGGGAACCGAAGGTGGACCACTCGGTAAAGCAGGGGGTCTCGACAGAAGCGCGTCGTCGCTTTCCGCTGAAGGCGGTATTGGGCATTTGCGTGATTACCTTCGGCAGCGCGCTGGCCTTCTATACCTTGCCGGTGCATCTGGGCTTTGTTCTGCATGCGATCGATGTCACATCGCCGGCAATGATCGGCATGGCGACTGCCGCCGGCAGCGTGGCGACCGTCATTGGCGCGGTATCGTCCCGTCGTCTCGCGATGCTGGGTGTCGCGGGCTGCCTCGCCATCGCCTTCGGAACGCTCGGCGCCGGATTCATCGTGGTCGGCACCGCGGCATCGCTTGCGGCGGTCGTCGTCGGCGCGGTAATCCATGGTTTCGGTGCCGGACTGGCCCTGCCGACGCTGCTGACCTGGCTGATGCGCCAGCTGCGTTTCGAGGAACGAGGCCGGGGTTCAGGTGCGTTTACCGCAAACTTCTTTTCCGGGCAGTTCATTTGTCCGCTGGTGGTGCTCGGCTTGGGCAAACTGCTGGGTGGACTTGGACCGGCGCTCGGCGGCCTGGGATGGTTGCTTGCGGTGGCGGCCATGCTGGCGGTGTGCACGGCGGTTTTCCTGCGCCCGGCGACTTCGCTGAAATTGCCTTCTTCGCATTGATGGCTAAGCAGAGACGCGTGGTCATCGACGGCGGTATACGGACCGTCGGCTGCTCATGAAGAACATTTCTATTTCTGAACTGTGAAAGTACGCGCATGCATATCGTGATTACCGGCGCCGGCGGCTTCGTCGGCTCTGCCCTCGGCAAGCGCCTGCTCTCGGTGGGTATGCTTGCCGATACCCCCATCTCGCGGCTGACATTGATTGACCGGAATTTCTCGTCGCAAGCGGACGACAGTCGTGTACGTCTTCTGTCCGGGGATTTCGGACAACAGGGTTTGCTGGACGCGATGAGTGAAACGCCCGTAGACGTGGTGTTTCATCTGGCAAGCGTGCCGGGCGCACAGGCCGAACGCGATTTTCGGCTTGGCTACGAAGTCAATCTCATAGGAACGCTCGCGCTATTCGAACATATCGCGAAACAGAGGGGCGATTGTGCGCCGCGCGTGGTATTTGCCAGCAGCATCGCGGTCTATGGCAGCGCATTGCCCGCCGTGATTGACCGCGATACCAGAGCACATCCTGCGCTGAGCTATGGGGCACACAAGCTCGTGGGCGAGATTGTGCTGGCCGATCTGTCGCGCCGTGGCATGGTTGATGGCCTGTCCCTGCGTCTGCCCGGTATCGTGGCGCGCCCCGGTGCGTCGGCGGGCCATGGCTCGGCCTTCATGAGCGACATCATGCACGCTGCCGCAGCAGGCAGCCCCTATTCCTGTCCGGTATCGGCCGATGCGACATCGTGGTGGATGTCATTGCCATGCTGCGTTGACAATCTGCTCCATGCCGCGCAAATCGACACCAGCAGCCTATCAGCCGACCGCGCTTATGCGTTGCCGGTCTTGTGGCTGACGCTGCGGCAGGTCATCGACGCGCTCGGCCGCCGTTTCGGTAATGGCAACATTGTCTCCATCGAGCATGTGCCTAACGAGGCGATTGAGAACTTGTTCGGGTGCCAGCCGCCGTTGCGACTGCCGGAAGTCGAGGCTCTTGGCTTCCGCCATGACGGCGATGCGGATCGATTGGTGTTGCGGGCATTGCAGGAAACTGGCTGAAGAACTTACTTCGAGTCGAGCTTGTCGACATCATCTGTCCGGGTTCAATATAGAAGCCCGCATTCTCATCTCAGAGCCACCCAAGAGCTGTCGCAATGTAAATGGCACCGTATGTGGCATAGACCCGAGCGCTGGCCGCCGGATGCAATGTCAGCAGCCAGACAAAGATCACCAGGCTGAGTGCGGCAGGAAGCAGCAACCAGGTAGCTCCCTTACTCGATAGCCAAAGTAACGGGAGATAACACCCAACCAACTCAGCAACCGCCGCAGCGAAGAACAATCCAAGGTGCGTGTCACTCCTGCCCATTTCATGCCTATGTCCGCCTGATCTGTTTGAATGCGGTGGACTCTACAGGCGTACGCTTTTTCTTTTGCGGTGGCAGCGTGGCACAGCATCCTCCTTGACGGGCGGCTGACATGTCAGGTCCGACAGCGGCCAAGTCCTCAATGATGGTGCAGTCCCGTGTAGACCCCTGACAACAGGCCTCGTCGCAGCTCTCGACGAACGACACCAGACTTGCTTCGAGCTGCAGCATTTCTTCAAGCTTTGCGCGCACGGCATCGAGGTGCAGTTGAGCGAGATCCCTGACTTCAATGCACGAACGGTCCCCGTCTTCGAACAGCTTGACCAGTTCCCTTACCTGCTCAATCGGGAAGCCAAAGTCCCGGCAGCGCTTGACGAAGGTTAGTCGCTTTAGATCGGCATCTCGGTAGTAGCGACGCCCATTCTCCGAACGCTGAGCCTGCGGCAACAAACCTATTTCCTCATAGTAACGGATGGTGGGCACATTGGTGTTGGTATGCGTAGCTAGGGCACCGATGGTCAGGCTGGAGTGCGACATTGTGCGGTCCTTTAAGAAATCCTTGCTCCTAAAGTTACTTGAGGTTGTACCTTGGATGCAAGCACAACATTCGTGTGCCTTCAAAAGGAGCATTCATGAACAAATCACAAATGAAGCGTGGGCCAACGGCTGCAAAGGTAGGAACCGCGGGTGCGGCAGGCGTCGCATTGGCGGCTTGTGCTGCATGCTGTGCCCCCTTGATTGCGCCATTGTTGGCATGGTTCGGGGTGTCCAGCCTTGGGATGGCAGCGACTGGCTGGTATGTGGAGCTCGCAGTTGGATCCGCCTTGGTACTTGGCGGGTTCTTGCTACTTCGCCGTCGCAAAGCAATGAATCGTACGCAGGCATGTCAGGTTGATGGCAGCTGCGGATGTGGTGGTAGCCCCAAGACCTGACCATGAACGCGAAAGGACCTCTAATGAACACCATGAAATCTGCGCCAATAGCCTGCACCTTGTCAGCCATTGACTTCAAGGAGCGTTTGCAGTGCTGTAGCTTCTTGCAGTTTCAAATTGATCGGACATCTATCCATATAGAGCTGACGATCATTGCTCAAACAGAAGCCGAAAACGACGCGTGGGCGCTGTTCGCGCACTTAACCCTACGCTAATCATGCACTTTACGTGGAACAGATGCCGGGTGATTTCTTAACTGACCTTCGACTGATCACTTCGTCGACGTGCCGAAGGTCAGCTCTTGGCCGCATCCGGTATTAGCAATGCTGCGCTCACCGACGGCTATAGCCCACCTTGCGGGCTTTATCGAGCTACGAAGGCAATGGGACTGTCAATCTGAAGAAGGCTGTCGCCACCGCCGTTGTATATACTATCAAGTCACATTCGGATGCAAAAAATTATGCAATTAACAGCATTGGAAAAGCAGTTAGATTTTCTAAGAGAAATCGATAGACTGAAAACCGTTGTACGGCAGTCACCGCTGCTCGACAAAAGTCGGAAAGAAAATTCTGCCGAGCATTCTTGGCACTTAGCGATGTATGCCTTACTACTGAATGAGTATGCCTGCGGAACTGTCAATACACATCGCGTTATACAGATGCTCTTACTGCATGACGTCGTCGAGATAGACGTCGGCGATTTTCCAATCCATAGTGGGTCTTCAAGCGAATTGCAGGCTGAACAAGAATCTAGAGCAGCGGCGCGATTGTTTGGCTTATTGCCACAGCAACAAGGCAACGAACTTCTGGCTTTATGGCAGGAATTTGAGCGTGGAGAGACAGAGGACGCGAAGTTTGCGAAGGCGCTTGATCGCTTTCAACCTCTCCTTATAAATGTATTCACCGGTGGAGGAACCTGGACAGAGAACAGTGTTTCACTTGAACAGGTTTTCTCCCGGTATGGTCCCGTCATTAAAAGAGGTGCACCGCTGCTATGGACCGTGTGTGAGCAGTGGGTAACCCAACACTTTGCAGGGCAAGCGTCGGGAATGTCGAGGCAAACTAGGTGAGCACAAGGGCAAGACATTATGAATGACTCACTGCGCGTACTTTATTTCGGCAAGATGTGCTTATAGCGACTCGACCCGTCCCCAAAGGGACTGTCCGCTTCTGACCGCACCCGGTAGTAGGCCTCCCGCACACTGCCGGCGGCTAACGTTCTAGGTTGACTGGCGCGGTGCGTCGGCGTCGAATACCACGTTAGGTCTCACAATTAGACCTTCGTACAACCGCTCCAATTTTATTCAGGATCCAAGCAACTCCAAGTATCACGATTGCCCCTCCACTTCCAACCAATAGCACTTGTAGGAAGGGTGCATGAAGCCATATAACCATGAATCCTACGTATAAAGGTATGCACAAAGCAGCAATGACCATCATGGCGATAGCTATTATGGTGAAGCTCCTGCCAACAATTTCTCGTAATAGCTTCATGTGAGGATGCCTAACGATTAGGTTGATCCACGCGAAGCGTGGGTATCGAATGGGGAGTTAGACAGCGGGGTCATAAGACGTAAGAAACCTGTGTGCTTTCTCAAGAAGAATGCCTGAAGCGACTTTGTCTAATTCAGCAGAGGACGGAAATAACGTGATCCCTGAATAATGCTCAAGATGAAGTGTAAGCGTCACCTTTTCGATCTTTAGATCCCAGTAGCGTTGGTCAATGCCATCAACCTGCTCACCCCATGAGCCGCTAAATTCCCGTTGGAGGACGCTGGCGATTTCATCAAACAGCCCCCAGGCTGAGTCATCAGAAATTTGCAGTTCCAGACGCTCGGGAGTTTGAAGGAGTCGTATGTTGTTCATAGCTAAGCTACCTAACGTTTCGGATAACGGGCGCGAGATGCGCCCCGGTTCATGCACATGTTAGGCATCGCGTAGGTCGAGTCTTGTAATCTCAAAATCAACGATCCCGTCGCAAGGCACGCTACCGAAGTCAATGACGAAACCCTGTACTCTTACCAACCCTTCGGCGTGATCAATAACTTGGCCCCGCCCACGATAGGAGTAGTTACCCGTCTTTTCAAGGTACTCAGATGAATGCGCTTCCTTCATCTCGCTCGGCCAGTCAGACAGAAATGCCGACCGTACATCGCCATCAAGTGTCGAAAGACGATTAGAAATGATGTCGCCAGGTTTTACATTGCACAGATGGCAAAATGCCGTGGCTTCATCTTTCGCGCTTCGCAATAGAACGTCCGCACACTCGTCGCCGGGTGTGTATGGTCGAACATCGATGACTTTTAATGTGTCCATGTTTGCCTAACGTTCTGGACAACAGGCGGCGCAGCCGTCGAAGTTCATTGTCATGTTAAACATTTGCAACCTCCCAGCGAAATGGCGCGCCGTAGTCTTTCGTAATCGTCCCAATCTTTTCAAATGATGCGACGGCCGCAGGAGGTAGGGTGAACCGCAGAATCAAATCGATCCTACACTTGCGACCAGCCGAGCCAGGATAGGCCGACGCCAGCTCGCCAGACTCGATGAAGCCAAGGTAGGCGTTCAATTTCTCTTGGAGCAGATAAAGATGGTCGCTCACGTTATCCCAATCCAGGGAATCGATAATCGTCAAGACCGTTTCGTCTGATGCTTTGTCGACTCCTACGGCGTCAACCTCATTTGTTGCTTCTATAGCCATCGCTTGTTGATGTTTAACGTTCAGGTTGATCCACGCGGAGCGTGGGCATCAAATAGCATGTTGAACTAAACCGCTGCGCGGTGGCAAGACGCGCAACGAAGGATCGTGCTCGATGAGCAAGTCTCCTACGCTGGACTTGGGAATGTTCCCGGTTCATTCGAGGAGAGCATCATGAGCCCGCTTCGTCAGCAAATGATCGCCGACATGCAATTGCGCGGTCTGGCCCAACGCACCCAGAAGACCTATCTGGCGGTGGTCGAGCAACTTGCCGACTACTACCATCAGTCGCCCGCGCACCTGACCCAGAACCAGATCCAGTGCTACCTGCTGCACCTGATCGAGGACCGCAAGCTGGCCTGGAGCAGCACCAACCAGGCTGCCTGCGCCTTGCGCTTCCTGTACCGCACCACGCTGCACCAGCCTGATACGTACTGCTGCATCCCGGCCCGCAAGAGCGCCGCCCAGCTCCCGGAGATCCTGTCGCCCAATGAAGTCGCTCGCCTGCTGGACGCCTGCCTGCTGCTCAAACACCGTGCCCTGCTGATGACGACGTACGCGGCAGGGCTACGGGTTTCAGAGACTTGTGCGCTGAAGGTAGACGACATCGACAGCGAACGCATGATGCTGCGTATCGAAGGCGGCAAGGGAGGCCGCGACCGCTATTCGCTCTTGTCACCCGCGTTGCTGGAAACGCTCCGCCAATACTGGCGGGCAGAGCGGCCACGGCACTGGCTGTTTGCCAAACGCAATGGCAGCGGCCCCATCGATGTCTCGCAGGCGCAGAAGGTGTTTTACCGCGCCAAACGACGCGCCGGCATCCACAAGGTGGGCGGCATTCACAGCCTGCGGCACGCGTTCGCCACCCACCTGCTGGAAGCCGGCGTCGACATCCACACCATCGGGCGCCTGATGGGTCATGACAAGATCACGACCACGGCACGCTATCTGCATCTGCGGCAGCAGCAGGCAAAGACCAACTCCCCCTTGGACCTGCTGTCGGCGCTGAAGAACAAGCAGTAGAACGTGGCCGGCTGCGGCCGCACCGAACTGGCCGATATTTTCCGCCTGCACGGGCAAGGCTACCTTGCCACGCATGCGCTCGCCCGATCGCAAGCCAAGGCATGGCGTGCGATCGTCTCCTGCCGTACCCCGGCCCTGGGCGGGCATGTCGACCAATGCGCCGCCTGCGGCACGACCAGGCACGTCTATCATTCCTGCCGCAACCGCCACTGTCCGCGCTGCCAGACACGCGCCAAGGAACAATGGATCGCGAACCGGCATCGCGAACTCCTGCCGGTGCCTTACACCCATCTGGTCTTTACCATCCCGCATGCGCTCAATGGCGTGGCCAGCCATCACTTCCGGGCAATCACCGACATCCTGTTCGCGTCGGCAGCCGCCACGTTGACCGCCTTCGGCGGCAACCCGCGCTGGCTGGGCGGCAAGCTCGCGTTCTCGCTGGTGCTGCATACCTGGTCGCAGAGCCTGATGCGGCACCTGCATGTGCATGCACTGGTTGCAAGTGGTGCATTGACGCCGGACGGGCAGTGGGTGAGCAGCCGTCGCGGCTTCCTGTTCCCGGTCAAGGCGCTGTCGAAGGTGTTTCGCGGGAAGTTCATTGATGCGCTTACCCAGGCGCGCGAGCAAGGGCGCTTGAACCAGGATGCCAACACCAGCGACGCGGCATGGCGGCAGTTGCTGCGCGAGTTACGCCGGCACGACTGGGTGGTGTACGCCAAGCAGCCGCTGGGCGGTCCGGCTCAAGTACTGGAGTACTTGGCGCGCTACACGCATCGGGTTGCCATCTCCCACGAGCGGCTGGTCAGCATGGCCAATGGCACCGTCGCCTTCCGGGTGCGCGACAACGCCAATCCGGGCAAGAAGCGCATAGAGCGCCTGCCGGCACAACAGTTCATCGGCCGCTTCCTGCTGCATGTACTGCCGTTGGGATTCAAGCGCATCCGGCACTACGGCATTCTCGCCAGCGTTCACAAGCACAGGCAGCTGGCGCGATGCCGGCAGGCACTGGCAGCGCCCGAACCAGACGCCGCCATCATTGAAACAGTCGATGCGTTCTTGCGCAGGGTAACCGGACAGGCGCTGGCTTGCTGCCCGCATTGCGGACAGCCCGCAATGCGATTGATGGAAGTGGTCGCGCCCAGCCGGTGGCATGCTTGCTCGACAGGACCGCCATGAATGCTGCCCAAGAATTCCATCACCCCTTGGGATGGCAAGCGACGTTGCCAGGGCGGGGCTCGTCCGGTCCGGCAAAATCAAGGCACGATCAACACACGGCCGGAGGCCATCGACATCTGCCTGCTTGTCGGCAGATGTATCAAACAAGAGAAATGGTCGGCCGGCACCGGATTCCCTTGCCAAACCAACACCCGCCCGGCTTACAATCCCCCTAACCACCGCCGAAGTTGGCGGTTCAGTCCAACAGCGTTTATCTGCCGCTGCCGCGCCGCAGCCCTTGACTGACGCTGCTGGAGCGACAGATAAACTCTATTCGTTATAGGCCTGTAGATTGGCCGCTGGAAGTGGCGGCTTTACGAACGAATCCGGCCACTGAACCATCGAGCCTGTTCAGATCGACTCGCCACCACACCAGGGCGACGCCAATGGTTGCACCGGCGATGAGTGCCGTTTGGATGTAGACCGCTCCCTGCAATTGTCCGTTTTCCCGAAACTTTCGAGTTTCAATTGTCGGAACCACACGACTGTTTTCGACAATTGAAACTCGAAAATTCTCGCGCACTAGACCATTGATTTATATAGGTGACCCAAATCCGACATTTACCGCAAAAAGCTGTAACGGTCACCAGTAATGCTTGTCCGCATTTGAAAAGGACAATTGAAACTTGAAAATTTCATTCTTTTCGGAATGTTGACCTTCCTACAATACCGTTGGGGCTAGAAGTCCGGTGTCAGCACAAATGGCTGCTCTCGGTCATGTTTCGGCCGTTGTCCTACTTTAGGCATGTGCCCGTGATCGACCCAAAGCGGTAGTCTGAGCACTCGGAGTGGCAAGCTGACGCAGCTTTTCGGCTTCGTTCCGCAGAAGAATTAGCTCTGGAAGTTTTTGCAGCGCGAGGGTAAACAAGGAGACTGCCAGTCCTATCAGGAGTGTATGTGATAAATTTGAATCGGATCAAGCCACAGCCAAACTGCGAGGGCGGCGAGCAAAATCCAAGATACCACGCGGACTACCATCGACCCAGACGGCCGCTTGCCCAATGTTTGCTCGGGGCTGCTAACTGTAGCAAACAGTTCCGGCGATTCGATCCACTCGGCAACTGCCTTCATAACGACGGGATCGTTGTAGAGAAAGCTGTGACGTCCGAACTTGACCTGACTTGGTACTTTCTTTAGCGACCACTTTGGCCCAAGCCCGGGTGACTTCCTGACATGAATATCCAACAACCAATTAGGCCAAAAGGACTCTTCACCATAGCCGTAGCGATGAAGCCTGACTATGGGCCAGACAATCATCAACCCATGAAGCAATAAAGACAAAATGGCTATCCAAAAAAATCCCCACAATTGGAATTTGGCGATCCCGAAGCTTGAACGCATCAAGAATTCCACTACATTCGGGGTTTTCGCATAGAATAAATACATGCGTTTTAGAAGCACAGCGAAGCCGAGCAAGAAGGAAATATAGACGGCTGGCCGAATGGCGTAGGACAAGACGTCATGGATGAAATGGGCGAGTCCCCCAAAACCGCGCAGAATTCGCAAAAGCATGCGTGCTTCGTCAAGATCAACGGAAACGGCTAGTAGCCTGGTGTCCCGCACAAAGCGATAGGGCTCGCGCATGGAGACGTAAAGTCGTCGCTGCTTGGCCCGAACCTTTTTAAAGGCTACGGCTATCACCGCATGCAAAATGCTCTTCTTGAGGCGTAGTTTAATGGAGATGAACAGTATTCCAATGAACACGACGAGACATACAACCGTAACTGCTGTCCCTACGCTAGAAGAAAAACGCCCATTCACATTCGCAATCTCATAAATGAAGGCAACTACTCCCAAAAAAAGAAGAGTGATTGCCCACAGCCACATTAGGTATAGGTTTCGACCTAGCTTGACGATTTCCTTGAACAACCGAATCGGTCCTCGTAAGTCTCGGCGCCGGGAGTGAATGAAGGGGGTGCCGAGTGTGATGACGCCGCTTAACGACTGTCGGACTGATTCGTCTTCACATGCATGAAGGACAATCGTTCCACCATGGCTGTGCGCGATGACGAAGTGCTTTGCAGCGGGATGCCGCTGATGCTGATCAAGCAAGCAATTGCCGATATTCTCCGATTCTTTCAGCCGCCCGATGTGTGTGTTGATGCCCGACCATTCCGGAGCCGTGATGACACAGCCTGGGTAGCGGGCCTCCAGAAAGTCTCGAAGCTTTGAGCCGGGTTGAGTCCACGCGGCCTTCGGCCTGAAAGTGCCATGGATCAGCGTGAATACATATGGCGGGTCCATCCATCTGCCCCTTGGTGGCAACCGGCCTCATGGGCCAGGAAACGAGCGTGACGGCCTGCAAGGCTCGTCGACGACAGCGCGGCCAAGAATTTTCGAGCGAGATCTAAGCGAAGAAGTGGTACGCACATTCGACAAACTTGAACATATAGTAAGCGCCGGCGATGGATTTGGTCAAATTGCCAGACATGGTGTTGACGTCCTTGACTTCTCCAGCTTTACGCTCTAGCGCCCGCCGCCGCCTTGAAGCAAGTGGCCATCGAAGTCTGCTTTTGGCCGAACTCAGCAGCAGATTGACCGGTGGCCATCGGCTTCAATGGGTGACTTACCGAATCGATCGAAGCTGTCAATGGCATGGCGTCAAAAGCGATATTTGTCACCAAAAATTTTCAACATTAATTGTCCATTTTCGACTTTCAATTGTCGGAACCAATAGTGCTTTCGACAATTGAAACGTGAAAAGTCTCGCGCTCTAGACCGTTGATTTCTATAGGTGACGCAAATCCGACAATTACCGAAAGAAGGTGTAACGGTCATCAATATTCCTTTTCCGAATTTGAAATGGACAATTGAAACTTGAAAAGTCCATTCCTTTAGGAATGTTGACCGCTTATGGATACGGTTGGGGCTAGAAGCCGGGGTTAGCGTAATTGACCGCTCTTGGCTACGTTGCGGCCGTTGTCAAACGTTAGTGATATGCCCGTGTTCGACCCACAACTGCCTGTCGCTTTGCTCCGAAGCGGACGTTCAACGTTCGTGTGCAGACCTATAGCTCTCGAATTCGCTCCTCAATGCCAGATATTACAGCATGAGCCGTGGCCGGACGCAGCGATAGGTCCCGCGCGAGCACCTGTGCGAGTCGTTCCGCAATCTCGTTGGGCACGTCAGGTCTAAAACTGCGAATGTCGGGCGCGTCCTTATTTACCTTAGCTTCAAGAACCGCCAGGATCTCTCGAGTGTCATCAAACGGTATTACCTTTGAAATCATCTCGAACAGGACAATGCCGAAACTGTATATATCTGCCTGAGGTGTTGGCGGCATTCCCACTATTAGTTCCGGCGCAAGGTAACCCGGGGTTCCCGCGAACTCCCTAGGAATAACGGTAATGACACGTTCTACTGCGCCTAGAATCTTTGCGATTCCGAAGTCGCTCAATGCGACGCGGCCTTCTGGATTCGACTCGAAGAGTACATTGCCAGGTTTCACATCGAGGTGAATCACACCACGCGAATGCGCATAGTCGAGCGCCTCGGCAATCTGTGAGGCTATAGAAAGGATGTCGCGTCCAGGCAACCTGTTATGGGTTCTCAGCCAATCTTGTAGGGAACCGCCCTGAAGATATTCAAGGATCGTGAAGGGATATCCTATGCGTAGACCTCGGTCCAGAGTTTGCACGATATTCCGATGTGTCAAAATTTCCGCGCTGCGTTGTTCTTGTTGGAAGAGTTCCCATGGTGGTGAGTTTGGCGTAAGTCCACGCCAGTACACCTTTGCCAGGACCGTGTGGCCGCCCGGATCCTCGGCCTTGTAGAGAGTGGCTCTTGTGCCTCCGAAAAAAGCCGACGAAACGCGGTATTTTTTACCGGCAGCGCCGTCGAGAATTGTGCCCCGACCGACGACTGGGCTGGGAAATGCTTCAGTGGTCGAAGCGTCCGATGACACCATGTCTTCGCCCCCGTTTAGCGGGTTTACTAGTGCCTTTGGACGTTCACCGATAGAAGGAGGCCAAAACGAGATGCTCCGGCCCTGTGCAAAAGCCACAACGTAAATCACCGTGACGATGACAGTCAGAATGACGATAGCAGCACTGATGACGATTGCGATTATTGATCCCGTTGACAGAAATTTAATCAGTTCGCTCATCTGCGTTCTATGGCTTGCGTCTCTAAGATGCTCAACTTGTTATAAATTGCAGAACGCCTGATTAACTTGGAATCCGGTATTTAACGGCAACGGTAAACAGGCCCGTAGCCTTAGTGAATTGGCTATGCGTTGTTTCTTATATAAATATACACGATCAGCGGTGCCAGCAAACTAAGCAATGTAACAGGCGACAGGGGGGTGTTCAATCTATCGCTGAGGTAAACGGACCTACAGAAATTGTCTAATTTCAAGATTCTGCATGAATGGCAGGGAATGGCCGGCTATAGGCCTACACATGATATCGTTCAACGGCCGGTAATCGTCATGAAACGGTCATCCATACATAATTGGCCAAGCACGGGTGCCGACTCCAAACTGGTCTTACAGGCAAGCCGAAAACCGACGGTCAACGTGGATGCAAGCAACCTACCAGGACGGACAGACGCAGATAATCTAGGCAGGGTCCGGTAGAGCCACCTGACGTCAGGTTATGGCTCGCTTCACATATAGGCTGCCTGAAAGCAGCTTCTAAAGGACCAAAACGTCGTTTCCGATAAAACCATGGAAAGGCGTATGTGGTGCCGCACAGCCGATAAAAACTTGTCCAGCTTCTAAGGAGAAAGCTCCTTCATGTCTGCGATGTACTTGTCGCCAGTTTGCCAGCCGAATATAAGCAACATGGCGCAGTACTATTGCAAATTGTCAATTCCCCACTGTGTATTCGCGCTAATCTTAGTTCGATAAATAAGCCATCCGCCGTGCATACATCTCGATGACATGCCGTACTAACAGAGGAGCCACGGCTTGTGTCAAACAGGACGTACGAGAATGAAATGTACACAAAAAATATTTGCTGTCGCATACATCCTGACGACCCTTTTTTTCTTTTTGTGTGGCGTTTCACTTATTGTGTTCGCCGCTATCGAACTATGGTTTGCGGTCAATCCATTAGCTCAACTCCCCATGCGCTCTCGTTTTGTTCAAATCCTTGAATGCATTGGACTGCTTACTATTGCAGTGGCAGCATTCGAACTTGGCCAGACGATTCTTGAAGAGGAAGTACAGCGTTCGGCCAGTATGAGTGCACCCACACGCGTACGGCGTTTCATGTCACGATTCTTGATAGTAGTCATTGTGTCGTTGTCTATCGAATGCCTGGTCGCGGTATTTCAGCTCATACACAAATCGCCTGAATTGCTGCCGCAAGCCGCTTCAATTGGTATCGCAGCTGCCATACTGCTTGCAGCATGGGGCTTGTTCGTCAATCTGAATATTGCTGCTGAAAACCTCGAGCCACAGGCTATGCAACAAGCCAAGGCCGAAGACCATAAAGTTGAGACTTAATCCCATGGACCGCAATAGCACAATTGCAGTCGTATTGATTCGTTAATCGGCTCAGGAGACACGAAATGACCAGCAAGAACACGATCTGTCTGTGGTACGACGGCGGCGCCGTTGAGGCCGCCAACTTCTATGCCGAAACATTTCCCGACAGCGCTGTCGGCGCCGTCCTCCGCGCACCGGGCGACTATCCCGACGGCAAGCAGGGCGATGTCCTCACGGTCGAGTTCACCGTCGTCGGCATCCCCTGCGTCGGGCTGAACGGCGGCCCGCATTTCAAGCACAACGAGGCCTTCTCTTTTCAAATCGCGACCGACGACCAGGCCGAAACCGACCGCTTGTGGAACGCCATCGTCGGCAATGGCGGCCAAGAAAGCGAATGCGGCTGGTGCAAGGACCGGTGGGGATTGTCATGGCAAATCACCCCGCGCGCCCTTATCGCGGCGATATCCGATCCCGATCCTGCAGCGGCCAAGCGCGCATTCGACGCGATGATGACCATGAAAAAGATCGACATCGCCGCGATAGAGGCGGCACGGCTGGGCTGAAACCTATCCTCAAGTGAATGGAGCGTGTCGCGCACGTTCTCTCCTGTTCGGATTTGAGGGGATGGCTGACCGACCGGTTCTGTTAAGGGTTGTAGGATGGCTCTTGACTGAAAGCCCGTGCTCATACAGAAGTGCGCAAAGTTAATGTGCGAACTTTGCGACTGCCTTCTCGTTCCATGCAATACCTTGACCAGGCCGGTCCGGAATATTGATATACCCGTTCTCAAGGATAAATGGATCCTGTAGCACAGGATCGGCCCAGTCCTGCCATTCCAGCCAATGAGCCGTATCAGTGACCCGCATGAGATGCGCTGCTATTTCTGGATACAAATGTGTCGACATCGGAATGCCAGCGGCACTTGCGATGCCAGCCGCCCGCAACCATCCACTTGCGCCACCAATTCGCATCCTGTCCGGCATGACATAGTCGCCAGCCGCCGCGCGCACTGCTTGGTACAGCAGTCGTGGGCCGTAAAAATTTTCGCCTAGCGCGAAGTATTTTTGCCGGGTTCAACATTAAGCATGGGGCCGTTGCGCTATGTCAGAAGTGCTTGTTTAAGCCGGTACGTGAAACGATGAAAATCGCTGGTATTTTTCCTAGACTGACTTTCCGTGGCCACGGAAATGCCACGGCCTGGATATCAATGGCACGAAAGGAAACACCATGCGCATTTTATCTACGTTGGCGCGACAGGTCGGTACAGCAACGATTGGGCCATGTCTATAGTCGGTACGTTCATGACCGCTCGCCGTTGCCAGAAAGGAGATCCTTATGGCTTCTAACCCGATGCTTGAGCCATCATCGCTCGCACCACCTCATCGATCAATCAGAGATTTGCCCGGTCCTAGAGGCGTTCCATTTCTTGGGAATGCGCTGCAAATCAAAACTTCCAGAATTCATTTACAACTTGAGGCGTGGAGCCGAGTTTACGGCGAGCGTTATCGCATATCACTAGGACCGAGAACATTTCTAGTGACATCAAATCAAAACGACATAAGCCAAGTGATGAAGGATCGCCCTGATGGATTCCGCCGCACCAGCAGGCTGGAAATGATAAGTAAGGGATTCGGCATGGGTGGTCTATTCTCCGCGAATGGAGAACAGTGGAAGCGTCAGCGACCGCTCATAATGTCAGCCTTTAATCCAGGACATGTCAAGGCCTATTTCTCGGCAATTCACACAGCGACACGCCGGTTGCAGCAGCGCTGGAAAAATTTTTCTGAGTCCGGTGCCGCATTCGAGCTCGAACCTGACCTGATGCGGTATACCGTGGATATCACTGCTGGCCTTGCCTTTGGAACGGACATAAACACTATTGAAAGTAAGGAAGAAATCATCCAGGAACATTTGCAAGACATCTTTCGGATGTTGCAGAAGAGGCTGTTTGCTCCAATCCCATACTGGCGCTGGATACGTTTAGCAGAGGATCGCAAGCTCGACCAGGATCTGCAATCTGTAGGCGTCGCAATAACTGGGTTCATTGCCGCCGCTCGTCAGCGCATGCAAAATAATCCAAGTTTGTATGAACAGCCAAGCAACCTGCTCGAGGCAATGATAGCGGCGCGTGATGGGAACGACAGTAAGCTTTCCGAAAGCGAACTGGCTGGGAATATGCTGACCATGCTGCTAGCCGGGGAAGACACCACCGCCCATACGCTTGCCTGGCTGATTCACTTTCTCTACTGCAGTCCTCAAGTGCTGGAGCGTGTACGCCAGGAGGTTAATAGCGTGCTCGGCGCAGAACCAATTGCAACTCGGCATGAGCAATTGAGTCAACTCGACTATGTCGATGCTTGTATTCAGGAAGCGATGCGGCTCAAACCGGTTGGCCCAATCATGGCCACTGAAGCCAACCAAGACACAGTGCTGGCCGGCATCTCCCTTCCAAAAGGCAGCTTAGTCATGTTACTTACTCGAATGGGCTGTCTGAATGAGGAGCACTTCGATGCCCCGCAAGCATTTCTACCTGAACGCTGGTTAGGAGGGGCTACACCGGCAACGCATAGGAAGATTTCCATTCCTTTCGGCGCTGGCCCGCGTACCTGTCCAGGACGCTATCTAGCGTTGGAAGAAATGAAGATGCTGATCTCAATGCTGCTTCATAACTTCGATATTGACAGTGTCCAGACCACTGATGGAGACACGGTCGAGGAACGATTGAGCTTTACTCTGGTTCCTGTTGGTTTACAGATGCGATTAGCCGATCGACGAAGCTAGACTTAGCTTTCCATCATTTAGTAGCGGCGCATGCTGGTACTGGAGATGCGGTTTCACCCGCCATCGAGCACACCCTTCAGTGAGTCGCCCCATCTGCAGGTTGGGTGTGCAGGGTGTTGTTGAGCAACGCGATATGATGCTTTCGCACCAGGAGTCTGCGCGGCAGAAGAAAAGGAAATTTACTTAAAAATTTTCAGCCTTATAGAACGCGCTACAAGCGATTTTTTCGGCTGTGTGAAGAGGGTAAAAGACCCCTGAAATTGCCAGAAATCGATCCTCAATCCTTCTGCCGCGCAGATTCCTAGAAGACTTTTATGCGCAGTGTCATTAGTTCATTCGGTAATCCCGAATGACGTCCGCATCCGGCTCAATGCCAAGCCCTGGACCTTGCGGCACCGCGATAGCGCCGCGCTTGGGGATGATTGCATCGCCGTACAACTGCGCTTCCAGATCGAAGTAGCGCCATTCCACCAGCGCACTCGGACCGCCTAATGCAGCACTGCTGTGTACACTCGCAAGCAATCCGGGACCGTCATAAAATGCATGCACCATGACGGTCGTATTATGGGCACTAGCCAGCGCGAATACTTTGCGTAATTCGGTGATGCCACCCATCTTCGCCGGGCTCGGCTGCACGAAATCGACAGCTTGCGCTTGCAGCAAGTGCTGGAAATCCATCAAGGTCGATGCATTCTCGCCGGCAGCGATCGGAATCCCGCCTTCGCGGCGCACCCTTGCGAGGCCGTCATAATTTTCAGGTGGCCACACCGGTTCTTCCAGCCAGCGCAAGTTATAGGGATGCAGTTCATTGGTCCTATCCAGCGCTTCGCGCACCGTCCATGGACAATTCACGTCGAGTGTCATCTCCACATCGTCCCCGGCTGCTTCGCGCGCAGACCGCACACAGTCGATCTTCACTTCATGCAACTTGATATGCCGGTAGCCGTCGCTCAGTGCACGCGTGACATTTGCTGTGACCAGTTCGGGATCCGTGTACCGGATAAGGCTAGCATAACAGGGCAGTCGGTCGACGTCGCTGCCTCCCAGCAGTTGATGAACCGGTTGGCCGGCCTCTTTGCCAGCGATATCCCACAACGCTATATCCAGCGCCGACAAACCATACATGATGGCTCCGCTGCGTCCGAAGATATGCAAGGTTACTTGAAGCTCGTGCATGAGCTTGCCAATGAGTGATGGATCGCGACCAATGCAAAGCGGTGCAATGATTTTCTCAATTGCCACTTTCACAGCCGGGATCACGGTAAACCCAAAACTTTCGCCCCAACCGACAAGCCCTTGATCTGTGGTTACTTTTACGATCAGCGAATCGACGGTTTTCAAATCCTTCCCGCCCCATGCGCCGGTATCCGACCTGCCTCCGGCGGTAAATGGAATACGCAATGGAATGGCTTCGATCGTTTCTATCTTCCTGCTGACGGTGATGCTCATGGTGGCGTTCCTGTCAATGCAGAAGTCATCGTTTGTCTCACTATGGCGTCGTCGTATCAGAGTGACGACCGGGAATCTACTTGAAGCGCTCCATTAGAAAGAAGCGCTGATGCATCGCGCATGACTTTTTGGACGACGTCGCCTGCGGAAGGAAGGTCTTGAACTAAGCCAATGGCCTCGCCTGCGATCACTGCTGCAATGTCGAAGTTGCCTTCCCGGCGTGCCTCTGCGTATTTTGAAGCCTCTTCTTGATGCCGCAACAACTCGATCTCGCGACCGAACCAGCGGTCCAAATGTATATTGCGCAGACAGCGTCCGGTAAAAGGAGCGGGCCATATATTGCGTCGGGAGATATCGAACACGATGCTGCGCAACGTGTCGTCACCCGTGGCGGCAAGGACACGCTCCTTTGCCGCTTGCAGCGCGGCCGATTCCTGTGTGGCGTAAAACCGTGTTCCCATGAGTGCTCCTGAAGCGCCAAGCATGAACGCTGCGGCCAACCCGCGACCGTCGGCAATTCCGCCTGCAGCGACGATCGGCAGCGTGCTTCCAAGCGCATCCACAATTTCCGGCACCAAGGTAAACAGCCCACGAGACATGCCATGACCGCCGGCCTCCGCCCCCTGCGCGACGAGGATATCGGCACCGCTCTCTGCGGCTTCTTTTGCAAGGGCGAGGGACTGGACCTGACAGACCAAAATCGCGCCGGTGCGTTTGATTCGATCGGCGAATGGCTTTGGATTCCCGAAAGAAAGCATGACTGCTGCCGGTTTATGCTCCAGAGCGATGTCAAGAAGCCTGGGGTTCTTTGCCATGCTCCAAGTGATGAAGCCGACGCCATAACGTGACTTGGCTTGTTCAAGCAGGCCGAGTTCACGGACGAGCCACTGTTCATCGCCGTATCCGCCTCCAAGAATTCCAAGGCCGCCGGCAGCGATGACCGCTGCTGTCAAACGTGCATCGGACACCATATCCATGGGTGCCAGCAGAATCGGATGGGATATACGGAGTAGTTCCGTTATTGCCGTACTGATCGACATACGAGCCTCCATCCGGTTATGCAACAATCAAATTTTGGAAAATCTGAAATCACAGACCTGTAGATGTTGCAAATCGGTCAGGCGCTTAGGCAAGTCCTCTTTTATGCTCCCCCCGTAATGCCCTCGGCCTGCTTTGAACGTAGATTTCTTCATCCATAGAGAAACAAAGGAACGGGATCGTGAAATGAGTGATAGTGGCTCACAGGACTGCCATACATTTGCACACGTATTCCAGTCTATATTCCGCTTGTAATACCTGTGCCAGCAAAGCATCTCATTAGCAATCCAATTGATCCTCGTCAAACCGGTTGAGGCTGGCAACAGACCCCAACACTCGAGGATAGATTGCCTGAAAACTACTAGCGCTAATCAGTAAACTTCGGAAATGGAATTCATCCAGTACTACAACCCTTAACAGATCCGTCCCGTGTTCAAGGAACGATTGTGGTAAATAAATAGACTGCAAAGATCACCAAGTGCACAGTTCCCTGCATGACTGTCGTGCGACCGGTACCTAACGACAGCGTCGCCACGATAAGGGATAGCACCAGGAGTACCGTGGACTTGACGTCGATCCCGAGCGACAAGGTCCAGCCCGTGGCCAATGAGACGATGACTACAGCAGGAATGGTCAGACCGATGCTGGCCAAGGCTGATCCCAGAGCCAGGTTGAGACTGGTTTGCAGGCGATTGGCACGCGCCGCTTGAAACGCGGCAATCCCTTCTGGCAGGAGCACGACGGTCGCGATAATGATGCCCACGAGCGCCTTCGGTGCGCCCGCAGCAACCACTGCCGCCTCCAGCGTTGGTGCAAGTGATTTGGCTAGCAGGACTACGCTGCCCAGGCAGGCCAGCAGGAGTGCGCCGCTGATCCAGGCTAGTTTGGCCGAGGGGGGCGCCGCGTGAATCTCCTCGTCGCCCATGGCAACTTCCGGCAGGAAGTAATCACGGTGCCGCACGGCCTGTATCAGCACGAAAGTCCCGTAAAGCACGATAGAAACGATGGCAATGAAAGCCAGTTGGCTTTCGCTGTAAACGGGACCTGGAGTGGTAGTCGTGTAGTTCGGCAGTACCAACGTCAACACGGAAATCGCTGCGAGCGTCGCAAGCGCAGCCGACACGCCATGCAGCCCGAAAGTCTGCTCACGATGGCGCGTACCACCCGCTAGCAGGCATAGTCCGACCATTCCGTTCAGGATGATCATCACTGCGGCAAACACCGTATCGCGCGCCAGTCCGGTGGTGGCTTCGCCGCCGGCGATCATGAGCGATACGATCAACGCGACTTCGATCGCCGTGACCGCCACGGCCAGTACCAGCGTGCCATACGGCTCACCAATCCGGTGTGCAACCACTTCCGCATGGAACACCGCAGCCAGCACTCCCGCGAACAGCCCAATTGCGAGGAGGAAGATGTAGACACCACCGAGAATTTCACTGGCGCCAAGCCCGGCACCTGCGAGCAGGAGCCAGGCAACAACGGGGGCGGCGATGGACCAAAGGGGAAGGGATGTTGAGATTTTCATGGCGACATTGGAAAAGAGACAAGCGATTTTACCAATTCCGCCTTGGTTTCCCCGATGTCTGTTGTCGCCAGAAGAGCAGAGTTCGCGCAGGCGCAAGCCTAAGCATCATCCTTGGGCGCCTTGAAAAGATCATCAAGTTGCCGGGATGTTCCCTGCGGTCGGACGGTGCCTCGACGACCCGAAAATTCTTCCTCTATGTTGTCGCGGTAGTAGCTCCAGGCCGATCCGGAGGTTGATAATGTGCGCCAGACCTCGGCCCCTACACCCGAATAATCTATCGCACTACCATCCTCGAATTCGACGCGCAGGATACGTTCGCGCGGGTCGTAACCAATCGCACGTAGTTTTCCGGCATTGATCCTTTTCATCTCCATGATTAACTCCATCCATGTTTATGATTGTCCGCGACAGGCCGGTTGGCCTCCATCGTTGGGATTTCACTCGTGGATTTTACCGTTCAAGCGGACATCGCAGGTTATCCCTGTGAGTTTGTCGAAACTTTCTCTGTCAGCTCATGGGGCCTACTTGCGCGGTTTAGTTTGCCGCTCATACGCCGCGGTGCGATCATGATCCAGGCGAACAGTGCGCCAGCTACGGCCATACCGGCCGACACCAGCATCACCTGCCTGAAACCCGACACCATCGAAGCGGCGACCGCCTGCTCCACCGCATTACGTACTGCGGGCGGCGCATCTGTCGGCGCCACGATGGCCCCCATTCTGTCGCGCTGGGCCAGCACCGCCTGCTCGAGCGGTGCGGCAAGCTCAAGGCCCTCGATGCGCGCATCGAGGGCGCGGCCAAAGCCTGCGCCCATTACCAGCCCAAGCACCGCGATCGCGAGAACGGCACCGACGCGCGACACAGCATTGTTGATGCCCGAAGCCATACCGGCCAGCCGTTCGCCGTGGGCATTCATTACCGTAGTGGTCAGCGGCGCGACGGTGATGGCCATGCCAAGACCGAGTACGATGACTGCGGGGAAATAGGTAGACCAATAGCTGCCGCCCAGCCCGGGCAATGCGAACAGGGCGAAGCCGGCCGCGGCGACCAGCGGGCCGATAACCAACGGCAACCGGGCGCCGTAACGGTCCGCCACACCGCCGCTCCAGCGTGACAGCAGGAACATGATCGCGACGAAGGGCAGCAGCGTGGCGCCGGCTTCCGTAGGTGTGTAGCGCTGCGCCTGGATCAGGTTAAGCGGCAGGAAGTACAGGCCGCCGCCCAGCCCCGCATACAACAACAAGGTAAGCAGGTTGGCGCCGCTGAAATCGCGCGAGCGGAACAGGGAAAAACGCAGCAGCGGCGCCGGATGACCGCGCTCCACCACGGCGAACAGGCTGCCCGCGACCACGGCCAACGTCACGGCGGCCAGCACCGGAGCGCTGCGCCAGCCGCGCTCCGGCCCGTCGGTGAGGAAAAACACCAGGCTGCCCAGCGCCAGGCTGGCGAGAAGGGCGCCGGCCCAGTCAAAGCGGCTGTCGCGGCCAGGCGCGTGGCTTTCGGGAATACAGCGCCACGTGAGAAGAAGCACGGCAATGCCCAGCGGAATGTTGATCAGGAAGGCGGCGCGCCAGGACAGGTGATCGATCAGGAAGCCGCCCAGCACCGGCCCGATGGCGGCGGTGAGCGAGGTATAGGCCGACCAGGTGCCGATGGCCTTGCCCCTTCCTTCTTCATCGAAGGATGCACTGATGATGGCGAGGCTGCCTGGCACCAGCAAGGCGCCGCCCACACCCTGCACCGCACGTGCGGCAATGAGCTGATTGATCGAGCCTGCCAGGCCGCATGCGAGGGAGGCCAGCGTGAACACCAGCGTGCCGAGCGCAAACACCTTGCGCCGGCCGAAGCGGTCGCCGGCCGCGCCGCCGGCGAGCAGCAGCGCGGCCAGCATCAGGGCATAGGCTTCGATCACCCATTGCGCCTGGCGCGCGCTGGCGCCCAGCGTCTCTTGCAGCGCGGGCAGCGCGACATTGGCAACGGTACCGTCGACGAAGACCATGCTGGACGCGAGGATAGTCGTGGCCAGCACCCAAGGACGCATGCGTGCGACGCAGGGTGCTGCGCAAGGAGTGGCGCGGATCGCGGCTTCACCGCAAGGCAGGAGAGAGGGGCCGTGCATGAAAGAACCTTTCCGGGTAGGCTGGGATGAAAGGCTGGCGCATCCGAAAGTAAGGCAACGTGTGCAATCTTCACGTTCAATTTTTAATTCGATTTCTCATTGAAGGATGTGCGGACACATTGCCGGCAGCCATCGACGCCGCCGCTTTGGCATGCCCGGCACAACGCGCACATCAATTGTTCAAGCCGTCTTTTCCGTCAGGTAACGTCTGGCGTAGCGGCTATCCAGATTGGCCAAAGGCAAAAGGACGAGCAGGTCCGCACAATGAAATTCGGGATCCCATGCCGGTTCGCCGCAAATCCATGCGCCGCTGCGCAAATAAGCTTTGAGCAGTGGTGGAATGGCACGAGGCGCATCGGCGTCGCATTGCTGCAAGGGCAAACGCAGATGCGGGGTGGCCCGATATTCGGCTGGCGCAATGTGCTGGCTCGTCGCCAATTGTTGATAGACCACCGACGCGTTTGCTCCGCCATCGGCGAGACTGATGCTTGCACAGCCGATCAGGTAATCGCAATGATGGCGGCGAAGATAGCCGGCAAGTCCCGCCCACAGCAGCATGATGACAGCACCGCTGCGGTAATCCGGATGAATGCAGGCCCGACCTGCTTCGACCATGCGACCGCGTAAATGCTCGAAGCGCAACAGGTCGAATTCGCTTTCGCAATACAGCCGACCGGTTTCACGTGCGGCTGCAGGTTTGAGCAAGCGATACGTGCCGACGACCTGCAATGTACCGGAGTCACGCACAATCAAATGATCGCAATACCGGTCAAACTCATCCTGGTCGAGACGTTCCGCATTCATCAGGGACGAGAGTCCTCCGGCCTCGATAAAGATCTTGTATCGCCGGCGCTGCAGACAGACTGGTGCATCCCAGTTGCTCAACGCGCCTCGCCGTCGCATGGCGAACACCGCTACGTATCCATACCGACGCGGGGCACGATTTGCCGCTGCAGGATGCCGCATGGGTCGCACGCGAAGTTGCAAGCTGGTCTTCTTGTCATGGAAATTACCTAGAGTCGCCTCGTATCAGCGACCGGTAAGGAATGCGCGAACATAGAGGCGACTGGGTGCATTTTCCAAGACATAAGAGCGCCAATTCCATAGCCAATTCTCATTGATGTAATGCCGACGATGGTGTGTCGATTCGGTTGCAAAACGGACCGTATGCCGTTACCCGATAAAAGGCTGATATTTCAAAGCAGACGATCCGACCGGTTCGGTTGATTCCTCCACTTTGTGCATAAAATATGTTGCAGCGAGGAGATCGGCGGCACCGCCTGGAGAGATATTATTGCGTACGAAGTCGTGGTGGCACTTCACGGCAACTGTGCGCCAGTCCGGATTAGCCGTACCCCCTTCTTTTAGAAACGCTGATGCGCGTTGCCTGACGAACCGGTTGGCAGAGGCTCCACCTCGGTAATAGATATTCGTATCATCCATCTCGGCCATCAATGTGAAGAGCACGTCCACGAGCGCCCATTCCAAATCTCCTCCTGCCTGGAGAGTCTTTCGCAGGACCGGAAGCCCAACGTTAAACACCGACGGAAACCCCCTGGCAGCCTCTTCACGTGCGCCACCGACAAGGTGGGCGTTTGCAACTAGTTGACCGTGTGACAGGCCCGCGCCTCTGTTCATATGGCGGCAGACATCCTCTCCCCAAACGTCTAAAAATACTCGCCGCACCTTCGTCGCGGTTGGCACAATGTTGATTGCATAACACTGGCCGACTGAAGCGCACAGCAATCCAAGACTGAAGATTGCACCTCGATGTGTATTGATGCCGTTCGTTGCCTTCAACATCCTGTATTCAGCTGCCAAGCCCAACTGTTTCAGAACGTCAAATGAGGCGCCGTCTCCCCCTGCTGCAGTGATCACGCCGAAGTATGTTCGTAAGGCGAAAAGGCTGCGCAAAAACGTCTTCGCCGTCATATCCTTATGGCTGCCATTGTCGACAAATGAAACTAAACCAGGCTTTGGATAGAGTGCGATTTCATGGTAGAGACTCTGGATCGCCAGCCGAGCGACCGCTAAGTGAGAGCGCGGTACAGTAATGCGGCTTGTAAGACCCGTCACGTAATTGGTGCTCACTGATGATGTTCTATGATGTTGCAACTGGAAACCAGTGTCCCTAGGGTCAAGGAGAGGTGAACCGTTCATTGCGTCGTTTCAAATGTATGTAGAAGTGTATCCATTTTGGCGAGATAGGCTTTGTGGCACCCCTTCACCAACACTCGGCGTCCGTCGTTGGAGTGACGCGCTGCCTGCCATTCTTTCCACGCCACTGCTTCCATGCTCGGGAAAACAACTTCACCGTCCAAGGGCAACTGATCAGCGGTGTGGTCCAACAAATCGACTATCCTTTTCAGTTCTTCTTGTGTGCGGGGATAGCACAAGATGTCTATATCTGAGTTGTTACGAACATAGGGTTGGCCGGTGATGAACTGCCAGGAAGCAGACCCATATACGCGAAGCGTAATGTTGAGGTTAGCAGCTTCCTGTAGCAAAGTAGTGATTCCATCGTGCCAACGAGTCGGCAAGACACTTATCACACGATCTAAAGAAATCGGGGCTGTTGTTCTAGAGACCGCATCTCGTGGGATTGCAAGTGGAACTCGAGGCCGTGTACCGTCGTCGCGCGGCGGGCCAGCAATCCCGACACAAATCTGATCTTCAGCTATTCCTACTTCGTGCCGCCTTGCGATTGCAGGCCAATCTTTGGTACACCACTCCTCTATCAGGGTGACGTTTCCGGGATGGACCTGGTTCATTACTGAGTCCCAGCCTTCTGACGACAACCACACTAGGAAGTGCCTATTGAGCATTATCGTCATTCGCGTAGTATTCGATTACCGAGGCAGCCAATTTGCGGCCGCCGCGGCGATCGCCAATTTGATGCCGGTTATCTTCCTTTGTTGGTGAGTTAAGCGCACCCTTAAGTGCCGCGGCTAAATTTTCGCTCCAGATTTCATGAACGCCGCCCATGCGGTAATAATTCTCGACGCCCGGCGCAAAAACGGGATTGTCTTTCGCAAGCGAGGTAAGGCGCTCTTCTGCGACTTTTGTAATCCGTGCCATGGCCGGTAACCCCATTACCCGTATGGTCGCGTCAGGTAAAGCGTAGCAAGAATCAGCCATCAGGCCACTTGTGATGAAGCCTCCTGAGAGAGCTTGATCGTAAACAAGTCCAATAACTTGGTGACCGCTGCGGCGCGCCAGGTCAATGCATTTCCCAAGATGCGCCATATAGCCATTAATTCCCAGCATTTCATCGCGATGGCGGAGACGTTGGCCCTGTGTATCAATCAGGATCACTATGGGCTGCCCTGGGGCGTTCTGGATCGTTTCGAGGATAGCATGCGCTTGCGCCATTGCTATCTCAACCCCGATAGCTACATGATCGGTCGTGCCTATAACCCGTACTGCGGAACCGTTCACTGTCGCTTCGCCGGATAGAAATGACCCTTCCTCGGAAATGCTATGCCCCTCTGGAAAGAGAAGCTCGGTCAAAGTACGCCATTCCATTTTTGCCCTCTTAAGGTGAGTTAGTGGATCGTTGGAAAGCACTGATTAGCACGCGCGTTCGCGCCCTGCGTATCACTAATATGGCGCTCCATAGCAATGCATCCTTTCCGGAGAAATCCTATGCAAAGGCACTTTCCTCCATTCATAAGCGTGCGACGCCCATAACTCACAGGCGGGTGAGGAATAGTTTACAACGCCAGGCCAAGGCAGCCGGATGTCGATGCGCTTGCTGTGTAGGCTACTTCGCAATTACCTGAATCCGATTTACTTCATTTCTTGAGCCACTTAAAGGCTGTGTAAGTCCATTAATGTCCGTCGCACGACATGCAATGCGGTGACTGCCGTTTGGAAGGTTGACCAGCACTTGGAAGCGCTGCCATTCAAATTGGTGCCGTGGCTTCACATCGGCTTCAATCCACGATGCACCGTCATCGACCGATACTTCTACCTTCGAAACCGGCTGACCAGCCCATGCCCAACCATTCAGATTTACGGGACCTGACTGAACGGTGCTTTGATCTCCGGGCGATGTAATGATCGAATGAGGTGTAGCTTCCCATACTGGCCGAGTAACTGTCGAGCCGCTTTCTCCTACGGTTTCGTTATACCAAACGGTAGTGAATGGGCTTTGAGGCCGATCACGCTGCGCAGAAATCTTGCACAGCCACTTTGTCGAATTCGTTCCAAAGTAACCGGGCACGACCAAGCGGGCTGGGCCCCCTCGATTGATGGATAGCGGCATACCATTCATCGCATAGGCAACCAGCACCTCTGTAGAAAGTGCTTTTTCTAAAGGGATGTCCTTTTGATACCTGTCAATCGCTTGGCCACCGTAGCTGCCGCGATCCAGACCTTCTGACCATATGAACTGTGCGTCTTTTTCAAGGCCAGCCAAATTAAGAAGCACGTCAAGCGGTACGCCCGTCCAGGTCACATTACCCACACGATGAACGGGCGATGTAGCGGGTTTTAATGGGCTTCCATAGCATTCATGAAACGACGTAACCTCTTTGTACGGTAGTGTTTTAAGATCAGCGAGAGATAAACGCAGGGGCTTACGTACCAATCCATCTATCGCCAGTATCCATGCACTCTCATCTACCTTAGGTGCACCCATATGAATCGTTTCAAACAAATTCGCGTCACTGGTCAGGAACTCAGTGAGTTCATGAGGTGGGGGCGATGGCTTGAGATGAAAGCCTTCGAAAACATACCCTGCGAAGGCCTTGCGTTCATTTTCGTTCATTTCAAATAGCCGAAAAGGTTTGGAACCAGGTTACATTGACTGTGCGATGTCTTGTTGTAGGTCGAGCGCGGCGGACTGATCCTTGTTCCGCATTGGCGTGTCATTAAAGCTGATCGGTTCAAGACGCGTTCGATTAACGTTTAGGTTGAAAATATCAAAGCGATTGTAGTAGCCCACTACGTCGTGGAATTGCTTAGGCTCAACGCAGTCTTCCACGTCAATCTCGGCATACAGAATTCCCTCGTCATTTTGCAAACTATCACCGATTTGTTTGCTTGAAGGCCCAATAAACATAGAGACAGAACGGGGAGTTTGATCGAGTATTTCTGCTACGGAATTGTCGTGGCTCACCAAGTAGTCGCGCATTGCCTTGTCCATAAAGCCAGAACTGACAATGCCAAATGCCTTCGCTTCGAAGGAATGTGCGCCAGCCCGAATGCGGACGGCAGCTGCTATATCGTAATTGGCGGCAGTGTTCGTACTACTTGGTTTCTCCGTCGGCCAGATCGGCGGCCACGCTGAGATATGAATCTGCTCGCCTTGTGCCATTAGCGAAAAGCGTGCAAGAGGATTGGTGTTCTCACCGCAGATTAAAGCCCCAATTTTTCCAAGACGCGTATTGCTTACTTGCAGGCCAGCTCCGTCACCCGGCGCCCAGACCATCTTCTCATAGAAAGTAGGGACAAGTTTGCGGTGGTGGTTCAGGATTTCACCTTCGTCAGAAATCAAGAGATTACTGTTCCATATACCACCAACACTTACGGGGTTCGTCTCACTGATTCCAATTGAGACGAAGATATTGTTTTTCTTCGCCTCTTGGCAAATACGTTGCACTTGCGGACCATCAACGGCTACGGAGTTTGCCACCATGCGTTTGAAGAAAGCGTGGTTATATATCGGCGCCCACAATGCCGCCCAAACGGGAAATGCCGGGATGAACGACTCGGGAAATACAACCAGCTCGGCTCCGTTGTGCGCAGCCTCCCTGATGAGATCGCACACCTTCAATGTCGTTGCTTCACGGTTCAGAAAAACCGGAGCGGCATGCACGGTTGCAGCCTTAAATTTTGGATAGATCATAACGGTTCCACATAAGATTGTTCTGAAGTCACGATAGCACCGAAGGCTTAAAACCGGTATTCCGAAGAAATGCACACTATCGTGTAAAAATGCTGTCCTGTTTTTCGGAGAAACAAAAGCTAAAACGCCTGTTAATTAAAGGTCAACATGTGGAGCGACCGGTTTCTGATACTTATACGCACCGTATTGACGCGTTCTAAGAATCGATCGATATCGCATAGAGGAAGAGTGGATGCATCATCGATTCCTACGGCCGTCCATATAGAGGTGGAGTCTGCCATCCCTCCGTATTTATCAATTCGCGCCTGAAGCAAGGCATGCTCATCGCCAAGTGCTTCGAGCGTTAGTTCGGCAGCCATTTTTTCACTACGGTAGGCATTTATTGCTCCGATAGCTGCATGGCGGAATGCATCCGTGCTATCAGGTACGATCCCGTCTGCGTCGTTCATGATGTAGCGGTGCTTCCCGCCGGTCGTTCGCCACACTAGTGCCCGGTCGCGGGAGTCGAATTCTTCAACACCATTGGCCGTCTCGATGACTTCCGGACCAGACATCCCTAAGCGGGCCTCTTCAGACATTACAATGAAGTTTGTGCATTTGGCTACTATGCCCATGCCACCAAAGCATCCATTCGAACCGCCGATCAAAGTTATAACAGGGATTCCCGCGGCTCTTACCGCCAGAATCGCACGCATCACTTCAGATACCGCAATAAGGCCGGCATTGGCTTCGTGTAATCTCACACCGCCGGTATCAAGTAGCAATAGAAGGGCGGTGCAATTCTGCCGCACGGCACGTTTCGATAGACCCACGAGTTTAGCCCCGTGTACTTCGCCGACAGCACCTCCCATAAATCTACCTTCCTGAGAGGCTATCAATACTTTACTTCCTCCAAGGAGACCTTCTCCAGTTATCACGCCATCATCAAATGCCACCGGCAAATACAATTGGGCGAGGTGGGGACTCGTCATGCGCAGTTCAGGGCGTAGAAGCTCCCGGAAGCTACCCGGATCAAGGATGTGTTCTATACGTTGTCGAGCTGAGGCTTCTAAAAAGCTATTCATTTTTGACCTATGTCTTGGGATGAGCTGGCACGGCACGATGGGCCAGCGCTAGCCCCCTAGTTTGGAAGATTTGCTGGTGGCGACTAGCTCTGCCGCTTGATCTAACCGAAGGCGGACAACTGCAGGGGTCGCTCCCATGTCATTGATTGAGACCTTTGTATCCGTAAAGAGCCATGCCTGATGAAAATCCGCGACCACTGCCTTCCAGGTTGCATCGAATCCGGTCACAGACGTGTTGACTTCAAAAGTACACGCACCACTGTGTGGGCTTGGTTCAATTAGTATCTCCAGGTTTCCGGACGCTACAACACCGGCTATGACGGGCTTTTGCACACTGGAGTACTTTCCATCAAGGTGTTTAAAAACAAGCCTTTGCATTTCAGGTCCTCACGTTACCAATTTCGGAATTGACGAGGTGGATCGTAGAGCCCACCGGAAAGACGCACTAAATCTTTCATTGTTTTGGCGGCAAGTAGGTCTCTCGTGGCTAGCGATTTATCGATACCGAGATCTGCCGGACGTTGAATGATTCCCCGATCCCGTAGATTCTCTACGACGCGTCTGTCACGCCCCATACCGACCGGCGTATATCCGGCGACGCCTCTAATAGCCTGTTCACGTTCTTCAACATTGCGGCAGAGAAGAAGATTGGCGATGCCTTCTTCGGTAAGAATGTGCGTGACATCCTCACCGTAGATCATTACCGGCGGAAGGGGCATGGATGCCTGCTCCGCAAGTTGCCATGCGTCGAGTTTTTCAACAAAGGCGCTATGCATATGCTCGCGGAACGTTTCGACCATCTGCACTACTAATTTCTGGCCGCGGGGAATCTGTCCCGAGGCTTGCCTTCCTTGTTTCCCTGCTTTCAACCAAGCGGCACTGGCATGTCTGCGTCCACGGGAATCCGATCCCATGTTCGGTGCGCCCCCAAAACCAGAAATTCTTCCAAGCGTCGCCGTTGATGAATTACCCATCAGGTCGATCTGAAGTGTTGACCCGATAAACATATCGCACGCATAGTGACCTGCTACTTGGCATAGAGCACGGTTACTGCGCATTGATCCATCAGGACCGACGAAGAAAATATCCGGGCGGGCACGAATGTAGTTTTCCATACCCAGTTCAGATCCGAACGAGTAGACCGATTCGACGAAACCTGCTTCAATCGCCGGGATCAGGGTCGGGTGCGGATTGAGTGCCCAATGACGTGCGATCTTTCCGCGGAGTCCTAGCGCCTCGCCATAAGTCGGTAAGATCAGTTCAATTGCCGCCGTATCAAAACCAATACCGTGGTTAAGACGGTTGACTTCATACTCCTTATAGATTCCTTTAATAGCCATCATGGCCATAAGAATCTGAATCTCCGAAATTTGGGCAGGATCACGAGTGAAGAGTGGCTCAATATAATGCGGTCGGGGCGCTTCGACTACAAAGTCAACCCAGTCGGCAGGCACATCGATCCGCGGAAGTTGATCAACAATCTGGTTAACCTGAACGATTACGATCCCGCCTTTGAACGCAGTCGCCTCGAGAATTGCGGGAGTGTCCTCGGTATTTGGCCCTGTATAGAGATTGCCCTGGCGATCGGCGTACTGAGCGGCGACCAGGGCAACACGTGGCGTAAGGTCAACGAAATAACGCGCAAATAGTTCGAGGTAGGTATGGATAGCACCTATATTGAGCTTCCCTGACGATACTAGCTTTGCTAATCGGTTCGCCTGGGGCCCAGAGAAAGAAAAGTCGAGCTTTGATGCGATTCCCTTTTCGAATACGTCCAGATGCGCTGGAAGTGCGATTACTGACTGGATCATGTGGAGGCCATTTATTCGCTGCGGGTCCACCGACCGAAGGGATTCAGCTAGAAAATCAGCCTGTTTCTGATTGTTGCCTTCAAGGCATACTCGATCGCCTGGCTCTAGAACCGAATGAAGAAGGGGAACAATTTCCAATGCAGGCAGGATTTTTCCACTCAACGCTAAACCCAACGTTTCCTGTGCACGTTGCATCCTCGAAATACGATTGGCCTGCTGAGATCGCCAAGATAATTTCTCATTTAAAAGGTTTATAGCCATAAACTCTTTGCGATAATGGGTTGAAGTTGAACTGCTCTTGCAGAACTCAGGAGGGTTCCGCAAACGTTTGGAGGCGAACGGCCAGTTAACACTATCAGCTCGGCGCTAAATAGCGAAACGGAAATAACGCACCTATTTGTGCAAAAATGCATAGGGCTATGGACGAAGGCGCCTAGTATTCAGGAGGAGTTATGCAGTTTCAGCATCTAAATTGGGATGATCTCCGCGTTTTCCTCGAGGTGGCACGCGCGGGCAACATATCTAAGTCTGCAAAGCGGCTAAACATTGATCATTCAACGGCCAGCAGACGTATAACGCAATTAGAGTTCTCGCTCGGGTCCAGCCTGTTCGAGCGCAATCGAAGCGGGCTCGTACTTAATGCTCTAGGTCAGCGCCTGCTTGTCTACGTTGAAGGTATTGAAAGCAATGTCCTAGCCATTGGCGAGGCTGTAGGTGCAAAGGAACTCGAGCTGAGCGGGACAGTGCGCGTTGGGACGATGGAAGGTATTGCGTCGCTATATTTGGCCGAGCGGTTCTTGGGACTTCGAGAGCGGTACGGGGCGTTGCGCATCGAACTAGTCACTTCGTCTCAGCAACTACACGTCACCCGCCGCGAAGCTGACATCTTTTTGAGCTTCTTCCGGCCTGAGGGCAGAGGATTAGACGCTGAGATGATTGGTAAATTTAACCTCAATCTTTATGCTACGAGAAGTTACCTCGATAAACGTGGAGTTCCTACTTCGAGGGCGGATCTTAGGGACCATGACTTCGTCGGATATGTACATGATCTGATCCAGGTAGATACCGTCCGGTGGCTCGACGAAGTTATCGTCAACCCGAATCTCGTTTTTCATTCCACCAGCATGATTTCCCAGATGCATGCCGCGAGTAGCGGACTTGGGATAGTTCTTTTACCAACTTTCGCTGTACCGGAAAGACTCGGTCTTGAACGTTTACCGGTACAAGACGTAAAGGTCGAGCGTAAAATCTGGTTAAGTGCCCATCAAGACTTGCGTTATATTCCGCGTGTCAAGGCGGTTGTGCAATATCTTATGGCTATCGTTAGGAAAGATATGGAATTCCTGTCCACTTAGCCAATGTGAGCGTGCATTTTCGCAAAGCACAACGACAGATGCTCTTTTTTCGCACAATGGTCTGCAGAATTGCTCGTATTTAAGCGTCACGAAATCTTGTAATGTGCTTGCAACGATTGTTCGTTCTAGGTGATTACAGGAGACAGAAATGGAATATCTTGACGCGGCCGCCCGACCAAGCGGCAGTATCGACAATGAAGCTAAGGAGATGCGAAAGGTGATCTTCGGATCATCCCTCGGTACTGCATTCGAATGGTATGACTTCTTTGTATTTGGCACGCTCGCGGCAATACTCGGCCCGCTATTTTTTTCAAAGGAACTCGGCGAGACAGGCGCCTTTCTCGCGGGCCTAGCGACCTATGGAGCTGGTTTGGTCTTGCGACCATTCGGCTCACTCTTGTTCGGGAAAATGGGTGACATTGCTGGTCGGAAGACAACTTTCATGATCA
Organism: Noviherbaspirillum saxi; assembly: GCF_003591035.1. Lineage (NCBI taxonomy): Bacteria > Pseudomonadati > Pseudomonadota > Betaproteobacteria > Burkholderiales > Oxalobacteraceae > Noviherbaspirillum > Noviherbaspirillum saxi. The sequence goes on from NZ_QYUO01000002.1 coordinate 976,652, forward strand.
CGATGGCCCTTATGGGTGTTTCGACCGCCGGAGTGGGCCTGTTACCTACCTACGAGCAGGCAGGGATCATCGCTCCGATCTTGCTTGTCATCCTGAGATGTTTACAGGGCCTGGCGCTGGGTGGTGAATATGGTGGCGCGGCTACGTATGTTGCAGAACATGCTGCTCCAGGACGCCGCGGATATGCTACAGGTTGGATTCAGATCTGCGCTACCGTAGGCTTTTTCCTCTCGCTGGTTATCGTGCTGTCGTGCCAGACTGCGCTCGGCCCAGAACAGTTTAAAGCCTGGGGCTGGCGGATTCCGTTCCTTATTTCCGTGGGATTGTTCGGCGTCTCCATGTATATCCGGTCGCAGCTCAACGAGTCGCCCGTCTTTATGAAGATGAAAGCTGCCGGCCATCTTACAAAGTCGCCGATCAAAGATAGTTTCGGAAACTGGGAAAATATGAAAGTTGTCCTGCTCGCATTGTTCGGTGCGGTAGCGGGCTCCGGCATCATCTGGTACACCGGCCAGTTCTATGCCCTCATTTTCCTGCAGAAGTCGCTTAAAATGGAATTCGGGACTGCATACATCTTGGTCTCGATTGCGTTGGCCATGGCTACTCCATTCTTCGTGATTTTTGGCTGGCTGTCGGACGTAATCGGACGTAAGAAGATTATGATGTTTGTCTTTCTGCTCGCGGCCGTGACATATGTGCCGATTTTCCAAGGACTTACCCATTATGGGAATCCGGCTTTGGAAAGAGCAATTGCAACTTCACCAGTTACGGTTGCATCGAATGAATGCTCCATTCGCGCATTCTCAGGACCGCAGACCGACTGCGAGAAGGTCAAGGAGTTTCTTAATACTGCTTCCGTGCCGCATACTCTAGTCGCAAAGAGCGGCCCTGGAGTAACGACAAAAATTGGTAATAAAGTCGTTGAAGGTCTTGATGTCGCAGGTCTCAAAGCAGCTATCAAATCCGCCCAGTATCCGGAAAAGGCATTGGATAGCGAGATTAACAAGCCGATGGTTGTACTGTTACTGTTCATTCTCGTGATGTACGTGTGTATGGGGTACGGCCCGCTTGCTGCCTTGTTAGTGGAGCTCTTCCCGACACGTATCCGCTATTCGAGCATCTCTATGCCGTATCACATTGGTACCGGTTATTTTGGTGGGTTCATGCTGTACTTCGCCACCTTGATCACTACGAGTACTGGAGATATTTATGCAGGGTTGTATTATCCGATTGTGATCGCTGTATTGTCTTTAATCGTCGGTCTTTTCTGGCTTCCTGAGACAAAGGACTTTGACGTTAGTCGTTAATCACGAACGTGAATGGGGCGAGGTCCATTAGCCGCAGCCCCATGTTTCCTTGTCCTTGTTTCGGCGAATTCCTATTCGCCAGCGAGCGGGGGACTGTAGGAGCAGCCATCGCGTTACCATAGCCCGCGCTGGCTCTTCGATTCGGGATGTGAGCTCAACTAATGCGCAGCTGATTCCGCGCCTAGGAATGACGGTACAAAAGCACCAAACCAGAGATGGCTTAGTTACCCTACGGTGTCTCCTTCTTCCAACGACTAAAAAAATGAATCCGATCAAGAGTCCGTGAAGTCGCGCGTCGCAGTCCTTGTCGCATTCTTATGCGTAAGGTGGCCTTCGACAAAGCTTGCATAACTAGGTAGCGTTTGAAGAATCGAACCTACTGCTGTTTTAATTTACTACATATCAAACTATGACAATTCATGAGTCCGAGATGAGGGTATTTTTACCGCCTGTTGCATTGGCAGAGAGAGCAACAGTGTCGAGCATGGAAGCATATACGGCAATGTGCACCGCAGCGGATGAAGACTACGAGGGCTTCTGGGCAAAACTTGCTAATGAAAATCTCCATTGGCACAAACCCTTCACAAAGACGTTAAACGAGTCAGATGCTCCCTTCTATAGATGGTTTGACGACGGACGTCTGAATGTCTCTTACAATTGCCTGGATCGAAATTTGCAGCATGGTAATGCTGACAAGACGGCGGTGATTTTTGAGGCCGATGACGGTGAGATAACCAATATCACCTATTCGGATATGCACGAGCGCGTTTGCCAGTTTGCGAATGGGCTCAAGTCGCTCGGCATCAAGAAGGGCGATCGCGTCGTGATCTACATGCCGATGTCGGTCGAAGGCATCGTCGCGATGCAGGCTTGTGCCCGTATTGGTGCCACCCACTCTGTCGTCTTTGGAGGCTTTTCCGCAAAGTCCTTGCAGGAACGCATAATCGATGCAGGTGCGGTCGCTGTCATCACCGCCGATGAACAAGTACGCGGCGGGAAGCGGCTACCGCTTAAGACGATTGTCGACGAAGCGATCAATGGAGACGTCTGTGATTTCGTGCGGAATGTGATCGTGTATCGGCGAACCGGCGGTGACGTCGAAATGATTGCTGATCGCGATCTTTGGCTGCATGAGGTCATCGCAGACCAGCCCGCCGACTGCGAGCCGGAATGGGTCGATGCCGAGCATCCGCTGTTCATCCTCTATACCTCCGGCTCGACCGGCAAACCCAAGGGCGTCCAGCATTCCTCGGCTGGCTACCTGCTGTGGGCGATGCTGACCATGAAGTGGACTTTCGACATCAAGCCCACTGACATCTTCTGGTGCACCGCCGACATCGGCTGGGTCACCGGCCACACCTATATCGCCTATGGCCCGCTGGCCGTAGGCGCAACCCAGATCGTGTTCGAAGGCGTGCCGACCTATCCCAATGCCGGCCGTTTCTGGGACATGATTGCCAAACACAAGGCCACCATTTTCTATACCGCGCCGACGGCGATCCGCTCGCTGATCAAGGCCGCCGACGCCGATGCCGAAGTGCATCCAAAGAAATACGATCTGTCCAGCCTGCGCCTGCTGGGCTCGGTCGGCGAGCCGATCAATCCGGAAGCCTGGATGTGGTACTACCGCAATGTGGGCAATGAACACTGCCCGATCGTCGATACCTTCTGGCAAACCGAGACCGGCGGCCACATGATCACGCCGCTGCCGGGTGCCACACCGATGGTGCCGGGTTCATGCACGATGCCGCTGCCGGGCATCATGGCCGCGGTGGTCGATGAAACCGGCAACGACTTGCCGAATGGACAGGGCGGCATCCTGGTGGTCAAGCGGCCCTGGCCATCGATGATCCGCACCATCTGGGGCGATCCGGAGCGGTTCAAGAAGAGTTATTTCCCGGAAGAGCTGGGCGGCAAGATTTACCTGGCTGGCGACGGGGCGGTGCGCAATGACAAGACCGGTTACTTCACGATCACCGGTCGCATCGACGATGTCTTGAATGTGTCGGGTCACCGCATGGGCACGATGGAAATCGAATCGGCGCTGGTGGCCAATCCGCTGGTGGCGGAAGCGGCGGTGGTGGGCAAGCCGGACGAGACCACGGGCGAATCGATTTGCGCCTTCGTGGTGCTGAAGCGGGCACGGCCGAGCGGCGAGGAAGCCAGGCAGATTGCCAAGGAATTGCGCGACTGGGTGGCCAGGGAAATTGGTCCGATCGCCAAGCCCAAGGAAATCCGATTTGGCGACAACCTGCCCAAGACCCGTTCCGGCAAGATCATGCGCCGCTTGCTGCGCGTACTGGCCAAGGGCGAGCAGATCACGCAAGATATCTCCACGCTGGAAAACCCAGCCATCCTTCAACAGCTAAAGACGGTAGTAACCACCTGAAGATACCCATTAATAAGAACAGCAATTCAGCATCTTTACGATTAATTAGTTAAGGAAAAGCATGAAATCAATGATTATTCGATCGCTCATTTTGCTTACTACAGCGCTTTTTCTGACAAGCACAGGTGCAGCCGAGCGTGCATCGAAAGAAGAAGCAGTCGCGATGGTGAAAAAGGCAGTCGCATATTACAAGAAGAACGGTAGAGACAAGGCACTGACGGCTTTTAGCGATGACAAAGGTCAGTTCAGAGATCGGGAACTATTTCTCGTGGTCTTAGACGACGGAGGGCAAGTGCTAGCTCATTCAGCGTTACCAAAGATGATTGGCGCAAACATAAGCGAAATGAAAGACAGTAATGGTGTGTTCATTACAAAAGGCTTCTACAAAGCTGTGAAAAACAGCAGCCATGGGTGGAGTGACGAATATGTCTTCACTAACCCGCACACTAAAACAATGGAGAAAAAACATACTTACGTAGAAAAAGTCGACAATCTACTCATCGCATGTGGAGTGTATAAGTAGTACCGTTTTTAGAGATCTGGCGGTTCCCAGCCAGTCTATTGGCAGCGTACTAAGGAATCATACGTAGGCGACATGCAACCGAATGTGGTTAGCCCAATACCTCTGGGGAGCCGTCAACCCACTCTCACGTCGACCTATCCGAGCGACCAACTTCTAAAGAGGCGAAATGCCGCGAGCAACGCATGCTTGGCACGATTGCATTGGGGCTCCCCGCCAGATTTCGAGGCACGAAGCGAAGTTCCTTTTGTCCCGATGCTAATCATGGTTAGCGCATCGGATATTCATGAATGTCCAGTCCTTCACTATCGTCATATAGGGTCGAGATCTATCCACAAGCGAGATCGTAAGACCAGGGCTGGACAATCGAGCAACGAATTTCATAATCAAACCGACGAATAAAAGAAAGGTGGGGAGACATTACCGCACCTGCTACGCGTTAGAAGTCCGGATCAACAGACGAACCAGCGGAACGCTTAAGTGGGTGCCATTAATCATTAGGGCAACCTTATCTAGAGAGTCGATATTATGATCAAAACGATATCCAATGATGTTTATATACTGTGCAGTTACGAGCTGAATGCGCTCTTAGAAGCGCTTCGTCGTGATATGCGATCCCAAACGAACCTGGGGCACGAAAATACGCAATACAAGGACTTCCACTATCTAAATGCACGTACAAGCAAACGATTATTGGAAGCACTGAACCCGAAATCAGTTACACATCGCCATACCTCTGTCATACCCAAATCTCAAGCGATAGGCATTAAACGCTATGAACCTATGCCACATTCGCGTAACACGGTCGTAGCGTTAATGGACTAGCTTTCAGGAGTGGTCCACCTGCCTTGTTTGCAATGAATAGCAGGAAGTCGAAGATCGTGATTGCTTAGGTCCGGGCATGGAGGTTGAGTCATGGGAACGAAACGGACCAAACTGGATTTCACGGCACTCGAACAACGCCGGCATTGGGAGCGTCAGCGGATCTTCACCCAGCAACTGCAACGTCCGCATAACGATGGCATTAGCATCCCACGTCGATTCAGAGAGAAAGAATTGCACTTGTTACGCAGGCGCAGTCTGCGCCTGCACCAACGACTCCGCCCCCGCTAACGCGGTGAGTGTCTTGAGTCGGTCGTGCGGGGCTAGAGCAGTTTCATCCTGACTGTGCCGTCGATGCCGGACGCTTTGCCCGCGGCACTGCGTTGTCTTGGGGCCGCCGAGGCCTCCTTGCCATGTCGCGTCGCCGCGCCTTGCTCCACGGACAAATCGCCTCGGCCTTGCCTGGCAAGTCAGGATGAACTTGCTCTAGCAGATCGGCAGGATAGGTGCACAAGCAGTGGCGTTGCGCCAGCGAATGAAACAGGGCGTCGAATTACGCCGCATAGTCTTCCAATGGACCGGGTGCCGGTGTACACGGACGCCGGGCAGTCATGGCGGTGCCTTCTGTTCCCATCCTAGCCCCTCAATCAACCACTTTCAACAAACTACCGCTAGCGACCTGTCATTAACTAGTTTGAGTTCGCACTCCCAAACTAATTGATGACAGGCCCTAGTTCGCTAAAGGCATTCTTGGCCTGGCGTGTCAATGAAATCTCGACACGTTGCTTTTTCTTGACGGCCTATCTTTACCCCCCCCTTTTTTGGAGGGGGGCGAGCGGAAATTCGCCTCGTTTAACCTCGCGTTGAAGGGAAAGGGTAAGTCGGATACGCACTGCGCAAGCTTAAGTTTATCGAAATCAATCAGTTATTGCGCTCGATCATTAGCAAAACGAACCGCTTGCCTTCCTTGCCATAGAGGCAAGGATTTGTGCGAGATGGGCGATATACCCGGTTCGGCGATAGAGGACTGATATGCGGAGGCTGATTAGTAAGTAAGCAAGAACAACAATCCAATACGAGGGGCAGTGAAGATGGAGGAAAGCAACATGCGGATTTGAAGCGCGCTCTGGGAGGCCCTGATGCAAATGAGCAGCAGGGTACAAAAAAGCATTAGAAAAATTAAGACTTTGGAGAATCAAGATGAACAATACCAAACAAGCGCGATTCATCGGCTTTCGGCGCACCGCATTTGCCGCGGCGGCGGCGGCCTTGTGCGCGGGCTTCTGCGCCAGCGCGAACGCATTCGAAATCGATACCGGCAATGACGACGTGCAGATGCGCTTCGATAACACCATCCGTTACAACTTCGGCCATCGCGTCGAAAAGCAAAATCCCAGCATCCTGCTAAACCTGAACGCCGACGACGGTAACCGTAATTTCAAGAAGGGCAGCACGGTAACCAACCGTATCGACTTGCTGACTGAATTCGACGTTGTCTATCAAAAGAAATTCGGCGCCCGCGTGTCCGCAGCATCCTGGTATGACCAGGCGTATTCGGGCGGCTTCGACAACACCAGCCTCGCCACCTCCAACCATTTGGTCAACGGTACGCCGGCCTTTGGATTGTCTCCGTATGCAAATCGCTATTACAACGGCTTGTCCGGTGAATTCCTCGACGCCTTTGTGTTTGGCGGTTTCGACGTTGGCAACACGGCGGTTACGGTGCGCGCCGGCCGCCATACCGTGAATTGGGGCGAAGCGTTGCTGGGCAGCGGCGCTATCCACGGCGTTACGTATGCACAGGCACCGCTGGATCAGGCCAAGGGCTTTGCCAATCCGGGCGTCGAAGCCAAAGAATTGTTCCTGCCCCAGACACAGATCTCCAGCACGATTCAGGCAACACGGGAATTGTCGCTTGCCGGTCAATACTTCTTTGAATGGGATGCCACCCGCATTCCTGAAGGTGGCTCTTATCTGGGCTTCAACGATGCGCTGCAATTCGGCGGCGAATCGCTGTATCTCGCACCTGGCGTGCGTGCGGCTCGCGGCAACGACATCAAGCCGAAGAACCGCGGTGACTGGGGTCTGGCCGCTCGCTGGAGCCCCGAATGGCTGGACGGCACGATGGGCTTCTATGTGCGCCAGTTCTCCGACAGACTGCCGCAGCTCTCCGTCATGGCCGCCGCGCCGCGCCAGTATTTCATGAGCTACGCCGACAACGTCGACATGTACGGCATCAGTCTGACCAAGCAGATCGCCGGCATCAGTTTTGGCGCAGATCTGAACTACCGCAAGAACATGCCGCTCAACAGCGATGCGGTCACCATTACTTCGCTGGCAGCCTTGCCAACGCCCGGTAATGTCCCTGGCGCACGCGGCGACACGATGCATGGCGTGCTCAATGCCCTCGGCTCGCTTCCCGCTTCGCCCTTGTGGGAAGGCGGTTCCTGGGCCGCCGAGATGACCTGGAACCGCTGGCTGTCGGTGAACCAGGGACATGCATTTTTCAAGGGCCGTAACGGCTACACCGGCATCGACCGCGTCAGCAAGGACTTCGTCGGCCTGGCATTGAACTTCACACCGGTCTGGTACCAGGTGTTCCCGGGTGCGGACTTGTCGATGCCGATGAGCTACTCGCGCGGTATGTGGGGTAACGCCGCAGCGGTGCAATTTGGCGGCAACAAGGCTGCTGGTACGTTCGCGGTCGGCCTTGGCCTGGACCTGTACAGCAAATACCGCTTTGATCTGAAGTATGTCGACTACTTCGGTCGTTCCCAAGTGAACCCGGCGACCGGCCAAATGACAGCTGTGAACGGCAGCGGTACATGGCTGCAAGATCGCGGCACGGTATATCTGACATTCAAGACCGCATTCTAAAAGGAGACACACATGAAAAAACTCGTAACAGCATTGATCGGCGCGGGCCTGTTGTCCGCGGCCATCGGCATCGCCCACGCCGCGGTCACCGCGGAAGAAGCGAAAAAACTCGGTACCACGCTGACACTGGTCGGCGCGGAAAAGGCCGGCAACAAGGAAGGCACCATTCCCGAATACACCGGCGGCCTGACTACGCCGCCGGCTGGTTTCGTCAAGGGCAGCAACGTGCGTCCCGACCCGTTCGCGAATGAAAAGCCTTTGTTCTCGATCGATGCGAAAAACATCGCCCAGTATGCGGATAATCTGACCGAAGGCACAAAGGCCTTGATGAAGGCGCATGCCGATTACCGCATCGATGTCTACAAGACGCACCGCACTGCGGCCTACCCGAAGTTCGTGCTTGACAATACGGTAAAGAACGCGACCAAGGCGACACTGGACGAGAATGGAGATCCGCGCGGCGCACGTGCTGGCATCCCGTTCCCGATTCCAAAGTCTGGCCAAGAGGTGATGGTGAACTTCATGGCGCGGTTTAATGGCAACTCGTTCACGATCCCGAAGTACAGCGCCTTCAATGTCGACAGCTCGGGCAAGCTGGTGTTGTCGACGCAAGGCACCTATATCAATGAAAGCCTCTACTACGACGATTCGAAAACAGAGGATCCCACCTTGCTCGCCCGGGTTCGCGCCAATTACAGTGGGCCGGCGCGCCGTGCGGGCGAACAGATCATGACACAGGAAATGTTCGCTTACGGTGACAAAGGCCGCCGTGCGTGGCAGTACCTGCCGGGCCAGCGTCGCGTGCGCCTCGCCCCCGACCTTGCCTACGATACGCCAAACTCCAGTACCTCCGGCATGTCGACTTATGACGATGTCAGCATGTACAACGGCAAGATGGACCGCTATGACTTCAAGCTGATCGGCAAGAAGGAAATGTATGTGCCGTACAACACGTACAAATTCACTTACCACGACAAGGCGGAAGACGTATTCCAGGCTAAGTTCATCAACCCGTCGATAGTTCGCTGGGAACTGCACCGTGTTTGGGTAGTCGAGGCGAAGCTGAAGGAAGGAAAGCGTCACATTTATTCGAAGCGCACGTTCTACATCGATGAGGATAGCTGGAACATCCTTGCCAGCGATCAGTATGACGGACGTGGTCAACTCTGGCGTCCGGGATTTGGCTACATTGCCCCGGCTTATGAAGTATCGGCGCCCATTTCGAGCGCCAACGGTCATTACGATCTGATCGCGGGCACTTATTACATCAACATGTGGCCGGGTGTTGGCGGCGTGAAGATTTCGGACACACGCATGCCGGACTCCGCTTGGACGCCTGACAGCATGGCAGGATCGGGCGTGCGCTGAAAACTTTGGCAATCACTTGTGCGGTGTCTGGTGAAAAACGGACCCGCACATATTTAAAAAATGCTCCTGAGGGTGGGTGGCCGAGATGATGAATTCACCTTGGCCACTAATGCATCGCCCGCATCGAGTAAATTTGGATGGAGCGAGACGTGCGGTACAAAGCTTTTTGGGCCCCCCTTGTGCTTGGGGCTGCAATGATTTCCGGTGCAACTGCAGCGGAACCCATCTTTCAATCGCCGCTGGCGCTGCCGGCAGCCAAGAGTTCTCTGGCGCTGCGCGCGCCGCTCAAGGCATTGGCATTGGCCGGCAAGCGCCTGGTTACAGCAGGTCAGCGCGGCCATATTCTGTATTCCGATGACGGCAAGAACTGGACACAGGCCGAGGTGCCGGTCAGTTCCGACCTGACAGCTCTGTATTTCCCGAGTGCGCAGCAAGGCTGGGCGGTCGGCCATGAAGGCGTGATCCTGCATACCGCCGATGGCGGCGCCACCTGGCGCAAGCAGCTCGATGGCAAAGCCGCCGCCGACCTGCTCGTGAAACACTATGACAAGCCTTCCAATGCCGGTGACCCCAAGGCGCAACGCCTGCAACAGGATGCCGAGATGTTCGCCGCACAAGGCGCCGATAAACCCTTTCTCGATGTCTGGTTCGAAGACGACAAGCGCGGTTTTGCCATTGGCGCGTTCAACCTGATTGTGCGCACCGAAGACGGCGGCCAGAGCTGGACGCCCTGGCTGGACCGTGTCGACAACCCGAAAGCCTTGCACCTGTATGCAATCCGCCCGGCCGGCGGCACGCTGTTCATCGCCGGCGAACAAGGGCTGGTATTGAAATACGACCGTGCCCAGCGCCGTTTCACCTCAGTGGAACTGCCATACCAAGGCACGCTGTTCGGTGTCACCGGTACGGAAAACATGGCGCTGGTGTATGGACTGCGCGGCAATGCCTACCGCAGCACCGACGGTGGTGCTTCCTGGATCAAGGTTGATACCGGGGTGAATGCCGGCATCACCAGCGGCATGGTACGTGCCGACGGCTCGGTGGTACTGGCCAGCCAGGCCGGGCAGGTGCTGGTGAGCAGCGATAACGGTACCAACTTCAACCGGGCCAAGGTAATTACGGCTGCGCCGGCATTTGCAATGGCCGATACCGGCAACGGCGCCATCGCGTTGGCCGGTATCGGCGGCGTGCGTGTCGAAGCGCTGAAGTAAAACAAAGAAAGAATGCAATGCTAACGAACAACATCGACGACATGCCGCCCATCCGCGAGTTGAAGGATTTCGACCGCAACTCCGGCAGCCGTTTCGAGCGGCTGATTTTCAACAACCGCCTGCTGGTGATTCTCGCCTGTGTGCTGACCACAGTGGTGCTGGGCTTCCAGGCCACCAAGCTGACGCTGAATGCGGCCTTCGAAAAGACGATCCCGCACAACCAGCCGTACATCAAGAACTTCCTCGAGAACCGCAATGAGCTGAAGGGTTTGGGCAATGCGCTGCGCATCGTAGTCGAGAATAAGAACGGTGACATTTTCGACCCTGCGTATCTGCAGGCGTTGAAGCAGATCAACGATGAACTGTTCCTGACGCCGGGTGTCGACCGCGCCAACGTCAAATCGCTGTGGATGCCAGTGGTACGCTGGAACGAGGTAACCGAAGAGGGTTTCAGCGGCGGCCCCGTGATGCCGGACAACTACGACGGTTCGCCCAAGCACACCGAGCAATTGCGCCAGAACATCGCCCGCGCGCAGATCTACGGCAGCCTGGTCGGTACCGATTACAAGTCCAGCATGATTTTCGTGCCGCTGATGGACAAGGACGTGCGTACGGGTGCTGCGCTCGATTACCAAGAACTGTCCAAGCGACTGGAAGACATCCGCGCCAAGTATGCGCAAGCCGAAGGGGCCGAGATCGAGATCCGTATCGTCGGCTTTGCCAAGGTGGTGGGTGACCTCTTGGCCGGCTTGCAGCAGATGATGATTTATTTCGGTGTGGCTGCTGTGATCGCCGCTGCCATCATCTTCTGGTGGACGCGCTGCACGCGCAGTACGACCCTCGTCTTGCTTTGTTCGCTGGTGGCGGTGTTGTGGCAATTGGGCTTGGTGACGACACTCGGTTACGAGCTCGATCCGTACTCGATCCTGGTACCGTTCCTGGTGTTTGCGATTGGTGTGTCGCACGGCGCGCAAAAGATGAACGGTATCATGCAGGATGTCGGCCGCGGCACGCATAAGCTGGTCGCCGCACGTTACACGTTCCGCCGCTTGTTCCTCGCTGGTTTGACTGCCCTGGCGGCCGATGCGGTCGGGTTTGCCGTATTGATGTTGATCGATATTCCAGTGATTCAGGATCTGGCAATTACTGCCAGCCTGGGGGTGGCCTTGCTCGTGTTCACCAATCTCGTGCTGCTGCCGGTATTGCTGTCGTATACCGGCGTGAGCAAGAAGGCGGCCGAGCGTGCCTTGCAGGCTGAACAACGCGAAGAAGGCGGCATCTGGAAATGGCTGGAACGCTTTACCGAGCGGCGCTGGGCCATAGGTGCCATCGCCGTCTCGCTCTTGATTGGGGTGGCCGGCTTTGTCGTCAGCCTGAACCTGAAGATCGGCGACCTCGATCCTGGCGCATCGGAACTGCGCCCGAACTCGCGCTACAACCTCGACAATGCCTACATCACCGGCAAGTATTCCTTGTCCAACGACCAGTTCGCGGTGATCGTCAAGACGAAACCGGAAGGCTGCCTGGAATACGCCACGCTGATGGAAACCGACCGTTTGGGCTGGATGCTGCAGCAAGTTCCTGGTGTGCAAACCACGGTGTCCTTGCCCGATGCGGTGCGCAAGATCACTGCCGGCACTTTCGAGGGCAGCAGCAAGTGGCTGGCCATTTCGCCGAACCAGGATGTGCTGAACTACGCGGCGCGTACCGCATCCACCAGCAACCCGGACCTGTTCAACAACGAGTGCTCGGTCATGCCGGTGGTCGCCTATCTCGCCGACCACAAGGCGGAGACGCTGGACCGCGTGGTGAAGGCAGCGGACCAGTTCGCCAAAGAACACAGTACGCCGGAGCGCCAGTTCCTGCTGGCCGCAGGCAGCGCCGGCATCGAAGCAGCCACGAACATCGTGGTCAAGCAGGCCAATGTCACGATGCTGCTGTACGTGTATGCGGCGGTGATCCTGCTGTGCTTCATCACCTTCCGTAGCTGGCGCGCGGTGGTGGTGGCGGTGGTGCCGCTGGTGATTACCTCGATCCTGTGCGAAGCCTTGATGGTGGCGCTGGGCATGGGCGTGAAGGTCGCGACCTTGCCGGTAATCGCGCTGGGTGTCGGTATCGGCGTCGACTATGCCCTGTACCTGCTCTCGATCCAGTTGCAGCAGCAGCGCGCGGGCGCAACGCTGGCTGATGCATATCGCCATGCATTGCGCTTTACCGGCAAGGTGGTGGCGCTGGTCGGCGTGACGCTGGCTGCGGGCGTGATCACCTGGGCCTGGTCGCCGATCAAGTTCCAGGCTGACATGGGCATTTTGCTGACCTTCATGTTCATCTGGAACATGGTGGGCGCGCTGGTGCTGATTCCGGCCTTGTCGCACTTCCTGTTGGGTCGCGTCGGCCACGCCAGCACGAAGGAAGAGCCGGTAGGCGTAGAGCAATTTGCAAAGGAGGCCAAGCGCGCCTGAATACACATCACGCTGCACATTCCAATCACCGCCGGCATTGCCGGCGGTGGCGCCGTAACAAGAAGCAAAAAGCAAAAAACGGTCAAGACGGGGAGAAACGAATGAAATTGGCAAAGCTGAAGATCGGACAACGACTGACTCTCGGTTTCGGCATGGCGATCGCGGTGATGATCATTGTGATCCTGTTTGGCGCGGCCAAACTGATCAGTCTCAATCAAAACGTCGAGGTGATGGTCAACGATCGCTATCCGCAAACGGCCCTGGCCAACAGCATCAAATCCGACCTGTTCGACGTTGTGCAAACCATGCGTGACATCCTGTTCGCCACCGACCAGGACGAAATCAACAATTACCTCGCCGGTATCGAACAGTCGATGGAGTTCGTCGAAAAGAGCACCGGCGAACTTAATGGCAAACCGTCCGCGTCTGCCGACGAAGACGAAATGAAGAAAGGTCTGAAGGACGCCCAAGACCGATTCAAGTCGGAACTTGATCGCTTCAAGCAACTCGTGAAGGCCGGCGACCGCGACCAGGCCAAGGATATCCTGTACACCACGGTGCAGACGGCACAGCTCGCCTATTTTCAGGCCTTGAACCAGGAAATTACGTTTCATGCCGATGCAATGGTCAACAGCAGCCACGCCGCGATTAGCGACGCCAAGCGCTCGGTCGTAGTGATGCTCGGCCTGGGCAGTGGCGCCTGCGTGCTGGCGGTATTGATCGGCGTGTTTGTCACGCGCAGCATCACCAAACCACTGGGTCAGGCGGTCGATTTGGCCAAGCGCGTGGCGGCGGGCGACTTGACCGCCACCATCGAAGTGAAGAGCCAGGATGAAACCGGCATGCTGGTGCAATCCTTGAAAGAGATGAACGCAAGCCTGGCCCGTATCGTATCTGACGTGCGCACCGGCATCGAGACGATCAGCACCGCGTCGGCGGAGATTGCCAGCGGCAACATGGACCTCGCGTCGCGCACCGAGCAGCAGGCCGGTTCGGTAGAACGCACCGTCGCCTCGATGGATGGCCTGACCTCGACGGTCAAGCAGAATGCCGACAACGCGCGCCAGGCAAACCAGCTTGCTGCTACGGCGTCGCAAGTGGCGATGAAGGGCGGTGAAGTCGTTGGGCAAGTGGTCGCGACCATGGAATCGATCAACGAATCGGCGAAGAAGATTGTCGACATCATCAGCGTGATCGACGGCATTGCGTTCCAGACCAATATCCTCGCGCTCAATGCAGCGGTGGAAGCGGCACGCGCCGGTGAACAGGGACGTGGCTTTGCAGTGGTGGCAAGCGAGGTACGTAGCCTTGCACAGCGCAGCGCCGGCGCGGCCAAGGAAATCAAGCAACTCATCGGGGATTCCACGGATCGGGTGAATGTCGGCAGCAAGTTGGTCGGGCAGGCGGGCACGACGATGGACGAGGTGGTGGAAAGCGTCAAGCGCGTGACCAACATCATCGCAGAGATTTCGGCAGCCAGCGCAGAGCAAAGCGACGACATCGCGCAGATCAACCAGGCTTTCACACAGATCGACGAAACGACCAACCAGAACGCCGCATTGGTCGAGGAAGCAGCAGCCGCCGCAGAACGCATGCGCGAGGAAGCGGCCATGCTCGCGCGTGCGGTGAGTGTCTTCCGATTGGATTCCGTCAATCGCGGACATACCGAGATAGACGTCACGCCTGCTGCTGCAGCCCTGCAGAATGCGGATGCGAGAAAGTCGGTACGGCAATTAAGCTAGTGGAGGCGGTAGCTGGGGCATCGTAGCGCATGCCCCACGCTTGTGTGCACCTGCGGGCGCTACACACACCGATGTCGTTGCAAAGCGCTCGCGCGTAAAACGCACCACAGAATTTCGGAGGAATGCATGAGGATTACCGGCTTTTTGCGTAACACAGCTTTGCTAGTTTTGGGTAGTGCCTTTCATCTGGGGGCATTCGCCCAGGGCGTGACTGCCGACGATGTACTGTTCGGCACCACGCGTGCCATGTCCGGCCCTATGGCTTCAATTACGCATGAAGTTTTCACTGGCGCCGGCGCCTATCTTGACCATGTCAATGCGCAGGGCGGCGTCCATGGCCGCAAGATCCGGCTGATCGCGCTGGACGACGGTTACGATCCGGCGCGAGCGGTCGCCAACGTCAAACGCCTCATTGAGAAGGATAAAGTGTTCGCGCTGTTCGGCGTGACCGGGGCGCCGACCAATATGGCCATCATGCCGCTGCTGGCAGAAGCGGGGATACCCAGTATTGCGCCGCTGACTGCTTCCGAGGCGCTGCGCAAGCCGTTCAACCGCTATGTTTTTCACGTCATGTGCGGTATCGCCGACGAGATCGACAAGATCGCCGAGCATCTCGCCATTCGCGGCATCAACAAAGTGGGCGTGGTCTATGTGAACAATGCATTCGGACAAGAAGGCATGGCGCTAACTGAACGTGCTTTTGCCGCCCACAAGATCGCCATCGTGACAAAAAATGGTTTGGAATCAAATAGCGCCGATACCGAGGAAGTAAGCGCGTATATCGCAAAAAGCGCACCGCAAGCGGTTTTCCTGCTGACCATCGGCAAGCAGACTATCGATTTCGTCAAGGCATATAACAGGCAGGCCCCCGGCGCACAGTACTTCGGCACCAGTTCGATGGGATTGCACATCATCGGGAAGGCACTGGGCAAAGATGGGGCGGGCATGGTCACGACGCAGGCCACGCCATTCCCATATTCCGCGACCAACAATATCGTCATGGAGTACCAGAAAATCATGACGCAACGCGGATTGAAATATTCCTTTGAATCGATGGGCGGTTTTCTTTACGCGAAATTTCTGGTGGAAGGTCTGCGCCGCGCTGGCCGCGATCTGAGTCGCGAGCGGTACATGCACTCGTTGGAAACGATGGGCAAAGTCGATTTCGATGGCTACAGCATCAACTACAGCAAGACCGATCATTCCGGCACCCGCTACGTGGAACTGATGGTTCTTTCCAGGGACGGCGAGATTCGTCGCTGACCAGTCGCGATTCCCCCCTCGAAGAGAGGGGCGCAGTCCCGCGCGGTGATCGTCATTCTTACGATTCCACCGCACCGCAATGCATCGGAAAGCGCGACACAATTTACGAGGAAAGAATGAGTGATACAACAGCAGCATTCCTGAGCGAACAGGAAGTGATGATTCGTGATTCCGCCCGCAAAGTGGCGATGGAAGTGGTGGCGCCGACCGCCGCCGAACGCGACCGCACCGGCGAATGGCCGCGCAACGAATTGAACGCCGTGGCCGAACTCGGCTTCCTCGGCATGTTGATTCCGGAAGAGTATGGCGGCGCCGGTGCGAGCTTCGTCGAATATTGCTTGGCCATCGAGGAATTCGCCGCTGCCGATACCGGCTTTGCCACGCTCATCCACGTGCACAATTCCGCCGGCTTTGCCATCGTCAAGGACGGCACCGAGGAGCAGAAGCGTAAGTACCTGCCGGCACTGGCTTCCGGTGAAAAGATCGGCGCCTTCCTGCTGACCGAGCCGCATGCCGGTTCGGATACTGCCGCCTTCCGCACCACGGCACGGCGCGACGGCGCGCACTATGTTTTGAATGGCAGCAAGCAATTCATTTCCAACGGCAACCACGCCGGCGTGGGCATCGTGCTGTCGGTCACCGACAAGGCCGCCGGCAAGAACGGT
Source organism: Noviherbaspirillum saxi (assembly GCF_003591035.1). Taxonomy (NCBI): domain Bacteria; kingdom Pseudomonadati; phylum Pseudomonadota; class Betaproteobacteria; order Burkholderiales; family Oxalobacteraceae; genus Noviherbaspirillum; species Noviherbaspirillum saxi. The sequence continues at coordinate 993,278 of NZ_QYUO01000002.1, forward strand.
GCCAGCATGTTCATCATCGATCCGAGCGAGCCGGGCTACAACGTGACGCGTGTGGAACACAAGATGGGCCAGCGTTCGGCGCATGTCGCCGCGATCCAGTTGGAAGACTTCCGCGTGCCGGTGGAGAACCTGGTCGGCGAAGAAGGCAGCGGCTACAAGAAAATCATGAGCGGTTTGTCCGAGGGCCGTGTGGCGATTGCGGCCGTGGCCATCGGCACCGCGCGTGCGGCGCTGGAAGCCGCGGTGCAATACGCGAAAGAACGCGAAGCCTACGGCGCGCCGATCATCAAGTTGCAAGGCGTGGCTTTCGATCTCGCCGGCATGGCGACCAAGGTCGAAGTGGCACGGCAATTCATGCTCCATGCGGCGCGTCTGTGCGAGGCTGGCATTCCCTGCGGCAAGGAAGCCTCGATGGCGAAACTGTTTGCCAGCGAAATGGCGGAAGAAGTGTGCTCGGATGCCTTGCAAGTCCACGGCGGCTACGGTTACGTCAATGACTTCCCGGTCGAACGTTATTACCGCGATGTGCGTGTGACCAAGATCTACGAAGGCACCAGCCATATCCAGAAGCTGATCATTGCGCGCGGTCTGTAAGCGCTGTTGGTATTACTCAAGGACGCGCCCGAGTACTCGATCGGGCGCGTTTTTTTCTGCCAGAAGGATTGGAGAACATGATGGACAATCAAGCTATGGCACCGGCGTATGCACACCGGCGCACCATCGACTGCCAGACCGTCGAGCGCGAAGACGGCATGTGGCAACTGGAAGCGACGCTCTACGATTTCAAAGGCGCTCCCTTCCATGCAGCGAAAGGAACGGTGATGCCGGGCGAGGCGTTGCATCACATCCAGTTAACGCTGGTGTTCGACAAGAACCTGAAAATCCACGAAGCGCAAACGCGCCTGTTCAGCGGCCCTTCGCATGAATGCCACCATGTCGATACCAGCTACGCCGCGCTGGTCGGTTTAACGCTCGGTCCAGGCTTCAACCGAAAGGTACAGGAACGCTTTGGCGGAGCGCTGGGCTGCACGCACATGAACGAGCTGCTGCCCGTCGCCGCGACGGTCGCCATTCAAACGGACTTTGGTAAGCGCGGGGAAGCAGGCATAACGGCATTGGCGCCGTATGTGCCACTCATCGAGAATCAATGCCACACATGGCGCAGCGACGGATCGGCGCTGCAGGCCATCAAGAAGGCGATTCAGGATTAGAGTCCTCGGCTTTCTGACGATAGGCATTCGGCGTGATGCCGGTCCATGCACGAAACGCGCGATGGAAAGAGGACACATCGCCAAAACCAAGCTCATGTGCAATCGCGGCAAGCGGCACTTGCGAATTGCTCAGGCGGTCCATGGCCAGAGCGCGCCGCACCTCATCCTTGACCTGCCTGAAAGAAGTGTTTTCCGATTCAAGCCGTCTGCATAAAGTGCGCACCGAGATATGCAGTGCTTTCGCCACCTGTTCTACGCTGATTCGTCCACCTTCGTTCCGTAACAGATAGTCGCGCACCTGGTGCGACGCGAGACGTTCCTTGAGCGGAGAAAACATCCAGTCGCGCGGCAGACGTGCCACATACGTCGCGACGTCCTCTGCGTTGCGCTGTATGCGCAGGTCCAGGTAGCCGATTTCAAACACGATCTGGCTGTGGGCCTGTTCAAAGAACACCGGGCCGGGAAAAAGCGCCTGCAAATCCGCCGCATATGAAGGTCTGGCGAATGCAAAATCGACCCGAACCAGTGGCAACTCGCGTGCCGTCATCCACGACGCAAAGCCGTGTACCACTTTCAGCATAATTTCGATGCCAATGGTCTTGCAACGGCGCCCCGACTCGGGCTCCACGAATCGCACAATGCCAGTCTCCGGTTCGCGTAGGAGTTGCACTTCGAAGTCGTGGATCAACAAGCGCAGGAGCCGCGAATAGCGATATAGCGCCACGTCCAGTGCCGGTGCGCTGATGGCGCTAAGGCCGCCGAACTTCATCGCGCCGCCTCCCAAGGGCTGCGAGAGGAAATTGGGCAATTCGTCATCGAATTTGACAGCCAACGAACGATACAGCGTGGCGAACTGTTCTGCGCTGACGCGTCCCGCAGCGTCCTGCAGAACTTCAGGTGGAATGCCTGCTTCCTTCAGCAACACTTCGGCATCGCCCTTCGTCACTTCAGATGCAGTGAGGATGGCGTTCACAAAGTTGCAAGAGAAGGTCAGTGTGTTTAGGGACATGGATTTATTCGTGGCCTGAGTTGCTTGCAGAAATGCATGGCGAAATGCGCCAAAACTAACCGACAAGCTGGCAGGCCTTGTTAATGACGCCTTGTGCATACACGGGTACATTTTGACTTCACGAAAAAATGCACTCGCTGTTTGTCGCATGGCGCATGCAACAGGCCCGAATGCAATTGTACCGATCTTGGTATCGATTTACCGCGCAGACTTGTGATGCGCCTGCCTTAACAAATCCACATCTTCTTGCCATGGCCAATTTGCTTAACGACCGCGACCTGCAATTCCTGCTGTACGAATTCCTCGATACCGAGGCGCTGCTGAAACGTCCGCGCTACGCGGACCATTCGCGCGAAACCTTTGATGCGACGCTGGACACCGCACGCCAGATCGCCGAGGAACTGTTTGCGCCGCACAATGCCAAGGGCGACGCCAACGAGCCGCAGTTCGACGGCGAGCGCGTGCACCTGGTGCCGGAAACCAAGGCGGCCTGGGATGCCTTTGCGCAAGCGGGCTTTCTTTCCGCCCATTGGGACGAGGACGAAGGCGGGCTGCAAATGCCGGAAGTGGTGTTGCGCAGCGCCATCGCCTACTTCAAGGCCGCCAATGTCGCGACCAGCACGTATTCTTTCCTCAGCATCGGCTCGGCCAACCTGTTGCGCAGTTTCGGCACACCGGAACAGAAGGCACGCTTTTTGGCACCGATGGGCGATGGCCGCTTCTCCGGCACCATGGCCTTGACCGAACCGGGACAGGGCTCGGCACTGGGCGACATCACCACGCGCGCCGAGCTGCAGCCGGACGGCACGTATCGTCTGTTCGGGCAAAAGATGTTCATTTCCGGCGGTGACCACAACCTCACGGACAACATCGTGCACATGGTACTCGCGCGCATCAAGGGCGCACCGGCCGGGGTCAAGGGCATCTCCTTATTCCTGGTGCCGAAATATCTGGTCAATGAGGATGGCAGCATGGGTGAACGCAACGACGTCACGCTGGCCGGCCTGTTGCACAAGATGGGATGGCGCAATGCCACCTCGACCGTGCTGTCCTTTGGCGAGCGCGGCGGCGCGGTTGGCACCCTGGTCGGCGACGCGGGCAAGGGTCTGGCGCACATGTTCCAGATGATGAACGAGGCGCGCATCGGCATCGGCATGTGCGCGGCGGCCATTGCCTACCGTGCCTATTGGATGACGCTGGAGTATGCGCGCGAGCGCCCGCAAGGTCGATTGCCTTCCTGCAAGGACCCGCTGTCACCGCAAGTCAAGTTGATCCGGCATGCCGATGTGCGCCGCATGCTGCTCGCCCAGAAAGCCTATGCCGAAGGGGCGTTGGCGATGTGCCTGTACGCGTCCTCGCTCTTCGAGGATCAGCATACCCATCCGGACGACACGGTGCGGCGCAACGCCGGCCTGCTGCTCGATCTGGTCACCCCGGTGGTCAAGTCGTGGGCATCGAAATACGGCTGCGCCTCCAACGACCTGGCGATCCAGATTCTGGGCGGCTCCGGCTACATCCGCGAATATCCGCAGGAGCAGCTGTATCGCGACCAGCGCCTCAATCCCATTCACGAAGGCGCGGAAGCGATCCACGGCATCGACTTGCTCGGGCGCAAGGTGGTGATGCAATCCGGCGCGGCGTACCAGTTGTTCCGCGCCGCGCTCGAGGCAACGCTGGAACAGGGGCGCGCAGTAGTCGAGCTTGCACCGCTGACCGATGGCTTTGCCATACCGCTGGCACGGCTCGACAAGGTCACCGCGCAACTGGTGCAGCTGCAGGCCAGCGATCCCGACCGCGCGCTTGCCAATGCGACGATCTATCTGGATGCGTTCGGCCGCCTCTTCGCCGCCTGGATCTGGCTCAAGCAGGCGCTTGCCGCGCAGCGCGGCCTGGCGAAGGCGAATGAGGCCGAGCGCGCCTTCTACCACGGCAAGCTGCATGCCGCGCGCTATTACTGCCACTGGGAGCTGCCGGCCACCTTGCCGCAGTTCGACCTGCTCGCGGACGTCGAAGACACGCCGCTGACGATGCAGGATGCCTGGTTCTGAATTTTTCTATCCGGAGTCTGATATGGAATACCGCTATCTGCTGCTCGAGGTGGCCGACAAGGTCGCGACCGTCACCATCCACCGCCCCGACAAAGGCAACGCGCTGGCGCCCGACGTGCTGGAAGAAGTCACGGCCATGTTTACCGCCCTTGGCGAACGCCAGGACGTCAACGTGATCGTCTTCACCGGCGGCGAGAAGTATTTTTCCGCCGGCTTCGATCTCAACGAAATCCGCAAGCTGGAAAAGGTGTCGAACGAAGCCTACACGGCACTGTTCCACCGTGCCTTCCGCACCATCCTGTTCTGCCCGCAGCCGGTGATCGCCGCTGTCGGCGGCGCCGCGATTGCCGGCGGTTTTGATCTGACGATGATGTGCGACATCCGCTATGCCTCGACGCGCGCCAAGTTTGGCCAGCGCGAAATCGTGCTGTCGCTCACGCCCATCATGGACCCGCTATGGCGCATCATCGGACTCGGCCGCGCCAAGGAAGTCGCGCTCACCGGCCGCATTTACGGTGCCGAGGAAGCCGAACGCATGGGTTACGTCAGCAAGGTGTTCCCGGAAGGCGAACTGTTGACCTCGGTCGCTGCCATCGCCCGCGACATGGCTGCCTATGACCGCATGTGCCTGGCCGAAACCAAGCGCCTGTCGAACCAGGTGCTGAACCAGGATCTCGACGGTGCGATGCGCGTGCAGGAATGGTTGTTCCGCACCTACATCGGTTCGGAAGACAACCATCAGCGCATCGACGCGCTGCAGGCTCAGCTTGCCGCTGCGCGCAAGAAGTGATTCAGGATTAACCAGGAAGAAACAAGACAATGAAAGTATTTATCGTTCACGCCCATCACGAACCGCAATCGTTCAACGCCTCGATGAAGAATGTGGCGGTGGAGCAATTCCAGGCACAGGGCCACGAGGTGCAAGTCTCCGACCTTTACGCCATGCAGTGGAAGGCGGTTGCCGACGCCAGCGATTTCGGCAGTCGCGCCAATCCCGACCATCTGGTCTATGCGCTGGAGCAGCGCAGCGCCTATCAGGCCAAGACGTTGGCGCCGGACATCATGGCCGAGCTGGAAAAACTGCAGTGGGCCGACCTGGTGATCTTCAACTTCCCGATCTACTGGTTCTCGATGCCGGCGATCCTGAAGGGCTGGGTCGACCGCGTGCTGATCTCGGGCCTGTGCTACGGCGGCATGCGCTTCTATGATCGCGGCGGCCTGCGCGGCAAGAAAGCCATGCTGGCCGTGACCATCGGCGGCCAGCCGCACATGCTCACCGAAGGCGGGGTCCATGGCCCGCTGGAAGACATGCTGCGGCCGATCCTGCGCGGCACGCTGGGCTATGCCGGCATGTCGGTGCTGCCGCCCTTCGTTGCCTGGCACGTGCCTTACATCCAGCCCGAGCAGCGTACGGCAATCATGGAGCAGTATCGCCAGCGCCTGCGCGACATCGATGCGCTCCAGCCGATGTCGTTCCCATCGATGGACGACTTCGATGCCATGCTGCATCCGAAGCCGGCGGCAACCGCTTAGTGCCTTCGCGATCCCAGAACACAACAAGAGAAAGGACGTTGCAGCAATCTTGATTGTCTGCGGCCGGATAGAGGAAATCAGGAATGTTGGCTTTCGCCGCCGGATAGCTGCGTAACTGGCCGGTGATGATCTTGCGAGGGCCATTCGGATATTGTGCCAGCAGGCGCTGGAAGATCTGCCTGATGGATGCGGCGGTGCTCCTCCCCCTCCAAAAATAGGGGGGGAATCGCGCAAGGACTTCACGTATGCTGATGAGCATCAATCAAGCCGCAAGCTGATTTTGAGGGAGGAGCTTTAGATGAACGTTTCGTTTGAAGTGAAGGGCCCGATCGGGTGGATGACCCTGTTTTCGGCACCGCAGCGGGTGAAGGCTTGAAGTCGGTGTCGGGCATCAACATCCCGGCGCATGTGCTGGCGCAACTGCAGGCTGACTACATCAAAGAAGCCGGTCAGATCTGGAACGACATCGCCACCCGGATTCAGGTGGATGGATCCGTCAAGATCGCGCTGTCGGACCGGCGCTTCGCCGCCAACGACTGGGCACAGTACCCTGCCGCTGCGTTGACAGCGCAGCTGTACTTGCTCAACGCTCGCACGCTGCTGCGAATGGCCGAGGCCATTGAGTGCGAGGAGAAGATGCGCCAGCGCATCCGCTTTGCCGTGGAGCAGTGGATTGCCGCGGCCAACCCAAGCAACTTCTTGGCGCTCAATCCAGAGGCACAGCGCAAGGCCATGGAGACAGGCGGCAACAGCATTGCGCAGGGTATCGCGCACCTGCTCACAGACCTTCAGCGGGGGCATGTGTCCCAAACCGATCACGGCGCATTCGAGGTGGGACGTAATGTGGCGACCACCGAGGGCTCAGTGGTGTACGAGAACGAGCTTTTCCAGCTGATCGAGTACAAGCCTCTGACGGCCAAGGTCCACGCGCGGCCGATGCTGTTCGTGTCCCCATGCATCAACAAGTACTACATCCTCGACCTGCGGCCCGACAACTCGATGATCCGGTGGGTCGTTGAGCAGGGTCACCGTCTCTTCGTGATGAGCTGGCGCAACCCCGATCACACGGGTGCGGGGAAGACTGTGGATGACTACATCGAGCATGGGCCAATCGAGGCGATGCGCGTGGTCCTCGACATCACCGGAAGCGACAAGCTCAACGCGCTCGGCTTTTGCATCGGAGGCATGCTGCTCACCACGGCGCTTGCTGTGCTGGCGCGCAAGGGCGCGAGTCCTGTTTCCAGCTTCACGCTGCTCACAACGCTGCTCGACTTTTCCGACCCTGGCGTGCTGGCCCTTTTCGTCGACGAGCCGTCGGTGCAGCTGCGCGAGATGACGATCGGCGAGCGCGCGCCCGGCGGGCCGGGCCTGCTCACGGGCAGTGAGCTCGCGAACACCTTCAGCTTCCTGCGTCCGGACGAGCTGGTATGGAACTATGTTGTCGGCAATTACCTGAAAGGTGAAACCCCACGACCTTTCGACCTGTTGTACTGGAACGGCGACAGCACCAACCTGCCTGGCCCATTGGCCTGCTGGTGCATGCGCAACACTTATCTCGAGGACAAGCTCAAGCTGCCCGATGTGCTCACGGTGTGCGGCGAGAAAATCGATCTGCGCACTATCGATGCTCCGGTCTACATCTACGGCTCGCAGAAGGATCACCTGGTGCCGTGGACTTCGGCCTATCGCTCCGTGGCCTTGCTCAAGGGTGAGAGACGCTTCGTACTCGGCGCGTCCGGCCACATCGCCGGGGTCATCAATCCTCCACGTGAGAACAAGCGCAGCTATTGGCTCGGCAATGCGCTTCCGGAGGATCCGCAGCAGTGGATCGAGCAGGCGACAGAACACCCGGGCAGCTGGTGGACGGACTGGGGCAACTGGTTGCACAGGCACGCCGGCGAGAAGATTCCCGCCCCGAAAACCCAAGGCAGCGGTAGGTACAAGCCCATCGAACCGGCACCCGGCCGCTACGTGGAGCAGAAGGCTTGGGCGTCGAGGAAACATGAATAGAGCAGATTGCGTATCGGTGTATGGGTTCTGCCGCGTTGTCTGGGGCGATTGCGACGTTGCCAATGCTCGACAGGGAACCACCCTGTCGCGGGCCGCCCTGCCTGCGCTTGGCGCCTTTCACTCGCCTCCAGGCAACGCGGCAGACCGCTTCGCTACCCGCACACCGATACGCAATCTGCTCTAGGCAAGAAGCGAAGGCATTGTCACGTTAAGTTGTGAAACTGGTAGAGCCGAGTGATGAAGATATCGAAGCTACTTTATCATCGCCATCATTTTCAGGGCGCCATCTCCTCTTGCCACCGCACCTTGTTCCCAATCTCGTCCTGGCCGCTCGCATCGGACTGCTCGTGTTGCGCTTGGTGCAGGCGCGCGTCCAGCGCCGCAATCCTTTCTCCCTTCTGCAGATCGCTCAGGAATGGATCCTGATAGATTTCCAGGCGTGCCCATGCATGCGGACCATAAACGTCATTCGCGTCGAACAAGCCTTGCGCTTCCTTGACGCTAAAGTACCTGGCCCTGGTCTGCGATATCGCATCCACTTGCACGCCTAATGCTTCCATCGAGCCTTCCGACATATGCGCATTCTTTTCCATTTCTGCCAGCTCTAGACGGTAGCCCAGGTAGCGCGCCAGTAAGCGCTTGGCTTCGGCGGCCGGGCCGGGTCGCAAGCGCAGGTCGATTTCCTGTTCGACAGCGGACCTGACATCGCCAATGCCTGTTTCGTCTTTCGTCGCCAGGAAGTGGTCAAATAGCCGTCGCAGACTGGTATCGATCACCAGCGCATCATCCTTGGCCGCCCTGGTCTTTGCAGGTTTCGGGTCGGCAGGGGAGGGGGGGAGTTGTACGTCATCCAATGGCCGGATGAAGGAAAACAGCGTGTCTTCACCAACCGTCATGGCCGGCTCCTCGCTCTCTTGCGGGGGCAACATCCAAGAGAAAATGAGGGCGGCAACCAAGGAAGCCGCCCCCATTGCGGCGAAAGCCGTCTTGCCCTTCATGCGAGGCTCATGTCTGTGATCGGCCTGCTATCCATCCTTACTGTGCGTAGGAACGCAGCGGCGGCTCGCCCGCGGCCGGATTCAGGGAAGGTGTCGTGGACCACAAGCCGATCAAGCCGTTCGCCAGCATCGAGTTCCACGCCACGAGATCGCTGCCAGGCAAGTAGACGTCCACGCATTTGAGCGCCGAGACCCGGCTCATGTTAGCCGGGCCTGGGTTGTTCAACGCGTCCATCGCGAGGTAATAGCCCATCGCATCCATGGCCATGCCGATGTGGCCCACGACGCGGCCAGGGCATTTCGACTGCACGGCCATGGTGACGCCGTCATTGATCGTACTGCCGTGCGGCTCAGGAACGATGAGCTCATCGTTATACGTGAAGATCGAGGTGTATGAAGGACCGGCAGGCATGGGGGTGCGGTTAAGGGCAGCCACGTAATTGGCGTTGGCCCTGAGTTGCCAGGCCGCCGGCGAGCAATTCAGGTTGGACACACAGGTCATCAACACGGTCGAACCTTGGAAAGGTGCGGCAATGCCGATAACGTCATCGACCTTGGCAGGGAGGTCCGACCAGAACTTCAATGCCCAAGCGATATGGACGCCGCCCTGGCTGTGGCCGATCATCGAGATCTTGCGCCCTGACGTGGTATACATCTTACGCACCGCATGCACCACATACTCGACGTTTACCTGCATGTCGGCTAGCGATTTATCAGGCAGTGTGACGGTGCATACCGGATGGCCTTTGGTAGGCAACACCTTCAGATAGTTCGGACCCCAATTATGCTCGGGCGTCGTCGCTGTACCATGCACCAGCAGGATCGGCGTCTTGGTTGCGCCGGTCAGGCTCGGACCGGTGCATGTAAAGGCGGCATCGAGGGTGGCGACCGGAATGTTCAGTGGCGGAGGGGTCTGGGCTGAGGCAGATGCGCTCAAGCCCAGCATGGCGGCAACAGCGAGGGTTTTGCAAGACGTGATAATGCGGTTCATCTCTTCTCCTTGTTTTGGATTTTATGTAGCGCATGGAGCTTGCCGGGGCAAGCCCTGGGAACTGCGCAACTTGTTTCTATTCCGACTTCCCATGCCGTAGTTACAACTTTTTATATGTTGTGCTGTTGCGATTCAGCCAAGCAACGGAGGCGACAAGTTCAAACTTATCAATGCAAACACTAGATGGGTAACATGCAGCCGCGCCCCCCTCAAAAGAAGGGGGGCGTGCGCGGGCCCTAAGCACGTCCGCACAGGGAAGATGGTTCGTAAACTTGAATTTAACCTTCAAGCATGCAACAGCCGATCGCATTCGATGATTACTTCAATCGCCTTTTCGGCTGTTGGAGACAGCGTGCGATGAGCGAGGTAGACGATAGCGAATTCCATGTTCCACTTCCATGCGTATCGACCGCTGTGGATAGGATTTCGACAGCGTGGCCTGCGATAAATAAAGACAAATGCCGGAACCAAAACCGTGCACGCAGTAGTCTAATGCTCCAGGACTCGGGCACTGCCCTACAGGAGGAATGATGCCAAATGAACCGATGTATCACGACGGGATGCGTCAGCTTCAAGACGTGCGTCAAACCAGGCCTTTGGCCGACCGCCTGGAGCAAGTGACCGTTCGCACGGCGTTCACTGCGGAAGACCGCGAATTTATCGAGCGTTGCCCCATGTTTTTCGTGGCAACCGCTGACGCCCATGGCGTTCCAGACTGCTCGTATAAGGGGGGCTTGCCGGGATTCGTGCGCGTCCTTGACGATCACACTCTTGCTTTCCCTGATTACGACGGTAACGGAATGTACCGATCATGGGGAAACGTTCTGTCCAACCCGCACATAGGGCTGCTATTCCTGGACTTCGAGAATCCAAAGCGAATTCGGGTGAATGGCACCGCGCAGATTAGTGAGGACGATCCTTTGCGTGCCGAGTACCCCGGTTCAGTGTTCATTGTTCGCGTTACGGCCACGCGAATCTTTCCGAATTGCCCTCGCTACATCCACAAGATGCAACTTGTCGAGTACTCGGCGTATGCGCCGCGGCCGGATTACACACCACCAGTTCCCGCCTGGAAGACGTTTGACGTCTTTCGTGATTCTCTGCCGGTCCGCGACCGTCAAGATGACAGTAAGGGATGAGATATCGTTGGTATTCGGCATGCATGTCTCCTGGTCTTGCGTTTCTGCAGTTGGTAGGCTGGGATGCCATCCCGGCATCGTCATGGCGCTCGGCGAAATTCACCATGAACAAGCAAGTAGAGTAGGGCCAGGGCGAGTGTGCGTTCTCATGCCGGGCTGGCCGTTTCTACACCCGGATCCTTAAGCACCGTGAGGACGAGATCAAGCCATGCCCACTTTCGATGCCACCGATGGCTTTGCATGTGATCCTGGTTTGATCCTCGTTGGAAATATCATCTGGCGTAGGGCGGGCGAGGACTACGCCGTTTACTCGACCCGCTGCAGCTTGGGCGCCTTCCAAGTGCCATTCAATGCCTCGGGCTTGGGCCAGTACAAGCGCCCGGCGACGTAGAACGGTCCCTTGGGCGCCGGCAGCCAGTTAGCTTCCTTGTCCTTGCCCGGCGAATCGTGCTGAACGTAGAGCGTGATGCCGCCATCGGCGTCGCGCTTGAGGTCCGGCAGCATCGGCGAATTGATCAGGTAACGGTTGAGCGGGTTGGCAACCAAGAGGCGCGTCGACAAGTCGTACAGGGTGAGCGACCAAAACGCATTGACCGGCGGTAGTTGGTCCGGTGCAAAGCGCAGCGTGTATCGATTGTTGCCGTCCACCTTCTGCCCGGTGGAGTCGAGATAGAACGGCGGGTAGATCGTCTCTTCCTTGTCATTGCCGTAGATCCCGCTCACGGTTCCTCGCATCCGGTAGAGGTAATTGCTCTTCAAGAATTCGCGGCTACCGAGGAAGTTCATCGTGGAGATTTCGCCTTTGGCGACCCGCTTACTCAAGTCATCAAACTCGTGCCATGCGTCAGCCATTCCCGCCGTAATCGCCTCTCGCATCTCCGGGGAAAGCATCTGTGCATCGAACTGTTTGGCCGCACCGATGCCAAGTTTGGCGAAACGCTCCATCAGCACTTGCTCGGACGGATGAGTCGGGCAAAAGCGAAGAACGAAATTCAACTGATTGAAGAATTCCGGAGAGGTGCGCTCCTGCGCAGCGGAGAGCGGTTTGAGGAACTCGACTTTAGGTGCCGCAGCAGGTGCGGGTTTGCCGAGAAACGCGGACAGCGTTTGCACCTTATAGCCGGCCTGCACTTTTTTGACATTCTCGATGTCGGCCGGTCCGAGGAGCTGAGTGCGGTAGAAGACGAAGGCAAATTCGGTTTCAGAGCGGAACACGTCTTTGATGCCCGGCGGCGTTTTGCCTTTCCAGTGAGGACCGACGAGGAGGAACTTCCCGCCATCGTTGCCCGTGGTGCGACTGCCGACATAAGCGAAATTGTGGGTGTAGGCGTCGACGAATTGCGCCGAGTAATAGCGGCCCTTTTCTACGGCAGGCATGGTCAGCACCAGTGGCTCGCTACGCAGGTCAGCGCCGAGCTGCGAATACGGCGTATCCGCATTGGGAGTCGGAAAAGCCTTGTCGTCGGGCGTGTAGATTCGTGCAGTGTTATTGATCGTATTCCAGGGCGCCTTGAATTCCGGGTGGCTGCGATCCTGGAAATAGGTGTACTGGACGCGGTAATGGTCCACCAAGGGGAAGCCATAGATGTAGGCATCCTTCGCGATGGCGCGCGCCTCCGCCACCGACAGGGAAGGGGATTGGGCGCCTGAGATCGTTGGCATCAGTGCGCTGCTGAAAAGGACAGAAGTCAGAATGCTGGCGAATCGCCGTGAAAATAAGAACAAGATTTGCCCCCTCATTACGTATGAATCAGTAATTGTGACGAGGGGACGCATAAGCCTCCCTCCCCTTTTGAAGGGGGAGGCCCGTTCTTAGAGGGCGTTATGAACTACAGACCTTGATGCGATCGGGGGAGCGTCGATAGTCGTGGAAATAGCGCCCCCTTTCCAAGTTCATAACACCCTCTAGTCGATAAGCCCCTGCTGGCGCGCCCAGGTCATCGCATCATACCGGCTCGATACCCCCAGCTTCGCGAGGATATTCCTGACATTCCACTTCACGGTTTCGAGCGTGATGTTCAGCGTCAGCGCAATGCGCTTGTTCGACATCGCCTGCGAAACCAGGCTCAGGATTTCAAGTTCGCGCGGCGTCAGGCTGGCGCGCTGCGCTACGGCATCGCGTTGGCCCGATGCCCTTTTTCCCGTCGTAGTCGGGACGGTGTGGCCAAAGCGGGCCAACAGATTGACAAGATGCTGTGCCGTTGCCTCATCCAGGGCAACGTCGTCGCGCAGTGTGGCCAGCAGTTCGCCGATGCGCTGCCCCTCGTCGAGAAAGCTTCGCACAAGTCCGAGCCTGGCGCCCGACTCCAAAGCCTGGATCAGACATTTTTTCGCTTCCTCGTCCTGTTTAAGGTTGTTATGCGCAATTGCTGCAAGCAGGTTCGCCATAACGAGCGTCGGGGATCGTCCGAGTTTCTCGGCAAAGCGGCGCACATCGGACAGCGCACCAAGCGCGTCCTCGGGCGCACAGTCGATGAGCGCAAGCCGTGCACGCGCCACGCCGGCGATGATCGGAATCTCGGCGCTGCCGCCTTCAGTGCCCCTATGGGCCGCATCCAGCTCCTTCAATTTCGCCACGAGCTCGGCAGCGCGCACATGGTCGCCCTGCACAAGAAAAATTTTTACCTGTTCGGCGAGTGTATAGGCGAAAGGGCGATCCAGTCCGAGACTGTGGAAATGCACTGCTTGCGAGTCCAGGAATGCGAATGCCGCATCCGGCGTTTCCTGTAAAAAGTCGAGACGTGCATGGCAAAGCGTCGCACGCACCATGGTCTCCGGCATCGAAGAGCGGAGGATGCCGCCACGGTTCGCGAGCACCTCTCGCGCATCGTCGATCCGGTCAAGTTCATAGTAGGCGTCCGCGAGACTCGCTGCACAAAGGTTCGCGGATACCGAACCACGTCCATAGACTGTTTCCGCACGGGCGAGTACGGTCGAACCGATACGTGCGGCCTCCTTGACATTACCCTCGATCAGGGGGATCAATACGCGCTGACTTTCGACGACGAGCGCCAGGTCGTTATCGCGGTCTTCCGGACCGATCGGATTGTCATCGAGCAGCTTGCGTGCATCGCCGTACCGTCCAGCCGTCGTATAGGCCGCTGCAAGTGCTGCCAAATGGACATAGCGGAGAAAACTGTTATCAGGGAATACAACACGCATGGGCTCGAGCAGAGCGATGACCCGCTTCGTATTGTCGCGTTGCATCGCCACGGTCGCATCCGCCAACGCGAACTTGGAAGAAATCGCCGGATTTTTCGCGGCGTCGCTGCGCCGGATGTCTTCCAGCCATCGCTCCGCTTTTGCCGGCCGCGCGGTGAGCGCATAGGTAAGGCAGCCGAGAAAGAAAAGTTTGGGATGCGCAAACAGCGTTTCCTGCGGCAAGCGGTCGAGTAGCTGCAGCATGGGGCTGATATAGCCCAGACTCCAGGTGGCGGGAGCCGCTTGTTCGATCGTATTGACTGCGAAGTCCACGTCATTGCCGAGATTGGCGTGGCGGACTGCCTCGACCAGAAAATCGTGATCGGCAAACCATTGGCTGGCGCGCCGATGCTGCGCTTCGACAGCTTTTTGTCCGCGCCGGGAGAGACGACTTGCGAGAAATTCGCCGAACAGTGGATGGAAGCGGAACCATGGCGAGCGGTCATCCGACTCTACCCGATAAATCATCAGGTTTTCATCTTCCGCACGCTTGATCAAATTGGCCGCGTGAGGATTGTCGCTGACGAAGGCGGCAAGGTCCGCATTGAAGCGGCGGCAGACCGATACCGATTCCAGGAAATCGGTCAATTCCGGCGGCAGGTGTGCCATCACGTCTTCGGCGAGATAGGCTTGCAGGTCAGTTGAGCGCCAGAGGAATGAGTGCAGCTTGCTGCGCGCTGCCGGGCGATTCCTCAACATGATGGCAATCAGTTGCAGACTGGCCGGCCAGCCGCTGGTCAAGTCGTGAATCAGGCGCAGTTCATCCGCGGTCAATTTGACGGTGGTCAGATTTTGTTCGAAGAAAAACCGCGTTTCGTCCAGGTCGAACGGCAGTTCCGCGAATCCGATTTCCGCGACTTGCCCCAGCACGCGCAAACGGGAGAGCGAGAGTGGGGGAGCGGCACGGGACGCAATGACGATATGCAGGTTGGCCGGGCAATGATCCAGCAATTTCTGCATCAGCTTGTGCGCCCACGGGTCTTCCACATGATGATAGTCGTCGATGAAGAGATACAGCTCCTTGGCGATATCGCCGGCCGTACTGGCAACGACCGCAACCACGCCGTCCATCGATTTGTTGTTGCCACCTTCCAGAAGAACGTCTTCCCCGATCTGGATTCCCAGGCGCTGGAAGGCGCCGATCAAATAGGCGCAAAAGCTGGAAAACCTCTTGTCGTCCTGTGTCAGCGAAAGCCATGCAACCTGCGCGCCGGACTTCATCAGTTCCTGGCGCCACTGCACAAGGAGCACGGTCTTTCCGAAGCCCGCACTGCCGCTCACCAGGGACATGGTGCAATGCTGCGTGTTGCGCAGATGGATGAGCAAGTGCTTGCGAGGAATGTGGCGGGCGCCGATACGCGGCGGCGCAAATTTGGTTGCGACAAGCAGTCTATCGAAATTCATTTACAAGTTTCCTGCAAGGATGGATGCGCAAGCGACGCGCGTTGAACGCGTTCATATGTTCGACAGGCAACGCATTCAGCGCGTTCCGGAGGTCCGGCGTTCCGGCTTTCGAGCTTTCCATTTGTCATGAAGATATGGCGGGCCCTTTTTTATCGTAGCACGGCCTTTGTTGCTTGATGTGCGCGAGCCTGGGGCATCGATATATTGCAATCCAGCCATGAATTCATCGGCGTGACTATGCCCCCTCCAAAAACGGGGGGAGGCGCCGGACGGCATCGCGTAACTTCGCACATAACCAAAAAGCACTTTCTTTTGATTAAGGAGATTGGGGATGAGCGTTTCCCTCGCAGTGAACGGACCCGTCGGCTGGATCACTTTCGATCGCCCGAAGGCGATGAACGCCTTGAGCGTTGAGATGTTGCAAAACATGACTTCCCAGCTCGAAGCATGGCGCACCGACCCGGCAATCCGCGTGGTGGCGATGACCGGCAATGGTCCCGCGTTCTGCGCCGGCGCTGATCTGAAACAGGCCGGCGCGCCGGTCGGCCCAGGCGAACTGGATTTCCTGGACAACATCATCGTGTTCTTCAACTTGCTGCGGTCCTACCCGAAACCAGTCATTGCAGCGGTCAATGGCCTGGCCCTGGCTGGCGGCCTGGAAACGGTCTTGTGCTGCGACATCGTGATCGCGGGACAAAGCGCCAAGTTCGGCGATGCACATTCCAACTTCGGCGTGTTCCCGGGCGGCGGCGGCGCTGCCATCTTGCCGCGCAAGATTCCGGCCAATGTCGCCAAGTACCTGCTGTTCACCGGCGATGCGCTGCCGGCCGAAGAGATGAAGACCTATGGCCTGGTCAATGAAGTGGTGGCCGATGGCGAACTGATCGCCCGCGTGCAGGCGTTCGGCGAGAAGCTGGCGCAGAAGAGCCCGGTCGTGCTGATCCGCATGAAGCGCGTGGCCAACGCAGCAGCCGATAAGACCGCAGGCGA
This sequence comes from Noviherbaspirillum saxi, assembly GCF_003591035.1. Taxonomy (NCBI): domain Bacteria; kingdom Pseudomonadati; phylum Pseudomonadota; class Betaproteobacteria; order Burkholderiales; family Oxalobacteraceae; genus Noviherbaspirillum; species Noviherbaspirillum saxi. The sequence goes on from NZ_QYUO01000002.1 coordinate 1,009,812, forward strand.
CGCGCTGCGCGATGAAGAGCTGGAGCTGCGCAGTCACCAGCGCTCGTACGACATCAAGGAAGGCTTGGCTGCATTTGCCGAAAAGCGCAAGCCGCAGTTCAAAGGATATTGATCGTTTTACTCCCTTCTCCCGCGGGCGGAGTGAGGATTACCTACAAGTCGGCAAGACCTTGAAGTTCCCTCCCCTTCAAGGGGAGGGTGAGGGTGGGGATGGGTTTCAAAAGCAGCATCGATCATCAACGAAACCCATCCCCGTCCCAACCTTCCCCTTGAAGGGGAAGGAGCGACAGCGGACTTGGCGAGGAAAGTGCGAACTAATTTCTTTTCGAGGACACCATGGAAAACATTTACATCGTTGGCGTCGGCATGACCCCATTCGGCCGCCACACGGACAAGACCGTCAAGCAGTTGACCGCATGGGCGGTGGAAGACGCCCTGAAAGATGCAGGCTGTGACCGCAAGTGGGTGCAGGCGGCATTCTTCGGCAACTGCACGCAAGGCCATTTCGACGGCCAGCACATGATCCGCGGTCCGGTCGCCTTGTTGCCGGTCGGCTTCGACAGCATTCCGATCTTCACGCTCGAAGGCGCCTGCGCATCCTCCAGCCACGCATTCAATCTGGCTGTCACGCAATTGCGTGGCGGTGCTGCTGACGTGGCGATCGCAGTTGGCGCGGAAAAGATGTTCTACAGCGACAAGGCCAAGATGTTCTCTGCATTCGAGTCGGCTTGGGACATCGAAACCTTCGAAGAGAACAAGAACTACCTGGGTGCCATGGGCAAGAGCATCGTGCCGCCGCCCGGCTCACAGTCGAAAAAGCCGTACAGCCCGTTCATGGACGTGTATGCGGCCTTGGGCCGCGGCGGCCTGATGGAGCGCTTCGGCATCACCCAGCGCCAGCTCGCTGCGGTGTCCTCGAAGAACCACGGCCATTCGGTACACAACGAGCGTTCGCAATACCGCATGGCGATGAGTATCGAAGAGATTCTTGCTGCGCCGCCGATCACCTATCCGATCACGCTGCCGATGTGCTCGCCGATCTCCGACGGTGCGTCCGCCGCGGTCGTGTGTACCGAGTCGGCACTGAAGAAGTACGGCTTCGACAAGAAGCGCGCGATCAAGGTGCTGGCCTCCGTGGTGCGCTCCGCATCGGCGCGTGCGGCCGACGATTTCGACAAGGGTTGCACCTATCAGGCCGGAAAGGCAGCGTTCGAACAGGCTGGCATCAGCCCGAAGGACATCCATGTCGCTGAGGTGCACGATGCAACGGCGATCGGCGAATTGCTGTCGATTGAAGCGCTGGGTCTGTGCGAGCCAGGTCAGTCTGGTGTGATGGCCGAGCGCGGCGACACCACGCTGGGCGGCAAGTTGCCGGTCAATCCGTCGGGCGGCCTGGAATCGAAGGGCCATCCGATTGGCGCCACCGGCATCGGTCAGATCTTCGAGCTGGTCGAGCAGTTGCGCGGCAACTGCGGCAAGCGCCAGGTCGAAGGCCCACGTTTTGCGATCCAGGGCAACGGCGGCGGTTTGTGGCGCGTCGAGGAAGCGACCGAGCACGTCGGTATTTTCGGCCTCGCCTGATCAACACACCCTAGTTATAGGAAAAAATATTCATGTACGTTCAACAACCTACCGAAGACCAGCGTTTGGCGGTCGATAGCTTCCGCAAGTTCCTGGAAGCGGAAGTCCGTCCCTTCGCCAAGCAATTCCGCGATCAGCATATTCCGAAGGACAAGATGCGCGAAATCACGCAGCGCATCGCCGAATTCGGACTGCCTGGCGCCAATGTTTCCGAAGAATTCGGCGGCATGGGCCTGTCCATTGTCACCGAAGCGATGTTGTTCGAGGAACTGTGCGCAGTGTCCGTCGACATCGGTCTGTGCGTGATGATCAACAAGGGCATGGCGACCACACTGGCCGAATTGCCGGCATCGCAAGCACACCTGCGTGACCGCTATCTTCCGGACATCCTCGCTGGCCGCACGTTCGGCGGCTTCTGCATCAGCGAACCGGATGTCGGCTCCAATGTCGCCGACATCAAGGCAACCGGCAAGCGCGACGGCGATTACTTCATCGTCAACGGTGAAAAGACCTGGATCTCGAACGGCCACCATTCGGATTTCCTGATCGTCACGGTGCGCACCGGCCCGAAGGAGTTGTCGCACATCCTGGTGGACCGCGAAGAGCATGGCTACGAGTCCAGAAATATCGACAAGATCGCCCTGAACGGCCAGTCCACCGCGCAGGTGTTCTTATCGGACGCCCGTGTGCCCGCCAAGAACATCGTGTGGGAAGAGGGCTCCGGATTGAAGAACACGATGAAGCTGTTTGAAAAGGCACGTGCCAACGTCGGCATGCTGTCGGTCGGTCTGATGCGCGCATCGCTGGAAGCATCGATCGCGTATGCGAAGGAGCGCAAGCAGTTCGGCAAGCCGATCGCGGCGCACCAGTTGATCGCTGCCAAGATCGCCGAGATGGCGACCACCTTGGATGCCGCGCGTCTAATGTGCTACCGCGCATTTTCGATGATGGACGACGGAATTCGCTGTGACGTGCAATCCTCGATGGCGAAATGGTTCGCGACCGAATCGGCGGTGAAGGTCTGCCGCGATGCAGTGCAACTGCATGGCGGTAACGGCTTGACCAAGGAGTTTGACGTCGAGCGCCTGGCACGCGAGGCAATCGTCATTCCGATCCCGGATGGCACGACCGAAATCCAGAAGCTGATGATTTCCCGCGCACTTACTGGAATCGCGGCGTTCATCTAAGCGCTTTATGCTTCGCGGCGAGGGGTCGCGGTGCATTGGAAAAGAATTGTCTCTCCAATTCTCAAGGGATTGGCTTAACCCGCACCTCGTAAGAGGCGCGGGTTTTTTTATGTGCGCCCGGCAGGGCGCACTCACTTGGAGGTGAAAGTTCTCTGCTCACCCGACAAGGGGAAGAGCTAGCTGAACGGCAAGGGTGTCGCGGGCGACTGTGAATCTGAAGGAAGCCGAAGGCAAAGCGCTGGCCTGACGAACAGGAAGCGGATAGGAGGCAACGCAGCCGGGTAAGACGTCATCTACCGTCGAAGCCCGAAACTTGTCCGGAAGGCTGCGGGGTAGATCCGACAGGCATAAGCGTGAAGGTGGGTGCGCAATACCCGGGGAGATCTGCATACGTGCCATTGTGCGACCGGCATCGCGAGATGACGGGATGCTTATGCAGAAGTCAGCAGAGGGCATAGTAGGTGAGGACGGGGACGGTGAGTCCAGAAATCCTGCCGAAGGCCTGAACATTAACAACGCGAGTAGGACATTCGACCTCGATGCAAGCCGACGACGCAACAAAGCAGGCAACTGCGCCAGACACGGAAGGAAGCGATCGGAAATTGCGGTGGATCGTGCCGGGTGCCGAGGCAAGCACGGCGGCGGATGGGCAAACGAAAGCGGAAGGGCCGGGGCAGATGGAGGCCGTGGTCGAACGTAATAACCTCTGGCAAGCGTATGAGCGGGTCATCCTGCTGACCGATCTTGACCGTGAACTGGAGCGCCGGGGACACCGGTTCTGCCGCTACGCCGACGACTGCAATATCTATGTTGGAAGCGAAAAGGCAGGACAGCGCGCAATGGCAGAAATCACCGATTACCTGGAGTGCAAACTGAAGCTTCGGGTCAATCGGGAGAAAAGCGCCGTGGCGCGGCCTTGGCACAGGAAGTTTCTTGGCTACAGCTTTACGAGGCACAAGCAGGTACGTCTGCAGATCGCCGACAGCAGCATCAAGCGGCTGAAAGACAAGGTGCGGGAAATCGTCGTCGGAAATGCCTCGCGCAACCTCGTCGCCACGATCACCGCACTCAACCCAGTGTTGCGTGGCTGGACGTCGTACTTCCGGCTGACCGAGGTAAAAGGTGTGCTGCAAGAGCTGGACGGGTGGATACGTCGCAAGCTGCGGTGCCTGTTATGGCGTCAATGGAAACATCCGGCGACACGTAACCGGCGCCTGCAGCAAAGGGGCCTCACCGCACATCGGGCATGGAAATCGGCAAGCAATGGACGTGGCCCATGGTGGAACGCCGGCGCCAGCCACATGAACGATGCGTTTCCAAAACGCTTCTTTGACACACTAGGTTTGGTTTCGCTGCCGGGCACCCGGCAGCGCTTCCAGTTTGATTAATGAACCGCCGTATGCGGAGCCGAGAAGGCAGAACGGCCTGATGATCTGACGGAAGTCAGACTGGCTGATAGTACTCCGAGGTCGGGAGAGCCGACTACATGGGGAAGCGGCCAGCAGAAGTTGAATCGTTCTTGGGAAACATAGGCTTCATACAAAGGAAGACAAGGCCTTCTATGCAAAGAGAAGAATCACCCACTATGGAAACGGGACTTGAACGAATAGCAGCGAAAGCTCGGTGTGAACCAGCCCTTCGATTTACCTCGCTGGCCCATTACATCACGCAAGACCGGGTGTGGACGAATCTGTGGAAGATTCCGAGCCGCTCGGCTGCAGGAGTAGATGGTCAGAGGGTAGCGGAGGCGAAGGAGAGCTTTGATGGATGGATTGAGCCGATGCTTCAATCCGTTCACCGTCGTGGATATCAAGCGCCAAACATTCGGCGTGTGTATATCCCGAAGCCCGGCAAACAGGAGATGCGCCCGCTGGGTGTGCCAACTGTTGCCGACCGGGCACTCCAACGCAGTGTTGCCGAAGTTCTGTCGGCCATATATGAGCAGGACTTCCTGTCCTGTTCCTTTGGCGGACGGCCTGCGCTGAGTGCCCACAAGGCACTGGCCACCGTCAATGAAGTGATTGCCGGTGGCAAAGTGAGTTGGATATTGGAGGCGGATTTGAAGAACTTCTTCGGGAGCCTGAATCACGATTGGTTGCTCCGTTTCGTCGAGCACCGGGTAGGAGATCCACGCATGATCAGTCTGATCCGGCGCTGGCTCAAAGCAGGCATTCTGGAAGATGGAGAAGTGTATCAAAACGAAGAGGGAACCCCGCAAGGCGGTTCGATCAGTGTGCTGTTAAGTAACGTGTATTTGCACTATGTGCTTGACCTGTGGTTTGAACGCGTGGTCAAGTGCCGACTGCAGGGCGAAGCTTATCTGGTACGCTACATTGACGATTTTGTGATGTGTTTCCAGAATCAGTCCGATGCACTTCGTGTTCAGGAAGCCTTGCGCAAGCGATTGGGGAAATTTGGTTTGGCGCTCGAACCGAGCAAGACCAAACTTGTTGCATTTGGTCGCTTTGCTCAACGATATGCGAGCCATCAGGGGAAGCGGCGTCCAGAGACGATTTACTTTCTGGGCCTCACCCTGTATTGCACACGCAACCTGAAGGGCAATTTCAAGATAGGGATGCGCACGGAAAAGTCTCGACTCCGGCGCAGTCTGGCTAACTTGCAAGACCTGATGCGTCAAGTGCGGCATTCATCGATTCGGGAGCAGGCGGAAAAGCTCAATCGGGTATTGCGCGGCCATTACGCCTACTATGGCATTGCCGGGAAT